>JAZKBJ010000115.1:0-7445 GCA_040388685.1 Pseudomonadota bacterium
CGACCGGTTCATGCGTGACCGTGCTGCGCATGCCTACCGGACGCACCAGCGTGCGACCATAGATGCGGAAGACTTCCCCGGCATAGAAATTGAACAGCCCGACGTTCATCATCACTTCGATGCGCGCTTCAGGAAGGGTTTTGCCCTCCTCCATCGTCGCGATGCGGGCCAGGTCTTCCTGCCGCTCGACCATCAGGCGCGCCGCGCCCTGAAGAACAGCGGCGCGCTGCTGCGGAGTTGATTCACGCCATATCCGAAACCCCTTCGCCGCCGTTTCCAACGCGCGATCAAGGTCCGCCACATCGGCCAGCGGCAACTCGCCGATGGTCTCGCCGGTGGCGGGATTGATGACCGCATGCGTGCGGCGACCACCGCCAGCGATACGCTCGCCATCGATGATCATGTGAAGCGAAGGATAGTCGGTCATTACCAGTTCCATGCATTTGCAGGCGGGAGCGGGTACGAACCTCGCCCCCGCCCGCAAGTCTTACTTGTTTGCGTTCTCGCGGTCGATGTCACCCTGCCAGCGCTCGGCAACAATCTCCTCGCCCGTTACCGGGTGCTTCATGTGGAAAGGCGTGATCTTGTGCGTCGGCCACAGCCAGTTGTCCTCGATCAGCACGTCCGGGCCGGTCGGGTCTTCGGGATAGGTAACCTTGGGGAAGGGCACGAATTCGGGCGGGGTGTGGGCCCAGCCTGATTCATAGTGGCCGTGCCAGATCGGCATGTAGTTCAGGCTGTGCATCCGCCAGACGCCATCCACCTTCTTGTAGGTGTTCTCGTAGATGCCGCCTTCCCACCACTGGCGCGCCTTGAGATGAGGGGCATCGCCTTCGTAGTCCTTGTGTCGACCAGCCTGCATCATCGACCGGGCGCGGCCGTAGGCGGTTACGCCATCGGGCTGGACGTTGATGATGTCCTGCAGTTGCGGATGATCAAGCAGGAAGCCGTCGTCGGTGAACAGATCGACGGTCTCGTTGTAGAGACACTTGTCGATCAGGTAGCCGTAGAGGTGCTGCAGCTTGCGGATATCAAGCTCGTCCTCGCGCACCGTCAGGCGCTGTTCGAGTTCGGCCAGGCGGCTTTCAAGCGCGGCAATCTGAGTTGTTTCGGACACATCCAGCTCCCATGAATTTAGTTTGTGTTACTAACAAATTGCGGGATGGCGGCGGCGCTGTCAACGCCCCCCTTGCCCCGCTGATCGATTTTATCGGCCCGCAGCCTCGAGACGCGCCACTTCCTCGCGGTAAGGACGGATGCCGAAGAACATTGCGATGGTGGCGATCGGCAGCAGAACGCCTGCGGTGATCACCAGCGCTTTCCACAAATCCGCTTCGACTCCCACCACGCGCTGCGCCACAGTTCCGACGACGAAACTGCCCATCGCGCCGAAGAAGGTGAACATGAACAGATAGATGGCCGTGACCTGACCGCGCATCTCATTCGGTGCGATGCGCTGGATTGCGGCATTCTGCGGGACCGCGCCTGCGAGCCCGAACATGCCGCCCAGCGCCATTACCGCAAGGCTAGCCTCGCCCGTCGGCATCATCGGCGAAGCGATGGCGCAGATCGTGACCATGCCAAACAGGATCGTGGCGGCGCGGACATTGGCATCGGCATAACGCTTGGCCAGCCATTCGACGAAGAACCCGCCGAAGAAGATGCCCGCAAGTTGCGAGACCAGCAGCATCGGCGCCATGACCATGCCGATCTGCGCCTCGTCCCAGCCATAGGTACGGATCATGAAGGGCACGCGCCAGAACGCGAGGCCAAACGTCTCGATGGCAGACAGCGCGAGACCGATGAACAGCGGATAATAGACCCTGCCGCGCGCATGGATGGCCTTGGCCGCATTCAGTCCAGTGAAGGCTATGATGCGCTGTCCCAGACTTGCAGCCGGAGCCACTTCGGCTGCTGCCTTGGGCAGCACGATCAGGCGAGCCGGTTCCTTGACCGTCAGAAGCAGAGCCGCGGCGCCAAGGCCTAGAACCGCCTGCCCCAGCAGGATCAACTGCCAGTTGTGGACATGGAGGCCGAGCACGGTCTGATCGGGCCATGTCGCAAGTTCGACGATGAGCTTGCCGCCAGCCAGGACGCCGATGGTGGACCCGCCGATGAAGCCGAGTTGGAGCAGCGAAAAGGCACGGGTGATCTTCTTGGGCGGAAAATAGTCCGCGATCATCGAATAGGCGGCAGGCGCGTGGGCCGATCCGCCCGCACCGAGGAACATCCGGCTGCCGACGAACTGCGCAAACCCTTGCGCCAGCCCGCCCAGCCCCATGACCACTCCGGTGGCGGCCATGCCGCCTGCCAGCACGAACTTGCGCGGGTAGATGTCGGCAAGACGCGCCATCGGAATACCGGCAAACACAAAAAAGATGACCGTTGCAGGCCCGCCAAGGAAACCGAGCTGTTCATCGGTCAGCCCGAAATCAACCTTCACGCGCTGCGCCAGCATGCCGAAAACGGTCTGGTCGAAGAAGTTGAGGAACGTCGCAAGAATGATCACGAACAGCGCCCAATAGGCTGCCCCCGTTGACGGCCATTGCCGCTCCGCACCACCGACAACCGGGGTGGACGCACCTCCAGTCGATCCATCCACGCCGGAACCTGCCGCGACGACGACACCTGCCATGAGCTCTCCTCTCGTACCGCTTCGGCCCATTTTTGGGACGCTTGTCGAAGCGATGATATTGTTAGTCTTGCATACAATTCCCGACTGGTGAATAGAAAAGGCGAAAAATGATTCCCGCAGCCCCTCGTGGGCCTGTCGGACACCCCAAGAGGAGAGGGCATATGCAGAATCTGGCCGGGAAAACGGCGTTCGTGACAGGCGGCGCCAGCGGCATCGGCCTCGGCATTGCCAAGGCCCTGTTGGGCGCAGGGATGAACGTGACCATCGCCGATATTCGTCAGGATCACCTCGATTCGGCCGTGGCCGAACTCGCAGGCGGCGATCATGTGCTGGCAGTGAAGCTTGACGTCACCAACCGCGCGCAATTCGCTGAAGCCGCCGACGCGGTCGAAGCGAAGTTCGGCAAGATCCACATTCTGGTGAACAATGCAGGGGTTGCCGTTGTCGGCCCGACCGAACTGGCGACATTCGCCGACTGGGACTGGGTCATGGGCGTGAACGTGGGCGGCACCGTCAACGGCATCGTCACGATCCTGCCGCGCATGCTCGCGCATGGCGAAGGCGGCCATATCGTCTGCACCGCATCGATGTCTGCCCTGGTGCCGGTCGGCGGAACCACGATCTATTCGTCCGGCAAGGCCGCCGTCACCGCGATGATGGAATGCATGCGCCCCGAACTCGAATCGCGCGGCGTGATCTGCAGCGCGTTCTGCCCGGGCGCGGTGCAATCGAACATCGCCGATGCCGCCAAGACGCGCCCGGCGGAACTCGCCGATACCGGCTATGCCGAAGCGGACAAGCGCCGCGCCGCCGGTGGCAACTTCATGCACCTCTACCAGACCAAGGAGCAGGTCGGTGAGCGCGTGCTTGAAGGCATCCTCAACGACGAACTCTACATTCTCACCCACTCGGAATTCCTGACCGGTGTGCAGGAGCGCGGCGAAGCAATGACCGCAGCGGTGCAGACCCACCTTCCTGAAAATCCCGAATACAAGCAGTCCTTTGCGATGCTCTTCCGCAATCCCGCGATCACGCAGGAACTCGCGCGACAGGAAAAACTCAAGGAAGGCCGTACCGAGGTTCAGGGCGCATGAAGGACTTCGCAGGCCGCACCGCCTTTGTCACCGGCGGCGCCAACGGCGTCGGCATCGGGCTTGTCCGCCAACTTCTGAACGAGGGCTGCAAGGTCGCCATTGCCGACATCCGCCAGGATTCCATCGACAAGGCCTTGGCATCGCTCGACAACCGCGAAGTGATGGGCGTCCAGCTCGACGTAGCGAGTCGTGACGGATTCAAGGCCGCCGCCGACGAGGTCGAGGCGAAGTTCGGCCCGGTTTCGATCCTGTGCAACAATGCCGGGGTCAACCTGTTCCAGCCGATCGAGGAAAGCTCGTTCGACGATTGGGACTGGCTGATGGGAGTCAATCTTCATGGCGTGATCAACGGCGTGATGACCTACGTCCCACGCATGGTCGAACGCATCAAGGCGGGGGAGCAGAAGGGTGGCCATGTGGTCAACACCGCGTCGATGGCGTCATTCCTCGCAGGTGGCAGCCCCGGTATCTACAACACCACCAAGTTCGCGGTCCGCGGGCTCTCTGAATCGCTGCACTACTCGCTTCTGAAGTATGAAATCGGCGTGTCGGTGCTGTGTCCGGGCCTGGTGAAGAGCTATATCTACGCCAGCGACGACATCCGTCCCGATGCACTCAAGGGGGCAATGAAGGCGGTGGACACGGCTGCGGTCGAGCGGCTTGCAGGCGTCCACGAATACGGCATGGAACCCGACGTGATCGGCGCAAGGGTGATCGAAGCGATGAAGGCGAACCGCCTGCACATCTTCTCGCACCCCGATCACAAGGAAGAACTGCGCGGCCTCTTCGACGAGATCATCGCCGAATATCAGGACTATCCCAAGGACCCCGGCTTCGACCAGCGCGTGGCCTTCGAGAAATTCCGGGCCGACGGCTTCGCCGAGGCTCGGCGGCAGTCGCGTGAAGCGAAATTCTGAGGAAGAAAGTCCCCACCCCCTCCCGCAAGCGGGAGGGGGGCTATCCCTATGTCGACGACGGAGGCGTTAGTCGCAGCAGGGTGGGCATCTTTGCAACGGTTCCGCCGTTCAGGCGGCAACGTCACCCAGCGCGGCGATGAACTTGTCGATGTTGCCATCGGTCAGGCCCGCAATGTTGATCCGGCCCGAACCCGCCATGTAAACGCCGTGGCGCTCGCGGATCGCGAGGATCTGCTCGCCACTGATAGGCAGCATCGAGAACAACCCGTTCTGTACGCCGAGCGGCGCCATGTTGACCGTGCCCACCTGCTGCGCCGCGGCAAGGCGGTCACGCACCCAGCGCATCCGGTCGCGCATGTCGTCGAGCTCGGCGAGCCACATCGCGGTCAGTTCCGCATCCTCAAGGATCACGCGAACCGCAGCCGCGCCATGATCGGGCGGCATCGACCATGAAGCACGCGCGATCGTTGCGCCATTGGCCATGGCATTGGCCAGCGCCGTCGCATCCGCCGTAACCGCGTAGAACGCGCCGACGCGGTCGCGATAAAGGCCGAAGTTCTTGTCGCAGGAATAGGCGACCAATGCTTCCGGCACCGCCGACAGCACCTTGCGCAGACCATAGGCATCGGCTTCCATGCCCGCACCGAGGCCCTGATAGGCAAGGTCGAGGATCGGCAAGACACCTTGCTCCACCAGCAGCGGCGCGATCTCGTCCCACTGCGCTTCGGTGTAATCGACGCCGGTCGGATTGTGGCAACAACCATGCAGCAGCACCGCGTCACCTGGTTCAGCCTGCGCCAACGCGGCCTTGAGCGAATCAAGATCGGCGAAACCATCAGCTGTCATGTGGCCGAACGTCTTCAGTTCGACACCCGAGGCCGACACGATCTGCGCGTGGTTTGGCCACGACGGCGTGCCCATCCAGATGCGCTTGATGCCCGAGCGCTTGGCGACTTCGACGGCGAGGCGCACCGCGCCGGTCCCGCCGGGCGTCTGCATGCCATCAACCTTGGCGCGATCAAAGTCGGTGCCGAACACATAGGGGATCAGCGCGTGGACAAAGCCCATGTCGCCTTCGGGACCAAGATAGGCCTTCGAATCCTGCGTTTCGACCAGCTTGGCTTCCGCCGCCTTGATCGCCTTGAACACCGGCGTGCCGCCTTCAGACGTGCGATAGACGCCGACGCCGAGGTCGATCTTGTCTGCGCGCGGATCGGCGTTGTGGAGCTTGATCAGCGCCAGCAGAGCATCGGCGGGCTGAGGGGCAAGGTTTTCGAGCATGGTCCGGTTATCCTTCGCAGGCGGGCTTCAAACGCGGCGGCTCCATGCAGCCGGATTGCCGCGCGGGCAACCCCTGCAATGCAATAATGCCTTATGCGTGCCGGAATTCACCCGGTTCACGCCGGGCCACCCTAAAACGGAAACCAGTTCTGCTTGCGCGAGAACTTCATGTAGCCACCATTGATGCCCAGCCGCAGGCCCGCGCCCGACCGCACCGGGATCAACACGGTATTGCCCTTGCGCAAGTAGCTGACGTGGAAGCCGCCGATCAGATAGGCCTGCCCCTCGCCGGCCGGGAACCGCTTGTAGAGTTCCTCGCTGTCATAGAGGTTGTAGACCAGAACAAAGGTGCTTGCGGCGTTTGCCCCCACATCGAAGCCCACCGAAGGGCCGGTCCAGTAGACCGGGCGCTCGCCCTCGACCTTGTGGTGCAGTGTGCCCGAACCGTAGCGCAGTCCGACGACAAGCGCGCCGCCGCCTTCGCGCCCGACGATATAGGCATTGGGTTCGCCCTGCTTCTTGAGCAGGTCCCTGATGATGTCGGCGAGGCCGGACGCGCCTTTGCCAAACACACCTTCGGCGGCACCGATCAGATCGTCCTCATGATAGGCCCCCCCCTTTGGCGTGGCTCTCGGACCGACTTCGGCAGGGGGTCCGCCGGGCAGCGCGCCTGTCGGCGTTTCGGCGGGAACCGGAACCGGCACTGCAGGGGTGCCCGCGGGAAGCGCCGGAGTCATTCCGGCTTCCGGGCCTACGGGCGTTGCCGCCGGGGCCGAGCCCACCGGCACAAGATCGCTGTCAATCGCGGCGTTGGGATCGATCGTCTGCACCTGAGCGCTGACGTTCCCGGCAAACAGTGCAAAAGTGCCAGCTATCCCGATAGCCAGCGCACGAGCCTTGGCCTGAAAAATCATCATTCCCGTCATTCCCGTCCCATCAGCCTGCCCGATACCAAAGCGCGAAGGCCCCTCGATCACACCAGAATCCAACCCTCGCGTCACGACAATGAACCGGCGATGAGCCGAGTCAGAAACGCGCCCAATCGCTGCGACGATGCCGATAGCAGGCGTTTGCGACCCGTCCGGTATTTTTCCCGGAACAGGCCTTGCCGGTTCAAACAACCCCCGTTATAGCGCGCCCTCGCCGCTGCGATCCGGAGACGTGGGTGAGTGGCTGAAACCAACGGTTTGCTAAACCGTCGTACTGGTAAATCCGGTACCGAGGGTTCGAATCCCTCCGTCTCCGCCACCTTGCCCCTTCGCGGGGGTTCGTATCGGTCCACCGAGATTGAGTTTTTACCAGAAAACCTGAATTTTTCGGATTCGCTGGTCCGCAGCGGTCCGCGCCCGTTCGTTTCGAATGCGGTTCAGACCCGTGGTCTCGACGTCCCTAAAAGGTGATCTCGGAGATGGGTAATGTCGAACGAAGCAAAGATCCGCGCAGCCATGGCGCGAAGCAAGCCGTGGAAACTTACGGACAGTCATCGGCTCTTCCTGCTGGTGACGCCGAACGGGTCGA
>JAZKBJ010000116.1:0-2477 GCA_040388685.1 Pseudomonadota bacterium
CAGCCAGACGGCCGGGTGAACGCCGCCCTCTGTCGCATCCGGTTGGGTTTGCGCTTCGGCTGGTCCGCTCTGGTCGGGAGTGAAGGCGGGCAGCGACGGCGTAATCGCTGGCGACGTCTCGGTCGGCGCAGGCGTGTCCACCGACACTGGCGGTGTGGTCACAGGCACCGGCGCGCTTGCCCGCAGTGTTGGCTCTACCGTGGCTGCGCTCTTTGTCGAGCGAGGCGTTGGGCGAGGAGAAGGCGCGGCCTCAGGCAGCGCCGACACCGTTGGCGTTGGTACAGCGGTCTGCGCCGGGCTGGGTGTAACGGCCACGCGCGGCGGTGGCGCATCGGCCACCACTGGACCTTGCGCGCTGGCCGACGGCGTCGGTGACGGCGGAAGCTGGTACGCTCCGGCACTTTGCGCATGCGCGGAAACGCCCGCCCCGGCGAGCGCCAGCGCAGCAACTGCAACCATACCCTGCAGCGAAATCGGCCCCTTGGTCCTCATCATGGAACTGCGAACATGCTCCTGCGCTTTAATGCGGGCTGAACCAACGGGCACGCACCGCCGACTTGCCCTCTGGCTGCGGCAAGTGCATGGGCGTTGCCGAAATCATGGCCCCATGCGGCCACAGTTCAAGGACGTTTCAACGATGGCAGGCGAAGGACCGCTTCACCTTGGCAAGACCAGCGCGCTTCCGGCAAGCCCGGATGAGGCCGCGCTGGACTATGTGCCCAATCCGCGCCCCGGCACGCTCTACATGATCCGCTTCGCCGCGCCCGAATTCACCTCGCTCTGCCCGGTCACCGGCCAGCCCGATTTCGCGCACCTAGTGATCGACTATGCGCCCGGTGAAACCATCGTCGAATCAAAGGCCTTGAAGCTATTCCTCGGATCGTTCCGCAATCACGCAGGCTTCCACGAGGACGTCACCGTCGGCATCGGCCAGCGCCTGTTCGCGGAAATGCAGCCTGTCTGGCTGCGCATCGGCGGCTACTGGTATCCGCGCGGCGGTATCCCGATCGACGTGTTTTGGCAGTCCGGACCGCCGCCTGCCGGACTTTGGCTGCCCGATCAGGGCGTCCAGTCCTATCGCGGACGCGGGTAAGCTAGGTCGCCTCCGGTTGATGAGCCGCATCAACACTTTACCGGCCAATCGTCCCAACATGGGACCACGCTGAACCAGCGGTTGTGAGGGCCGCAGGCGGTTCATAGGCATGCATATCCAGTAAGGGAGATCATGCCGATGGCCATTGCCGCAACCGCGCGAAAGCTCGCCAAGGCCGTGCCCGCCACCGCGCCCCTGCTCAAGTCGGGCTACCGCGCCGGAGAGCGCGCGCTGACCGCAGCCGGTGCGGTGTGGCCGGGCATGATCCGCGCCAACACCGAAAAGATCACCATCGCCATAACCGCGCATTGCAATTTGCGCTGCAAGGGCTGCAACTACGGGCGCGATTTCATGCCCGGCGCGCAAATGCCGTTCGCCATCTACCGCGACCTCATCGAAGACGCTGCGGCCGCCAAGGTTCCGGCGGTCCGGCTCTACGGGGGCGAACCGCTGCTCCATCCCGATGTGGTGCGCATGGTCGAACTGGCGAATGCGCAAGGCGTTGGCTGCTACATGACCACCAATGCGCTGATCCTCGATCAGAAGATCGACGCGCTGCATGGCGCGGGCCTGCGCAAGATCACCATGGGCTATTACGGGCAGGGTGCGGCGTTCGACGCCTACGTCCAGCGTCCCGGCCGCCATGCCCGCCTGATCGAGAGCCTTGACGCAACCCGGCGTGCGTTCGGTCCGGACAAGCTCGACCTGCAGTTCAACTTCCTGCTCTCGCGGCAGACCGCCAATGTCGCCGCGATCGAGGAAATGCGCCGCTTTGCCGAACGGTACGAAGCCGCCGTGCAGATCGACGTGGTCCACTATTCGCTGCCCTATTTCCAGGACGGCCCGGAAACCGAACTCCAGTTCCGGCCCGAGGATGCTGACGACTTGCGCCGGAGTATCGACCACCTGCTCGCCATCAAGGATCGCCAACCGGAACTGCTGACAGCCTCGCCGATGGCGCTGGTCTCGCTGGAGGACTGGGCGCTCAAGCAAGCGGACATGCGTGTGCCGTGCGATGCGCGCAAGCTGCTGTGGATCGGTGCGGTTGGTTCGGTGATGTTGTGCTACGTCACCTTTCCGCTGGGCAATCTGCACGAAAAACGGCTGCGCGACATTCTCTACACGCCCGGCCATCACGCCGCCGCGCGCGATGCCTTCGCGCTCAATTGCCCGAACTGCCACTGCGAATCCGCCGCTCGCATAGAAAAACACGGTCCGAGCAACCGCAAGTATACCGCCTTGGCCAAGGCCCGACTGGGCTAAACGGGTGATGCCGCGCCCGCTCCGCGTCGCGCATTTCCTGCCGAACCTGGCGGTCGGTGGGCGCGAGCGTGTGGCCAACAGCCTTTGCGCATCTGCTGCGCGCCACGGTATCACGCCGTTC
>JAZKBJ010000116.1:2487-7416 GCA_040388685.1 Pseudomonadota bacterium
CTGATCGGCTACGAACCGCTTGCCCCGCAGACGGCTACATTGCCCCCCGCTGCGCCGTATTGGCAACTCGATCGCACGGCTTCGGACTTCGCCGGATCGTTGCGTGACCTTGTCGCGCGGCAGCAGATCGATGTCCTGCATGTGCAGGGCCATATCCCCGCCTGCCACGCCGCCCAGGCGTTCAAGGGCTGGCGCGCCGCGCCGCCCTGCATCGCCACCATGCATGTCGGCCTGCAGGGTACGCGCCGCTGGCTCTGGCCCATTCGCCGGTCACTGCGTGCGATGGACCGGCTGACTGCGGTTTCGCAAGACATGGCCGGTTCCTACGCGCTCGTTTCCGGGCGCGAAGTCGAGGTCGTGGCGAACGGCATCGATACAGGCTTGCACGCCGGTGCAATGCCGCTTTGGCCGGTTGATGGCCAACCCTTCCGTTTTGGCATGCTGTCCCGTCTCGACGCGATCAAGGGCCATTCGGTTGCCATTGCTGCTGCCGATCTGCTGATCGATGCGGGGCACAAGTTGGAATTGCACGTCGCGGGGGAGGGGGAGCGCGGACCGGCATTGGTCCGTCTGGCGCAGGACAGGCCGTGGCTCAAGCTGATCGGACCGGTGGCCAAACCCGAGGCATTCCTGCGCCAGTGTCATGGCTTTATCCTGCCCTCCCGCGCCGAGGGCATGCCACTGGCATTGATGGAGGCCATGGCGGCGGGACTGGCCTGCGTGGTCAGCGACTTGCCCTCGCTGCGCACCATGGCGGGCAGCGCCGTGCATTATGCCCCTGCGGGCGTGCACAAGGAGTTTGCCACCGTGATGCGCCACCTGATGTTGGACAAAACAGCAACCACGCGCCTTTCGGCCGCTGCCGGGCGCGCCGCCGAGAAGTTCAGCCTGGCCACAATGGCAGCCATATACGCCCGTCATTATCGTACTATTGGTGAACAGCGGTGGCCAACTGCGGCGTAACTTTCGCCATTATCGTATTACTACGTATGAATTGGGATCGTATGGTGCGAATGTGCCTGACCGGTCACGATCGTTGATTCGCACGGAGAAAACTTGCCTCAGCTCCCCTATCAGTTCGTCATCTATGGCGACAGCCGCACCCTGAGCAGCACCGGCAGCGGACAGGATGCCACCACCATCACCGGGTATTCGGGATGGGTGGAGGCATTCACCAATCAGGCGTTCGAACTGGTCCCGCATGGCAACTATGCGATCAACGGCGCGACCAATTCCGAGTGGCAGACGCTCTTCACGAACTATGCGCAGTCCGAAGCGCCGATTGCCATCCTGCTGATCGGGCTCAATTCTCAGGCCTACGGGTTCGGCAGTTTTACGCTGGAACAGCGCGAAGCGCAGATCGGCAAGATGCTCGACGAACTGGGCGCTGCGGGCAAGCACGTCTATCTCGTTACAGAAGCACCGCGCACGTCGAGTTACCTCGAGCACTTCGCGCTGCATCAGTGGCTGAACGATCCCAATGGCGCGCAGTTGAACCGGCCGTGGATCACGCCGGTCGACGTGTGGGACAAGCTTGCCGATCCTAACAACAACTACCTGCCCAACCCCGAATACTTCTACGACGGCATTCATCTGACCGCCGCCGGCAATGTCATCCTCGGCAAGGCGATCGCTGACGCGATGCTGGCCGATCACCCCGATGCGCATGATCGCATCGGACTGCCCACCAGCAACGCCGATCTCTATTCGCCATCCAACCCCAATGGCATCCTCATCGCCAACCCGATGCTCGAAGGCACCGGCGGCAAGCTTGGCAATGGCATTACCGGCGATCTGGCCGCGGGCTGGAACATCAACGCCTCGACCGGCGCCACCGGCGTCACCGCGCAAGTCAGCAAGGACCTGACCGACACGGGTCTGGCCGAACAGGTCGTGCATCTGTCGGGCACGTCCAGCGGCAGCCCGGCGACGGTTACGCTGTGGGTCAGTGTTCCGGTAACCAGCCTGCAACAGGGCGACATGGTGCGCGGCGCGGCAGTGGTCGAGGTCGATCCGGGCCTGACCGGGGTGGTCGCCGTTTCGCCCGTCCTCTTCGTGGTCAACAACGACGGGTCCTCGTCGATGGTGCGCGGCATGATCGGCGGCGTTCCGGGGTTCAACCTGCCCGGCACCAATGGCCTCAAGCTGCCGTTTGCCACGCCGGAACTCGAAGTGGCGCAAGTGCCCAAGACCGCGCAGTTCCAGATCGTCATCTCGCTGGCGGCGGGAGCGTCGGTCGATGGCACGATCCGCATTTCGCAAACATCGGTGCGCGATTATTCCTACCTCGGCGGGCCGCCGATCAACCATGCGCCTGACGCGGTCGACGATGCGGGCCTGGCCACAGCTGTGGGCACCGCGCTCACCATCCCGCTCGCCAGCCTTCTCGGCAACGACCATGATCAGGACGGCAACGTCCTGAGCATTCCGGCCCTGTCTAGCGCGGTCAACGGCACCGTCGCGCGGGTGGGCAGCAACATCGTGTTCACCCCGGCGGCGGGTTTCACCGGCGCGGCGTCGTTCGTCTATACTCTGTCCGACGGGCATGGATTGGTCGATACCGCAAAAGTCTCGATCAACGTCGGCGGCACCCCGCCTGCCAACCGCGCGCCCGATGCGGTAAACGATGGTGCATTCGCCGTGGCCTACAACACGGCGCTGTCCCTGACGGCTGCGCAATTGCTCGCCAATGATACCGATCCTGACGGCAACGCGCTGACAGTCACAGGCGTGGGCAATGCGACGGGCGGCTCGGTTGCGCTGTCCAGCGGCCAGATCGTCTTCACGCCGTCGAGCGGCTATTCGGGGGCGGCTTCGTTCACCTATTCGATTTCGGACGGCAAGGGCGGCACCGACACGGCCAGCGTCGCGCTCAACGTCGCCAGTGGATCGCAGCTGCCGCAATATCTCGGCACGACCGGCAACGATTCGCCGCCAGTTCCCAAAGTGGCGACCGAAATGCTCGGCCTTGCCGGCAGCGATGTCCTGCGCGGGAGCGTTTATGCCGATGTTCTGGTCGGTGGCAGCGGCGACGATCACCTTTCGGGCGGGACAGGAGGTGACCAATACCGCTTCTATGGCACCGACATCGAAGGTGCGAGCGACTACGACCGCCTCTACGACCTCAACTTCGCCGAAGGTGACACCATTGCCCTGACCGGATTCGGTGCTGCCAAGTTTGCCACAGATGGCGGCGTAAGCGTGCTGCCCGATGGCACGGCGATCATCCAATCCTGGGCTGGCGTGGTGAACCTGGTGCAGCAGGGAGCGATTTCTGCGCGGCAGCTCGGCACCACGACAGCCCTTGAGCTGATCCTCACGAATGCGGCAGGCCAGAAGGAGACTCTATTCGTCAAGGACGGCTGGACGGCCTACAGCCAAGCGGCAGCTGCCGATCCCAACGATGCGCCCGACGCGGTAAATGACGGCACGTTCACCGTGCAGAGCAATACGGCGTTGACTCTCACCACGGCGCAACTGCTCGGCAATGACAGCGACGCCGATGCAGACGCCCTGACCATCACCGGCCTCTCGGGCGTAAGCGGCGGGGCGGTCACGCTGTCGGGCGGGCAGATCGTGTTCACGCCCACCAGCGGCTACATCGGCGCCGCCTCGTTCAACTACAGCATCGCGGACGGGCATGGCGGCACGGACACGGCGACGGTTTCGCTCAACGTCGCCGCGCCGCCGCCGCTGCCGCAATATGTCGGCACCAGCGGCAACGATGCGCCGCCGGTTCCCAAGGTCGCCACCGAAATGCTGGGGTTTGCCGGAACCGATACCTTGCGCGGCAGCACGCTCAATGACGTGCTGGTTGGCGGCAGCGGCGATGATCACCTCTCCGGCGGGACGGGAGCAGACCGCCTCAAGTTCTTCGGCAATGATATCGAGGGCACCAGCGACTACGACCGGCTTTATGATCTGAACTTTGCCGAGGGCGATACGCTGCTGTTCGGCGCCTATGGCACTGGAAAATTCAGCGCGGACCTCGGCTTGACGGTGCTGTCCGACGGTAGCGCGGTGGCCGATTCCTGGGCCGGACTCGTGAACATGGTCCAGCAGGGCGCTGCGGCAGCGAAGCAGCTCGGCACGACCACGGCCATGGAACTCTCGCTTACCAACGCGTCAGGCCAGAAGCAGACCCTGTTCATCAAGGACGGCTGGCTGCCCTATACTCAGGCGCTTGCTGCCGATGCCAATGCGGCACCGGTCGCCTTCAACGACGGTACTTTCGCGGTCAAGTACAACACCACGTTCTCACTCAGTTCGGCGCAGTTGCTCGCCAACGACACCGACCCGGATGCCGACGCGCTGACCGTTGCCGGGGTAGCAGGCGCGGCTGGCGGCGTGGTCGACCTTGCCAGCGGGCAGGTCGTGTTCACTCCCGCCGCCGGCTATTCCGGCGCAGCGGCCTTCGATTACATCGTGTCGGACGGGCGCGGCGGCACCGATACCGGCGCGGTCACGCTCAACGTCGAGCCGCCAGCACCGCCACCCCAACTCGTGGGCACGGCAGGCGACGATTCGCTCGGCATTCCCAAAGTCGGCACCGAGATGTTGGGCCTTGCCGGGAATGACCTTCTTCGCGGCGGCACGCTCAGCGACACGCTCGTCGGCGGCAGCGGTGACGATCACCTTTCGGGCGGCCTGGGCTCCGACAAGTTCCAGTTCTCGGGCACCGACATCGAAGGCACGGGCGACTACGACCGCGTCTACGATCTTAATTTCGGCGAATCCGATACACTGGTCTTCAGCAATTTCGGCGCGGGCAAGTTTGCCGCCGACACGGGCCTCGCGGTGCTTCCCGATGGAAGTCTCGTCGTGCAGTCGTGGGGCGGCATGGTCAACGCCGTCCAGCAGGGCGGGATGACTGCACGGCAATTGGGCACCACCACGGCGCTGGAAATTGCACTGCTCAACGAGGGCGGC
>JAZKBJ010000116.1:7426-7641 GCA_040388685.1 Pseudomonadota bacterium
AGCAGATTTTCATCAAGGATGCCTGGGCGCTCTACAATCAGGCCCTGATCGACGATGCCGCCACGACGACGGCGCTGCACACGACGGGAGACTTTCTCGTCTAGCGCGTCAGTGCTCGCGTAGCGATGTCCAGAATATGCCACGGAGCGGCTCGATCAGGTAGTCGAGCGCGCTCCGCTTGCGCAGCGGGATGAGCACTTGCACCGGCAGACCCG
>JAZKBJ010000116.1:7651-8199 GCA_040388685.1 Pseudomonadota bacterium
GGCCGCAGCACGAACTCATGGCCGAGCGTCTGGCCGACAAGCTGCAATTGGTCGTCCGGGATCACGACTTCGGCGGTGAAGTAGTTCTGACCGGTCCGCTCATCGACGAAATTGTCGGCCGAAAGCCGGGTCAGCCGCCCTTCGAGTTCGGGCAGCGCGCGTTCATGCAGTCCGGTGAACTTGATCAACGTGCGCTGCCCTGTGCGCAGGTCGTCGGCATCGTCGGGCGCGATGCGCGCCTGAACCAGCACCGGCGCCCGTTCCGGCACCACATCCATCAGCTTCTGGCCGGGCGCAATCACCCCGCCGGGCGTGAATATGGCGAGGCCCACTACGGTGCCTGTGACCGGGGCACGGATTTCGGTGCGGGCCACCTGGTCGCGGGCGGCGACGAGCCGGGGGAGCAAGTCACCCAACCGCGCATCGACTTCGCGCAGATCGGCAGCGCTTCGGGCGCGATAGCTGCGCTCCGCTTCCATGATCTGCAGGCTGCTTTCGCGCGCTGCATCGCGCGATTGCGCAACACCGGAGCCATATTGTCCACTCTG
>JAZKBJ010000116.1:8209-8581 GCA_040388685.1 Pseudomonadota bacterium
AATGCGGATCTGCTCGTTGCTGGACACTGCCTGATGGCCATAGCCGCGACCCTGTTCCGCCGATTGCGCAACCCGCTGCTGCAGCGCGCCGCGCTGCGCAGCCAGCACCGACGCGCGGGCATCCAGTTCCGACTGCTGCAGTGTCAAAGCCGCTCCGGCCTCTGCCGACCCGGCAAGGCCGAGCTGTGCATACTCGGGCGGCACCGGCACCCGGGCCAGACCTTGCTGCTCGGCCTGAAGCCGCGCTCGCTGCGCCAGCAATCCGGTGACCTGCGAGGCAAAGGCGCGCTCCTGCGCACGCACTTCCGCCGCATCCAGGCGCACCAGGAGTTGCCCGCGAACCACATGCTGGCCCTCGTGCACATCGATCTT
>JAZKBJ010000116.1:8591-10393 GCA_040388685.1 Pseudomonadota bacterium
CGCTGGCCCGAAACGACGAGAGTGCCTTGCGCGAGCGCGGCGGCATCGAGCCGCGTGAGCGCCGCCCAGCCAAGGAACACGATGAAGAACAGCGCCGCTACGATCATGCCAGCGCGTATGTCGCGCCGGGGATTGGCGATTTCCGTCCAGTCGTCGGACGCAGGCATGGTCGGGCTAACCTCGACGTTCATGCCTGCTGGCCTTGCGCCGTGGGCGCTGCGCCGGGCCGAACTTGCGGCGCCGTGATCTTGGGCAGGATTTCGTCGCGCGACCCCAGATGCTCGATCCGGCCACTGCGCATGACCAGAATCCGATCGATGATCGGCAGGATGCTCAGCTTGTGCGATACGATCAGGATCGTCTTTCCCGCCGCTTTCAATGTGCCCAGCGATGCAACCAGTTGTGTGTCGCCTTCGGCATCGAGATGGGCATTGGGTTCGTCGAGCAGGTAGATTGCCGGATTGCCGTAGGCCGCGCGCGCCCGGATGGAGGCGATGTTCGTACCCGCCCGGCAGTTGCAGGATCAACTCGTGCGCCCCGACCAGTTGGGCGGCGGCAACGACGCCCGCGTCGATGGACGCGGTGTTCTCATCCAGTTCGGTGGCAAAGCGGCAGATGTTTTCCTTGATCGTCCCCTCGATCAGGCTCGGGTCCTGCGGCAGGTAGCCGATATGGGGGGCAAGCCGTTCGGGATCCCAGTCGTGCGTAGCGGCGCCATCGATGCGGATCGTGCCCCGGTCGGGCAGCAGGGCACCGGCGAGCGCGCGCAACAGTGTGGACTATTCCTGGCTCATGGCTGTCTCCCTCTCTCGAGCGGTCCGATGATCGCGCCATCGCGACTTTCATTGAGCATGGTCAGCTGTTCGATGCGCAGCGCGCCGGCGGGAGCAGGCAGCAGCGTGCGGTTGGCCGTCGCTCCGGTTTGAGCGAGCAGGCCTTCGAGCGCACTATAGGCATTGCGCGCCTGGACCAGCGATTTCCAGTTGCCGATGAGCTGCTCGATCGGAGCGAGCGCGCGCGCGACCAGAAACGAAGCCGCGAAGATTGCGCCCGCGCTGATCTTGTTCTCGATGGCCAGCAGCGCGCCCAGACCCAGCGAAAGTGACTGGAGCGCCAGCCGCGCAAACCGGGTCGCGGCCATGTAGTTGCCGGCCTTGAAGTTGGCGGCGATGCCTGCGGTCAGCATTCCCTGTCGTTGGCGCAACTGCCGCGCCACGACGGCGCGGCGCATGCCAAGCGCGCGGACCGTTTCCGCAGCGTCGAGCAGGCCTTCCTGACCCACCCAGGTAGCCGCCGCGATGGCCTGCGAACGGTCCATCCCGGCCCGCGTCGCCTTTTCGTTGCGCCAGGCAATGAACGGCAGGACCGCGCAGCCGAAGATCGTCACAAGGCCTAGCAGGGGATGGATAACGAGGCAGGCGACGATGTAGATCGGTGCCCAAGGCGCATCGAACAGCGCGACCACGCCCGGTCCGGTCAGCGCTTGCCGCATTGCATCAAACTCGCGCAGAGCCTGGCGCGACACAACCAGATCGGGTCTGCCGATAGTCGAGTCAAGAATATCGGCAGCCAGTGCCGCATCGATGGCCATGCTTGCCCTGACCAGCAGCCGGGCCCGCACGCGGTCGAGCAGGGCCAGCGTCAGCAGCGCAAAAACGAGCACGAACGTAAGCGCCAGAAGCGTGCCGCCACCCTGCGTGGGCACGACGCGGTCGTAGATCTGGAGCATATAGAGCGTCGGCGCGAGGTAGAGCAGGTTCAGCAAGGCACTGAAGTCCTTGGTCGGCTTGGCCAGGAATTGC
>JAZKBJ010000116.1:10403-16421 GCA_040388685.1 Pseudomonadota bacterium
GCACTGAACCCTGCCGCCGCCGCGAAATGGCTGCGGCAGTTGCCAAGCGCCAAGCGCATCGGAGAGTGTTCCGCAGGGGCGACGAGCATCGTCTTGCGGGTTAGACCACTTGAGCCATCACCGTCGACTGCAAATGCATGAGAAGCCTGACCAGTTTCGGGAAATCCGGCAACAAGGACAGGCAAATGGTGCCGGCTAGAGGATTCGAACCCCTGGCCCCCTGATTACAAATCAGGTGCTCTACCAACTGAGCTAAGCCGGCCCGCGTCGTGGAAACGCCTCTAGCGTCAGAATGCCCCGAACGTCCAGCCCTCGGTTGCGGCAATTTCCGCAGAAAGTTCGCGCGGGTGCCACAGGCGCCTATCGTGTGCCGCGTTCCGCAGCCACGCAGCGGTCAGGATCGCGTCGCAACTGTGATCATCGAGTGCGCCCTGCAGGCCAGACGGGCCTGATCCCAAGGCGATGAGCGCCGCATCCAGTTCCGCCGCCCCGCGCATCTTCGAGCGCCCCGCCGTGCGGCCTGACGCCATCGCTGCGATCGTCGTGTAGATCTCGCACAGCACCGGGCCGCGCGGGGGCAGGGGATCGACCGGCCACACTGGAATGCGTCCGTTCACATGGTGGAGCAGGCGCATTCCCGTCAGGCTCGACTTGCCGACTTGCGCCGCGCCGACCAGATTGAAGTTCGAATAGGGCTTGCACCCAAGCCGTCGCTGAGCGGCCTCGGTCACCCGGAAACGGCCCATCCCGCCGCCGAACTGTTGCCCCTCGCGCCCGCCATGGCGGCGGAAATAGGCGGAAAAGTCGGGGTGATCGACCAGCGCGGATGCGCCCAGATGCGGTTCGCCCTGGCAGATCCGGTCAATCAGGGC
This sequence comes from Pseudomonadota bacterium, assembly GCA_040388685.1. GTDB lineage: Bacteria > Pseudomonadota > Alphaproteobacteria > Sphingomonadales > Sphingomonadaceae > Novosphingobium. Next base: position 11,276 of record JAZKBJ010000116.1, read on the forward strand.
CCACAATTCTCGCGCACTTTCCGGGCTGTCGTCCCAATCCGGAAAGAACCCGCCCCGGTCGGCGAAGGGCAGCGAAATGCCAAGGTCCATGCCGACGAGCGCATCGTCCGGCAGATCGTCCAGCAACCATGCGAGCACTTCGAGCCGCGACCAGCGGTGCCCCGGCCGCACCAGCCTCGGCGCGACCGACCCGCGTCCAACCATCGCCACCGCGATGCCCTTGTGCCGCTCGCCCGCCGCGCCAGACCAATCGATCGCCACGAAATGACCGAAGTGGTCAGGCGTCATTCGCCAGCGCGTTCGCGGCGCTTGCGGTCCCACCATTCGAGCCGCTTGGCCACCTCCCGCTCGAACCCGCGTTCGACCGGGCGGTAATAGGTTTGCGGGGCCATGCCCTCGGGCCAGTAATCCGCGCCGGAAAAGCCGTCCTCGGCATCGTGGTCGTAGGCATAGCCCGCGCCGTAGCCGATATCCTTCATCAGCTTGGTCGGCGCGTTGAGGATATTGGCGGGCGGGCTGAGCGACCCGGTCTCGCGCGCGGATTTCCACGCCGACTTGTAGGCGGTATAGGCCGCGTTTGATTTGGGCGCGGTGGCAAGATAGAGGCAGGCCTGCACGATCGCCAGCTCACCCTCGGGGCTGCCGAGAAACTCGTAGGCGTCCTTGGCGGCGAGGCACTGGATCAACGCCTGCGGATCGGCAAGGCCGATGTCTTCGGACGCAAACCGCACCAGCCGCCGGAGCACGTAGAGCGGCTCCTCGCCCGCCACCAGCATCCGCGCCATGTAATAGAGCGCGGCTTGCGGGTCTGATCCGCGCAGCGATTTGTGCAGGGCAGAGATCAGGTTGTAATGCCCGTCGCGGTCCTTGTCGTAGACCGCCACCCGCCGCATCAGGAATTTGCCGAGAGCTTCGGGATCAAGCGGCGCGGGCAGCGATACGCCGGACAGCGTCTCGGCCTGGTTGAGCAGGAACCGCCCGTCGCCATCGGCCGAAGCCACCAGCGCCTCGCGCGCGGTCGGGGTGAGCGGAAGGCGCAAGCCGGTGATGTCCTCGGCCCGGTCCAGAAGCGTGCCAAGCGCTTCCGCGCCAAGCCGGTGCAGGATCAGCACTTGGGCGCGGCTGAGCAGTGCAGCATTGAGCGCGAAGCTTGGATTCTCGGTCGTCGCGCCGACCAGCGTGATCGTGCCGTTCTCGACAAAGGGCAGGAAGCCGTCCTGCTGGGCGCGGTTGAAGCGGTGGATTTCGTCTACGAACAACAGCGTCCGCCGTCCGGCAAGGCCCATCGCCTCGGCTTCGGCAAAGGCCTTCTTGAGATCGGCAACGCCCGAAAACACCGCGCTCAGCGCGACGTAGCGCATGCCCACCGCCTCGGCGAGCAGGCGGGCGATGCTGGTCTTGCCGGTACCGGGCGGTCCCCACAGGATCATCGAGGTCAGCTTGCCCGCCGCGACCATCCGCCCGATCGCGCCGTCCTGCCCGGTCAGGTGATCCTGTCCGATCACTTCGGAAAGGTCGTGCGGGCGCAGCCGGTCGGCCAGCGGAGCCTCGGCATGTGACAAAGGGGGCGGGCGGTCCTGCGGAAGAGGGGCAAAGAGATCGGCCATGGTTCTCCCAGATAGGAGGCGCAGGAATAAATTGCACCCGCCTCTTGCACAGATGCAATTAAGATATATCTTAGAGCCATCGAAACGAAAAGGAATTGAAATGCGATTCGAACATGGCCGCCATGCGCGCGGCTGCAACGGCGGCGGTTTGGCCTTTGGTGGCATGGACCGCCGCGCTGCCAAGCTGGCAGCAATGATGGGCGGGCGCTTCGGCGGCCCGTTCGGTGAGGGCGGACCTTTTGGCGAAGGCGGTCCGTTCGGCGGGCGCGGTGGCGGTGGGCGCGGTCGGCGCGGTGGACGCATGTTCGCTACCGGCGAACTGCGCCTGCTCCTGCTCGATCTCGTCGCCCAGGCGCCGCGCCATGGCTACGATCTGATCCGTGCGGTCGGTGACCTTGCAGGCGGAGAATATGCGCCAAGCCCCGGCGTGGTCTATCCCACGCTTGCGCTGCTGGTCGACGAAGGCCTGATCGCGGAGGAACTGGGCGAGGGGCCGCGCAAGGCTTTCGCCGTGACCGACGCTGGACGCACCGAACTGGCGGGCAAAACTGACGAGATCGCGGCCATTGTCGCCAGGCTCAAGTCGCTGGGAGACCAGCGCGAACGCTCGGAAAGCCCGCCCGTCCGCCGGGCCGTGGGCAATCTTCACGCGGTCCTGCGCAACCGCGCGATGGCCGAAGGCTTCGACACCGAAACCGCGCACGCCATCGCCGACATGCTCGACGACGTTGCGCGCAGGATCGAACGCCTCTGATGTTCCACGAATCCGCCCTCTCGCGCCGCTTTGAGGACGGTGTGGTCCATGGTATCTTCGCCCCGGAGCAGCCGCAAACGCGCTCCGGGGGGAGAGCCATCATGGAGAACCTGCAAGCAACATCCGTTCGCACACCGGCCCATCTCTGGGCGGTTGGCGTCATCAGCCTGCTGTGGAACAGCTATGGGTGCTACGATTACACGATGACCAAGCTGAACCCGGTCGATCACTTTGCATCGATGGGCATGGGCACCACCGAACTCGCCTATATGGATAGCTTGCCTGCATGGCTTACGGTTTTCTGGGCGCTCGGAGTCTGGGGTTCGCTGCTTGGTTCGATTCTGCTGCTGACGCGGTCGCGCCATGCCGTAACCGCATTTGCCGTGTCATTACTCGGCCTTGTGGTCAGCCAGGTTTACCAGTTTCTCGGAACCGTGATGCCGGATTCGATGCACAGTCCGGTGATGTACGCCGTGACCGCCGTCATCTGGATCGGACTGCTGTTTTTCCTGTGGTATTCGCGGCGGATGGCTGCGGTTGGTGTGCTGCGCTAAACGTCAGCGCCGCCTGCGGGTCGCCTTCAGGCGCACCAGTCGCAGATATGTGTCGGCCACCGCCTGATTGATCCGGTCCCACGAGAATTCAAGGCTGCGCTCCTCGCCTGCCGCGCCATGCCGCGCGCGCAAGTCTGCATCCTCGACATAACACCGCAACGCCTCGGCAAACTGGCGCACCGCGCCGGGCGCGATCAACCGGCCCGAGACATTGTCGTCGACAAGGCTCTGGCTTCCGGTCGCGGCGGCTGCCACCACCGGCACCGCACAGGCCATCGCTTCCAGCGTGACATTGCCGAAGGTCTCGGTGACCGAAGGGTTGAACAACACGTCCATGCTCGCCACCGCACGTCCCAGATCTGCGCCGCCCTGAAAGCCGACGAACACCGCATCGGGCAGCCGCGCGGTAAACCAGTCACGCGCCGGACCTTCGCCCACAACGATCACCTTGTGCTTCACGCCCTTGCGCTGAAGCTGGTCGATCGAATCCGAAAAGACGTCCAGCCCCTTTTCCATGACCAGACGGCCAAGAAACCCGATGGCGACCTCGTCGTCGGCAATCCCGAATGAGCGCCGCCATGCCAGATCGCGGGCAGCGGGATTGAAAACCTCACGGTCGACCCCGCGTGACCATATGTCGATATCGTAATTCATGCGCTGATCGCGCAGCACTTGCGCCATCGATTCCGAAGGGGCCACCAGCGCGTCGCAGCGCCGGTAGAACCGCCGCATCAGCGCCTCGACCACCGGCTCCATCCACGCCATGTTGTAGTAGCGGAAATAGGTCTCGAACCGGGTGTGGACTGATGCGAGGATCGGCAGCTTGCGATGCCGCGCCCACGATACGGCGCGGTGGGCCACCACGTCGGGCGAGGAAACGTGCACCACATGCGGATCGAACGCGCGCAGATCGCGCCGCACGCGCGGGCTCAGCGACAGCGGAAAACGATATTCGGCGCGGCCCGGAATAGCGAACGAGGGGATGCCGACCAGCGTTCCGGTGGCCGGAAACGCCGGGTTTTCAACCTTGGGCGCATAGACCCGCACGTCCGCCCCCTGTCGCAGCAGGTATCCGACCAGCCGGTTCAGCGCCTGGTTCGCGCCATCGCGGACGTAGTTGTAGTTGCCGCTGAACAGCGCCACGCGAAGTCCCGCCAGATCGGTGGGATGCGCTGATGGGTTGGGAGTGCTCATGACAGGCCCATAGCCCCGTTCACCGGCCTTGGCGAGATGGCGAGTTCCCGCTGTGGAAATGCCGTGAACGCGGAGTCAGACCCCTTCCGGGCCAGATTTTCAATGAAAATATGCGCAGGGCGGAAACCAAGCCGCACTGCCACAGTTGTGAGCGTGACGGCCCCAAGGCCTTGAAAATGAGGAATATTCATGAGCAACCGTAATCGCTTCGCGTGGCCATTGGCTGCGTCCGCCGCACTCGTGGCCATGCCTGCCATGGCGCAAGATGCGCAGTGGGACCGCGACAGCCACTTTGACGGCGTCTACGTTCAGGGTGCGGGCGGCATCGCGCTCAATGGCGAGAACGGCAGCTCGTTCAGCTTCGACACCAATCGTGACGGCAACTATGGCGAGACGGTCACCACCACGACCGGCGCAAACGCTTTCGGGCCCGGCTTCTGCAACGGCGGTGCCAATGGCCGGACGCGCGCCGACGGTTGCCGCAAGGACAGGGCCGGTGTCGACTATGCCGCCCGCATCGGGTTCGACAAGCGTGCCGGCAATATCGTGTTCGGTGCCCTGATCGAAGGTTCGGACAACGAGATGAAGGAGCGCTCGTCGGCCTTCAGCACCACGCCCGCCGCCTACCGCATCGACCGTGAAATGCGCTACGCCATCTCGGCCCGCGCCCGCCTTGGCTTCACCCCCGGCGGCGGCGCGCTGTTCTACGCGACCGGCGGCGGAAGCTATGCCAAGATCAACCACGATTTCTCGACCACCAACACCGCCAACAGCTTCACTGAAAACAACGATGGCAAGATGGTCTGGGGTTACCAGGCAGGCGGCGGCACCGAAATCATGGTGACCAACAAGATCTCGCTCGGCCTCGAATATCTCTACAGCCGCTACAAGGACAACAAGTACACGGTCGCCGTGGGGCCGGGCACGGCAGCAGCCACTAACCCGTTCCTGCTCAACGGCGGCGGCACCAACTTGCGCCTGACCGACAAGTACTTCGACACCCACTCGTTGCGCGCCACGGTCGGCTTCCGCTTCTG
>JAZKBJ010000116.1:16433-17398 GCA_040388685.1 Pseudomonadota bacterium
AAGGGCGGCCCGCGAGGACCGCCCTGTTTTGTTTGGGCCTCAGGCCGCTTCCTTCTTCCGCGATGCCTTCTTGCGCTCGTTCGGATCGAGGATCGCCTTGCGCAGGCGGATGGTCTTGGGCGTCACTTCCACCATTTCATCGTCGTCGATGTAGGCGATGGCCTGTTCCAGCGTCATCACCTTTGGCGGGGTCAGGCGGATGGCATCGTCCTTGCCGGTCGAACGGAAGTTCGTCAGCTGTTTCGACTTCATCGGGTTCACTTCAAGATCTTCGGGCTTGGCATTTTCGCCGATGATCATGCCTTCATACAGCGCCGCGCCGACGCCGACGAACAGGATGCCGCGTTCTTCCAGCGGGCCAAGGGCATAGGCATTGGCTTCACCGTTGCCGTTGGAGATCAACACGCCGTTCTTGCGGCCTTCGATCTTGCCTTTGTGCGGACCATACTTTTCGAACAGGCGGTTCATGATGCCGGTGCCGCGCGTGTCCGACAGGAATTCGCCGTGATAGCCGATCAACCCGCGCGACGGGGCCGAGAAGGTGATGCGGGTCTTGCCGCCGCCCGACGGACGCATGTCGGTCATCTCGCCCTTGCGGGTGGCCATCTTTTCAACGACCGTGCCCGAAAATTCATCGTCCACGTCGATCATCACGGTTTCGTAAGGCTCGGTGCGGTTGCCGTTTTCGTCTTCGCCAAACAGCACGCGCGGGCGGCTGATGCCCAGTTCGAAGCCTTCGCGGCGCATCGTTTCGATCAGCACGCCGAGCTGCAGTTCGCCGCGCCCTGCCACTTCGAAGCTGTCCTTGTCAGCAGATTCGGTGATCTTGATCGCAACGTTCGATTCCGCTTCACGCTCAAGACGGTCGCGGATCATGCGGCTGGTCACCTTCGATCCTTCGCGGCCGGCCATCGGTGAATCGTTCACGGCAAAGCGCATCGACAGCGTCGGCGGATCGATCGGCT
>JAZKBJ010000117.1:0-384 GCA_040388685.1 Pseudomonadota bacterium
CCAGCCGTCTTCGACCGATTCGATCCAGCAGGTGGCAGGCGCGGCTTCGGCGGTCAGTTGCACACGTGCCGTTGTCGATAGCCGCTCGCCGAAGCGCTGCATCGACGCGGCTGGGAACGGTGGCATGCCATAAAGCGTCATCAAGGCGTTGAGATTGCAGGATGTTGGAATGTTTCCCCGGGGAAACATTTCCAGAACATCGGTCAGGTCGTCCTCGCTCACCACCACCGCACCATGCGGCATGGCCACCGGCTCACCCGCGCCCCAGCGCACCACGCGGCGCTCGATCCGCACTTTGTCGGCTAATAGGCCGGGCTGGCCGAACCCATCGCGCAGGAGCGCCCGCGCCGGATCGCTGAGCATGATTACCGGCACCGGGCGGCG
>JAZKBJ010000117.1:394-9691 GCA_040388685.1 Pseudomonadota bacterium
CGCCACGCCCCTCCCGCGCAGGATGACACCGCTCGTCACTGGGTGATGATCATCCCGGCGCCGGTCGTGTCGTTGCCCAGATCGACCGTCTTGATGTGTTGCAGCGTCTGCGTATCGTACATCTCGATGTCGTAGCTCGCGCCATAGATATAGAGCATCTTGCCATCGCCCGAGAGGCCGAACTGGAAGCGCGTGCGGCAGGGGAATTCGGCCTTGTTCTTGACCAGATTGGTGGTCAGGTCGATGTGCCAGAACTCGCAGCGCTTGTTCCCGACCTTTTCCTGCGTGACCACGGTCCAGCCTTCCTTCATGTCGGCCGAAACCTGCAGCCCGGCCATGCCGCCGCTGACAGGCGCGGGACCGATCGGGTGGAAGGCAAAGGTCTTGGTCGCCAGATCGAAGCGGCCCACGCCGAAGATCTTGTTGCGGATATAGGGATCCTGCGCGTTGAACAGCGAGACGTATTCGTTCGGGTTGCGCAGCGTTTCCACCCCGCCGCCGAAGCTGACGCCTTCGATCCCGGTGGCCTCGGGCTTCGAGAATTCGAGCCGGTCCTTGACCTTGAGTTCGCCGGTATCGATCACCAGCACCTTGTCGCGGATCAGGAACAGCGTCTTGCCATCGGCGGACAGCATGTAGTTGCCGCGCCCGGCGCCATTGCGGACGTCTTCATCGGGAACGTCGGCAGTGCGGATGACGGCTTTCTTTGCCAGATCGATCACGCCGAACATCTGCGGGCTGACGGTGTAGCGGTCGTTCAGCTTTTCGAACTTCTGGATCATCGTGTAGAAGTAACGCCCCGTCGGATCGGGCACGCCGCCGTTGAAGCGGTAGCGCACCGTGGGCGTGTTGAGGCTGAACGAGTTGACGACCTTCTTGGTTTTCGTGTCGATCACCTCGATCCCGCTGGTGGTGATCGTGGTGATGTAGATCTTCGCCTTGTCGTTCGACAGACGCATCGAGGTGGGCAGGCCCGAGGCCAGCGTGATGCGGTCCTTGATCGCTCCGGTCGCCTCGTCCATCACCAGCATCTTGTCGGGGTACGATCCCATGAACAAGGTTGAGGCGTGCGCGGCGGTCGATCCGGCGAGCAAGGCAGCAATACAAAAGCCGAGTTTCTTCATGGGAATGCTCTTCCGGACAGGAATGGTCGGGCAGGGGCGCAAGGTGGCGCGCGCGTTCACGGGAAGATGATGTCGAGGCTGCGCCAGTCCTTGGCTGCCGTCGCGCAATTGCTGGCCCAATCTGGCGAGTAATTGACGTGATCGGGCACCTGCACCGGCCAGAAGCAGGTGACATAGCAATCGTAGATGTCGCGTTCGGCAGGTTGGCACAGGCCCGCCGTGCCGCCGCCCGCATCGACTTCCCAGCCGGGCGAAAACGAGATCGAGCAGCCCATAGGGGTGTGCATCGGCTTCTGCTGGAGCGCGATCACGTCCTCTTCGGTGGACGAGATCGTTTCCTCGATCCGCAGTGCCTTTTTGTTGAGTGGTTTCAGGTGCTTCATGACAAGCCCTTTCGTGCAGCAAAGCGTTCAAGAAATTCGGGATTCCGCGCAGCGACGGTGCCGTAGATTTTCAGGCAGGCGTCGGTCCATTCGCGGATCCAGTCGCAGTAATGCAGGTTGGCGTGGCCGGTATCGCCATAGCGCACGAACGCCTCGTGATGGCACCCGCCCGCGCAGAGCGGCCGCGCCCAGCATGACGAACATTCGTACTTCGAACCGACATGGCCGCGCGTGAGGAAGTCGGTGCGCTTTTCCTTGTCGAGCCCGGTCGTCACGTGGCCCAGCACATGCGTATCGGCATCGGTAAAGCGGTGGCATGGCGAGAGATCGCCCGAGGGGCTGACGCCCACCAGCCCCAGCCCGGCACCGCAGGGGTGCGATTTGTTGGTGCCCTGGATCAGTTCGCTGATGGTTTCCGACACGTTGGAAAAGCCGTGCATTTCGCCGCGCAGGGCAAAGGCCAGCCATTCCGCCGCGAGTTCGTGAAAGGCGGAAACAACCGTGTCCATGCCGTCGCTGTCGAGCGTGTAGGTCTGCTCGCCCGAATCCGTCACCGGCGCGAAGCCGACTTCGTGGAAGCCGAGATCGTCCTTGAGGTGGCGGTAAATGCGGATGACGTCGGTTACGCCTTCGGTCAGCGTGACGCGGGCGGTGATCGCGCGGGTCTTGTGCCCGGCAATCAGCTTGCGCAGGCGCGGCTCCATCACCGCATACGAGCCCTTGCCGTTCTTGTAGACGCGGCGCTTGTCCTGCAGGTCGGGCGGCCCGTCCATCGATACGGTGACGCCGACCGCCTGATCGGACAGGAACTGGATGATCTCGTCGGTCAGCAGCGTGGCGTTGGTGGTCAGGCTGTAGGTCATGCGCTTGCCGCGCGCTGCCGATGCCGCGTTGGCGTAAAGCACAACGTCGCGCAGCAACTTGAAGTTCATCAGCGTTTCACCGCCGAAGAAGGTGATGTGCGGGCTTTCGCGGTCGCCCGAACTGTCCAGCAGGAAGTCGACCGAGGTCTTGGCCGTTTCCAGCGTCATGTACTTGGGTTTGCCCGCAGGCGTGGCGATCTTGTCCGCGCCGAACTCGTAGCAATAAGTACAGGCAAGGTTGCACTGGTTGGTGACGTTGAGAACCAGCGCTTGCAGCGGATAATCCTCGGGCGGGGCCGGCGGGGCCAGCGGTGCCTCGCGGATTTCGTCCGAGACGATCCCGCGCACCGCGCGCAGCTCGCGGATTAGGTCGTCGGCGTCGGCGCGCGAATAGCCTGCCTCCACCAGTGCAGCCACCATTTCCCCATAGGCCAGCTGCTTTTCGCCGAGCAGGGCCATGACGCTGGCCGCGCCTTCGTCGAGCGCGAAAATTGCGCCCGCCGAAGCCAGATAGACGAAGCCCTGGTCTTGAGCATCGAACAGGTGGATGTCGCCGCGGCGGTATTTGGGGACGAGCGTTGTGGTCACTTGGCCACCTCCGGCTGATCCCAGCGCTTGTAGGCGGGGACGGACACGATCATGAAGGACTTGGCCGTGAGCGGTTTGCCCAGCGCGTCCTTCTCGGACTTGGCGGTGGCGACGACCCAGACTTCGCCATAATTGTTGCGGCCCCACTTGCGTTCGGGGTTCGGCCCGTCGATGGCCGGGGTGAACAGCGCCGTGGGGCTGAGCGTGCCGACATATTTGGTGTCGTCGTCGTAATAGACGGTCTGGAATTCCTCCATTGCCCAAGTGGCGTCGACCGGCCCGAGCGCGAAGTCGTCGGCGGTATAGGGCTTGCCGTCGAGGCCGCTGTCATAGCCGATCGCTTCGAACTGCGCGTAGCCCGGCGTGTGCTTCTCGCTGCCGCCAAGGCGAGCGAGCGAGGTGTCCGGCGTGACCTTGAGGTAATCGACCTTCTTGTAGACCGGCAGGCCTGCTGCCAGCACCGATCCGGCAAGGCCCACATCGTGCGCGCCGAGGACGGCATCGGGGGCAACGTCCACGGTCAGGACCGCTTCGGTCGGGCCGGCCGATACGATCTTGCTGACCGTCACGCCCTTGCCAAGGTCGATGTCCGAAGCCTTGAGGCCAGCCGGGAAGGCATCGCCGAGCAGCTTGATCGTTGCGCCCCTGGTCCCGGCTTTCAGCGCATAGGGCCAGACCGCGACGACGCTCGGTTCGGCAGCGGCCTTCGTTAGCTTCACATCAAAGCCGAATTCCTTGTAATCGCCCCAGAACCAGCGCCCCTGCGCCGATTTGCGATCGGGGGCGAAGGCCATCGTCTCACGCGTTTCGTGATCCTGCGGGGCATCGGGCGAAGCGCCTTCGGGGCCGCTGGCGGAGGTGCCGCGCCAGGAATAGCCGGTGTAGACCAGTCCCTTGCCGGTGCGGGTCAAGACCGAGCCATCCTTCAGGGATTTCAGCGTGATGGCGGTGGTGTAGTCATCGTCGCCGGTCGTGGGCGTGACGATCATCTCGCCCACATAAAGCCCCTTGCCGGGCAGCATGGCATTGACCAGCCACTTGCCGCCAAGCTTCGCCGATTGCTGCCGCGCCGCCCACTTGGTCCACTCGGGCGTGGCGAGCGGCGCGGTCTTGTTCATGTATTCCATCGCGACTTCGACCGGCAGCGGCTTGGTTCCACCCGCCGGGACCGCAGGTTGGGTCGGATCTTCCACCGCGCGGCGATATTGCGCGTCTGCCTGCGAATACATCGCGACGTGGAGATTGCGCAGCAGGCCCCATTCGGCCTTCGAGCGCCGCCATGACAGCGGCTGGGCAAAGGCATGGCACGATGCGCAGGACTGGCGGATCGTCTCGCTCGGGATGTTGGTCTCGTTGACCATGCGGTGTTCGGGCAGGTAGGCGACCGGCTTGTATTCCTCCGGCGCAAGGCCGTGGCTGGCCGAGAGCGCGCGGACCACCGCCTTCGATTCCGAGGGTGTGATCTGCAGCCCGTTGAGCCGGACCATGCGGTGAATGACTTGCGCCCAGCCCTCGGGCGTGGTGCGCACCCACGAGATGCGCGAGAGATTCCCCTTCGCATCTGCGGTATGACAAGTGCCGCACTTTTCGGTGACTATTTCCGAAGTTACCGGGATGCCGGTTTCGGTCTCGACCGGGTTCGAGGGATCGCGCGCTGCCTGTGCCAGCACGATCGTGGCGGGGAGCGCGGAAAAGCCTATGAACTGGACGATTCGGCTGCGCAGAAGGCGGTTTACGCGGCGTTCCGCAGTGCGTTGGGTAACAGTTTCGGCCACGGCCATGGTCGCAAATTCCCCCTGATGGCGGTGCCGCGCTCCAGCGAGTCGAGTGCGGCTGCAGGAGGAAGACTGGACAGATGTCAAAAGTTGGTCAACGCCTTTGTTTGCATCTGCGAAAAGAAGGTGGGAGGGCGCTGGACCGGTACGACGACCACACGGCGCGGCGTACATTTCACCGCCGCGGACGCATCTGGCCATACGCAGTTCGCGCAAGCCAGCTTTGCAGAAACGCACAAGGCGTGTTGACCGCTACCCCGCCGTTGTGGCAAGCGCCCGCCAGCCCAAGGCGCGCGCTTATGTGCGCGCGGCATCCGGGCGGGTGTAGCTCAATGGTAGAGCAGCAGCTTCCCAAGCTGAATACGGGGGTTCGATTCCCCTCACCCGCTCCAATTTCCTTTTTCATTGTCATTCGCGGCCGTGCATGCTTGTGGACGGGGCAAGGCAATCACGTCCCGTCCCGTCACGGCATTTCATGAACGCACCCGGTCACCTTCTCGCCGATCTCGGCTGGACGCCCTTCTTTGCCGCGCAAGTCTCGGCGGATGAGGCGCAGGCCTGTCAGCCGGTGCGGGTCATGGCGGTGCACCGGGGCGAGATTGCGGTTGCGGGCGAAGGAGTTGAGCAACAGATCTCGTCGCGGCTCCCCCATTCCGCAGGCGAGGAAGACCGCCCGACCGTTGGCGACTGGGTGCTGATCGATCGTGAGACATGGGCCCCTCAGCGCGTGCTGAACCGGATCAACCTGTTCAAGCGCCCGGCGCCCGGCGACGACCGCCGGTTGCAGCTGATCGCGGCCAATGTCGACACGCTGTTCATCGTCGCCTCGTGCAATCAGGATTTCAGCGTCCCCCGGCTTGAACGCTATCTGGTGCTGTGCCGCGAGGTCGGGGTGCGCCCGGTCATCGTCCTGACCAAGATCGACCTGACCGACCGGCTGGAAAGCTACGTCGATGCGGCGGAAGACCTGCAAGGCGATCTGCAGGTCGAAGCGGTGAACGCGCGCGATCCCGCCGATGTCGCGCGGCTGGCGGCGTGCTGCAGGCCGGGTGAAACGGTGGCGCTGCTGGGTTCGTCAGGTGTGGGGAAATCGACGCTGGTCAATTCGATGCGCGGGTCCGACGACATCGCCACGCAGCCGGTGCGCGAACAGGACGGCAAGGGCCGCCACACCACCACCGTGCGCGAGATGCACCGGCTGGAGGGCGGCGGCTGGCTGGTCGATACCCCGGGCATGCGCGAATTCCAGCTCTCGGATGTGGCGACGGGCATCGCCGAAGTGTTCGATGATGTCGCCGCGCTGACGCTCGAATGCCGCTTCACCAATTGCACGCACGAGGCCGAGCCCGGCTGCGCGATCCGGGCCGCGATCAATCAGGGCCTGCTCGATCCTGCCCGGCTTGACCGATGGCGCAAGCTGACGGCCGAAGAGCATACCAACAGTGACGCGCTGGCAGAACGGCGCAGCCGCCCCGCCAAGCCCGGCAAAAGGAACTGACGCATGGCCGATCTTTACCTCAAGGCGCTGGAAGCTGAGCGCAAGAGCCTCTGGGCTGCGTGCCGTCTCAAGGGCCTGCCCAAGGGCACGCCCGAGCGTGACCGGATCGACGAACTCGATCACCTGCTGGCCGAGCACAAGGCCAAGGCCAAGAAGGCGCCTAAAGTCTGAAGGTTTGGGGATTTTTTTTGCAAATTCCGAGGCGGTAAACCCACCCCCTGCCCCTCCCTTAAGGGAGGGGGGTGAGACTTGCGCTTCTGGAAGAAGCGTTAATCGCAGCGGGAAGGGTGTGCTGCGGTCCTAGCCCGCCTTATCCGCGAGGACCGCGCCGACGTGGGCGCGGCCGCGCGCGGTGGCGAGCGTTTCCTGGCGGTGCCGCTCGCGCGCCGAGGCACGCTGTTCGTCGGTGCGTTCATGGTGGCAGGCGGCGCAACTGACGCCATCCTCGAACAGGGGTGAGGTGCGCCCTTCCGCGCTGACCGGGCGACGGCAGGCATGGCACAGCGTGTGCGTGCCTTCGCGCAAGCCGTGGCCGACCGTAACGCGCTGGTCGAACACGAAGCATTCGCCGCGCCACAGGCTCTGTTCCTCAGGCACGTCTTCCAGATACTTCAGGATGCCGCCCTTGAGGTGATAGACTTCGTCCACCCCTTCGCCTTTGAGGAAGGCGGTCGACTTTTCGCAGCGGATGCCGCCGGTGCAGAACATCGCCACTTTCGGCGCTTTTCCGTCGCCCAGCAGCCGGTCGCGCTCGCGCCGGAACCATTCGGGAAAATCGCGGAAACTGGGCGTGGCGGGATCGATCGCGCGCTCGAACGTGCCAGCTGCCACTTCATAGTCGTTACGCGTGTCGATCACGATCGTATCAGGATCGGCGATCAGCGCGTTCCAGTCCTGCGGGGCGACATAGGTGCCGACGCTGGCCCGAGGATCGATGTCAGGCTCGCCCATCGTAACGATCTCGCGCTTGATCCGCACTTTCATACGGTGGAATGGCATCGCCGAGGCGGCGGAGAACTTCACGTCGAGATCGGCGCATTCGGGCTGGCTGCGGATGAGGGCGAGCACGGCGTCGATGGCTTCGGGGGATCCCGCGATCGTGCCGTTGATCCCCTCAGGCGCGACCAGCAGCGTGCCCCGCACGCCCTGCGCGCGGCACAGACCGTCCAGCGCATCGCGCAAGGCCGCGCAATCGGTGACCGGGAAGAAGCGGTAGAGCGCCGCGACGGTCACGGGACCAACGGCTTGACGATGACGATTGTCCATCCCCGCCCCATAGCGCGACTTGCGCATATTTCCAGCGGCGACCGCTCACTCGTCCTCGTCGTCGAACGCCAGACTGCCCTGGTCGATCAGCGCCGCAATCAGCATCAGGGTAGGCTCAGAGGCCGGGTGATCCACAGTCACGCTGCGGCTTGCGCAAAGCTGTTCGGCAAGCAAGGCGCTATCGCCCGCGCAGTCGAAGCTCTGGCCATCAACGAACAGTACCAGCGCGCCATCGCCCTGCCGGATGAAGGCGAACCGCGACGCAGGGTTGCGCACCAGCGGCACGCCCTGCGTCAGTTGCGCTGCTACGGCCTGCGCGCCGATCGGCTGTTCGGGCCGCCAGTCGCTGTCATATTTGGGCAGGCTGTTATGCTCGCCGAACCAGCGCGCGAAAGCGGCGCGGTCTGACAGGGCTGCGATCACCAGTCTATGGAGGCGGTCAAGCGCGGCCGGGGTGATCTCGCCGGGCTGGGCCTGCTGCGCAAGGTCGGGGTCGGCGTAGCGATCATCGTCGGCCATGCGTTCGGCTTGATGTTCGCTCCAGCCTTCGACCAGTTCGGCACGCGAAGGCGCGCGAAAGCCCACCGAATACGTCATGCAATCAGCGCCAACGGCCACTCCGTCATGCGCAAATCCGGGTGGCACATAGAGAATGTCGCCGGGTTCGAGCACCCATTCGTCGGTCGCGTCGAAATCGGCGATCAGCCGCAGATCGGTGTGCGGCAGCAGCGGCGTCTGCGCATCGCAACGCGGCCCCACGCGCCAGCGCCGCCTGCCAAGGCCTTGCACCAGAAACACATCATACTGGTCGTAATGCGCGCCGACCCCGCCGCCGTCGTTGGCATAGCTGACCATGACATCGTCAATCCGCCAATCGGGGACGAAGCGGAACGGCTCTATCAGATCGGCGACATCGGGAACGTGATGATCGACCGCCTGAACCAGCAGCGTCCATGGTCCGCTGCCGAGCGTGCCAAAGCGCGATTCGGGGAATGGCCCGCTTTCCATGACGCGCGATGCGTCACCGCCAATGACAAGGCGCGATTCGACGTCTTCGTCGCAGGCGAGGCCCGCGAGTTCGTCCGGCTCCAGCGGATTGCGCCAATCGCCCCACGGATTGCGGATGAGCAGCGGGCGCTTCTGCCAGTGGTGGCAGAGGAAATGGTCGATATCAAAGCCGGGGAGACGCATGGCCTGCCCATGGGGGCAGCAATGCGACCTGTCAAAAAATCTGGCCGCCTACATCAAGGAATGTCGTCAGAGCGGGGTGTCCGCCGGTTGCAGGATATAGTCCCCGCCTTCATGCCCAGCCAGTTGCAGCGGGCCATATTGCGGCTTTTGATCGAAGTTCATACTCTGGGCGGCGATGGTCACGGTTTGCTGAACCGCCTGAGCGAGATCCTGGCCCTGCATCGTGCCCTTGTTCTCGGTGAGGACGCGGGCAAGCGATTTTGCGAAGACCGAATGCGTGCCCCCACCACCGTCGAGGACCGGCAGATCGGACCCCGAGGTCAGGACGTTGCGCGATTTCTGCTGCAGCATCGACTTGAGATATGTCTCCCGGGCGCTCGGCGATGTTGTGTCCACAAGCCGGACGAGCCCGCGCGTCAGCAGGCCCGAATAGCAGGAGTCCGAAATGAGCAGGACCTTGTGCACCTCCATGCTGGCAAGCATGTCGGTGATGTCGAGCGTCGATATCCAGTTGGCTGGATTGTTCTCTTCGGCATCGACCGGGAGCCAGTATCCACGCTCACGGCCATCGACCGAAACCTTGTGCCCATGGCCTGCATAGTAGACGAG
>JAZKBJ010000117.1:9750-10652 GCA_040388685.1 Pseudomonadota bacterium
CAGATCGTCCTTCTGCGTCAATTTGGTTCGCAGGGCATTGAGCGCGGACAGCATTTCATACCGCGTCGCATCGTGCAGGATCGTGACCTTGAAGCCGTATTTCTCCCGAAGAATCCGGCCTATTTCATCGACATCTGCAACAGGCGTCTTCAGCCCCGCCAACTTTGCATAGCGGGAGTTGCCAATGAGCAGCGCATATTGCGGGCCGATGGCGTGCTTCATGGAAGGGGGGGCAGGCGGGGGGCCATCCGCCAGCGGCGATGCCTTGATTTCGCGGCGCACGTCGAAATCGAGCCGCCCCTTGCGCCCCTGACGATCAATCGCGACGATCTCGACCTGCGTGGTCTGCTCGCTCAGCGGCAGATCGAACTGGAATAGCCCGGCATCGTCAAGCGTTTGACGCTGGCCATTTACAGTCAGCAAACCGATCGCATCACGGGATTTGACGTGCCCAAAGATCGCCCGCTTTGCGATCCCGGAATTGACAGAGATAAGACCGCGTCCGCGCGTCGCCAGCAATGTCGGTTCGATCAGTTCGATGACAGGTTCGTTGCCGGAGGGCAGAACCTGCGCCTGAAGCACGGCCAGCCGCTGTTCGGACTGCGCCAGCCGACTTTCCTGCGCTTTCAACTCGGCGGCCTGAATATCGATCCGTTTGCGTTGGGCTTCGGACTCGGTCTTCAACTTGTCGCGTTCGGCTTGCGTCGCTGCCAGCGAAGCCTCGAGGCGTTGCGATCGGGCTGCCATCCCTGACCGGTCTCTAGCGGCGTCCGTTCGCACGGCAAGCAGCATCGCCTCGGCATTCTTGAGGTCGGCGGCAGTCCGGGCAAGTGCCGCGCTGGCGGAAGCGCGTTCCGCTTCCGATGCCGGTGCCGCCGCCGATAGTCGCGCGTTTACCTGGG
>JAZKBJ010000117.1:10662-12328 GCA_040388685.1 Pseudomonadota bacterium
ATCTCCTGCTGCAGTTCGCCCACCCGGCGTTCGGCGAGAAGGGTGCGTTTCGCTGCCTCTTCTTCCGCTTTCCGTGCGGCTTCGAGCGCGCGGTCCCTTTCGAGAATCCGGCTAGCCAAGGCCTGCTCGGCAGCGCCCAGCCGGCTTTCGAGAACGCTATCGTCTGCCTTGGCGCGCTGTGCCGCGTCCAGTTGCGCACGTGTGGCCGCCAGCGCCTGCCGGTCTGCCGCACTGCTCTTCTGCAATGCCGCCAATTCGGCCTGCTGCTGCCGCAAGGCGTTGGACAGGGTGTCCCGGTCCAGCTTCAGTGCCGCCACTTCGCCGTCATCGATTGCAACGGCATTCGTCAGGCGGGCATCAATGCCGCTGGCCTCGATCAGCAAACGGCCTGCACGGGTGCTGTCAGGGGGCACGCCAAGGCCCTCGTTCAGCAAGTGGGCCATGTTGATCTTTGCCGCCATGTACCCCTGCGCGACGGCGCGCTCGTACCAGGATGCAGCCGCGGCATAGTCGCGTTCCCGGCCGAGGCCCTTTTCGAAGATTTCTCCGACGTAGGTTTGCGCTTTTGCGTCACCGGCCTGTGCCAGGGGCAGCCAGACCTGAAACGCGGTCCGGTAGTCCGCGCGATCGGCGGCGACGAATTCTCCGCCGCGAATTTCGCAGTCAGATGCAGAGGTACGGATTGCGCGCCGCTGGGCGAGATATGTGAGCATCCGCCCCATCTTGCGGACCTGCGCCGGAAGCACGCAATCGACGGTAAGGAAGGCTGTCGGATCCGGGCTTTGCTGGGCGAAGGCAGGGCGCTGCGGCGAGGACAGGGCGGCCAGGATCGAAAGCGCCGCTGCGATCGACCGCGTCCGTGACCCGATAAACGAATGCACCCCTGCCATGACCGTGGACGATAGCTGAAAATTGGACACAGAAGAACACAAATCTGGCCATTTTCCGGCATCTTAGTTGCGTCATCTGCTCGCATTCATTACTCTTCATAATCAAGGGCAAGGCGATCAATACATAGTTCTGGATTCTGCAGGGGGAATCGTATGGCAGTCTTTTCGTCGAGAGTGGTGGCGTACGTTTTTGCTGCAGGGGCACTCCCTTTGGCCTTATCGGTGCCTGCGTTTGCTCAATCCAATACCAATACATCGGCAGTTCTGGACTATACCAAGGTCCTTTGCCGCAACATGGCAGCAGAACCCAGTTTGACGACGGCACAAAATGAACTTCTCAAGCGCTGCCGTGCAGTCGTTCGTGCGTCCGGAAGCCAGTTGGACAAGGCGCTTGGCCAGATCACTTCGGACGAACTTCTCGCTCAGGATGCGGCGCTTCGCGGCGCTGCCCTGCCGCAGACGGCAGCTATTTCCGCAAGACTGAGCGGCATGTGCCATTTTTCAAATCAGTCGATGGGCATGGCCGCACTGTCCCGCCCTGTGCGGTTTGCCAGCAGCGGCGCGATCCAGTCCGATGCTTCAGCGGACTACGGCGTTGCCGACCCGCGCCATCTGCAGTTTTTCGGGAATTTCAACTACAGCGGCGGCAATCGCGATGCGACCGGTCTGGAAAACGGGTTCGACATGGACTTCGTGTCCGTTGTGGCCGGTATGGATTACCGGATCTCACCCGAAGTCGTGGTCGGCGGCGCCTTTGGTTATGGCCATACGCGCCT
>JAZKBJ010000117.1:12338-12864 GCA_040388685.1 Pseudomonadota bacterium
CACGGTCGATTCAATCGTACGCCGGCGGCAGGTCGCGCTTCTCACAGCGCGATCGGTGGCCTTCAATCCGAGGCCGGAGCGGACGCGCGACAGACTTCTCTTCATATTCTGCGCGCTGGCCGCATTGGCGATCCTCGCCGTGCTCCTGACCGCGGCGGGCGCGTCGTTCGTGAAGTTCTGGCCCTATAACCTCGATCTGTGGCTAGGCCACTACGATTTCGACAACAAGGACGGCAACCTGCGCTCAAGCGCCTATACGGCTGCGCTTTATACGATGATCCAGCCGGACGACCGGTTGGAATTCTCGCTCCTCGCCGCGTACAGCCGCCTGAACTATCGCGGTGCGCGCACCATCAACTACACGGTCGATTACACGTTTTTGGGCAGCCCGAGGACGGACAGTCCACGAGACACGCTGACCTCCCGCACCCACGCCAATCAGGTGGAACTGTCAGGCAGCACGTTCTACAATCTTGGCAGTGGCGCATGGACGGTCGGGCCAGCGGCGCAAGTATCGTGGACGCGC
>JAZKBJ010000118.1:0-971 GCA_040388685.1 Pseudomonadota bacterium
CGAGCCTTCGATGCGGATCATCTCGGACATCTTCGGCTACACCAGCCGCGAAATGCCCAAGTTCAACTCGATCTCGATTTCCGGCTATCACATGCAGGAAGCCGGCGCGACGCAGGTGCAGGAACTCGCGTTCACCATCGCCGACGGCATGGAATACGTGAAATACGGCGTGGCCTCGGGCCTCGACATCGACAAGTTCGCAGGCCGCCTGTCGTTCTTCTTCGCCATCGGCATGAACTTCTTCATGGAAGTGGCCAAGCTGCGCGCCGCGCGCGTGCTGTGGCACCGGGTGATGACCAAGCTGGGCGCGCAGGATGAACGCAGCAAGATGCTGCGCACCCACTGCCAGACCTCGGGCGTCAGCTTGCAGGAGCAGGACCCCTACAACAACGTCATCCGCACCACGATCGAGGCGATGGCCGCGATGCTGGGCGGCACGCAGTCGCTCCACACCAATGCACTCGATGAAGCCATCGCGCTGCCGACCGACTTCTCCGCGCGCATTGCCCGCAACACCCAGATCGTCATTCAGGAAGAGACGGGCATGTGCAACGTGGTCGATCCGCTCGGCGGGTCGTACTACATCGAAAGCCTGACCCAGGAACTGGTAGACAAGGCCTGGGAGATCATCGAACGCGTCGAGAGCGAAGGCGGCATGGCCAAGGCCGTCGCCGCTGGCTGGCCCAAGGCGATGATCGAGGAAGCCGCCGCTGGAAGGCAGGCCCGCGTCGACCGCGCCGAAGACGTGATCGTCGGCGTCAACAAATACCGCCTCGCCAGCGAAGACCTGCTTGAAACGCTCGACATCGACAACGACAAGGTCCGCCAAGGCCAGATTGCCCGCCTCAAGTGGGTGCGCGAGAGCCGCGACGAGACCAAGTGCCGCGCGGCGCTCAATGCGCTGACCGAAGGTGCGAAGACCGGCGGCAACCTGCTCGAACTCGCGGTCGAAGCCGCCCGCCACCGCGCCA
>JAZKBJ010000118.1:981-5578 GCA_040388685.1 Pseudomonadota bacterium
TCATCCGCGGGGTGCGGTCGGGCCTGCCGTTGGGCGAATGCCTGCATGTGATTGCGCGCGACGTCGCCGAGCCCGTCGGCGGAGAGTTTCGCATGGTCACAGAGGGCATCCGTCTCGGCATGACCATGGAGGAAAGCCTGCGTCGCATGGCGCTGCGGGTGCCGACGCCGGAGGTGAAGTTCTTCGCCATCGTCATCGGCATCCAGCAGCAGACCGGCGGCAACCTGCTCGAACTCGCGGTCGAAGCCGCCCGCCACCGCGCCACGCTGGGTGAAATCTCCGACGCGATGGAACTCGTGTTCGGCCGCCACGGCACCTTCCCGACCCCGGTCAAGGGCGTCTACGGTTCGGCCTATGCCGGTGACAGCCGCTACAATCAGGTGGTCGAAGGCGTCGAAGCCGTCGGCCGCCGTTTGGGCCGCACCCCGCGCATGCTCGTCGCCAAGATGGGTCAGGACGGCCACGATCGCGGCGCGAACGTGATCGCGTCGGCATTTGGCGACATGGGCTTCGATGTGACCAGCGGCCCGCTGTTCCAGACCCCCGAGGAAGCCGCCAAGCTGGCGCTCGAAAAGGATGTGGACGCCATCGGCGCATCGTCGCTTGCCGCCGGGCACAAGACCCTGATCCCCGAACTGATCGGCCACCTGCGCGCCGCCGGACGCTCCGACATCAAGGTCGTCGCAGGCGGCGTGATCCCGCCGCAGGACTACGACTTCCTGCGCGATGCAGGCGTGCAGGGCATCTACGGCCCGGGCACCAACGTGGTCGAAGCGGCGGCGGACATGCTGCGCCTGCTGGGGCATAACATGCCGCCTGCGGACGCGTGATTTCTTGTCCCCCTCCCGCTTGCGGGAGGGGTTAGGGGTGGGCATCCCACCTCTCCATCATTGACCGAAGCATGCAGGAGCAAGGCCCACCCCCGGCCCCTCCCGCAAGCGGGAGGGGAGCGCCAGAGTGTTCAAGAAAATCCTCATCGCCAACCGTGGCGAAATTGCTTGCCGCGTGATCAAGACGGCGCGCCGGATGGGTATCGCAACCGTGGCCGTCTATTCCGACGCCGATGCCCGCGCGCCTTTTGTCCAGATGGCGGATGAGGCGGTGCACATCGGCCCGTCGCCCGCATCGGAAAGCTACCTGATCGCGGACAAGATCATTGCAGCGGCCAAGCAGACTGGCGCGGATGCCGTCCATCCCGGCTATGGCTTCCTGTCCGAACGTACCTCGTTTGCCGAGGCGCTGGCGGCTGAAGGCATCGCCTTCGTTGGCCCGCCGGTGAACGCCATTGCCGCGATGGGCGACAAGATCGAATCCAAGAAGCTGGCAATGAAGGCGGGCGTCAACGTCGTGCCCGGCTTTGTCGGCGAGATCGACGATACCGAACACGCCGTGCGGATTTCGGAGGAGATCGGCTATCCGGTGATGATGAAGGCGTCGGCCGGGGGCGGCGGCAAGGGCATGCGCCTTGCCTATAACGAACAGGACGTGCGCGAGGGCTTTGAAGCCACCAAGCGCGAAGGCCTCAATTCGTTCGGCGATGATCGCGTTTTCATCGAGAAGTTCATCCTCAACCCGCGCCACATCGAGATCCAGATCCTTGGGGACAAGCACGGCAACATTCTCGACCTGAACGAGCGTGAATGCTCGATCCAGCGCCGCCACCAGAAGGTGGTGGAAGAAGCGCCCTCGCCGTTTGTAACCCCCAAGATGCGCAAGGCGATGGGTGAGCAGTGCGTCGCCCTGAGCCGCGCGGTGGGTTACTATTCCGCAGGCACGGTCGAACTGATCGTCTCGGGCGCGGACCCGACGGGCGAGAGCTTCTACTTCCTCGAAATGAACACCCGCCTGCAGGTGGAGCATCCCGTCACCGAGGCGATCACCGGCATCGACCTGGTCGAGCAGATGATCCGCGTCGCCTATGGCGAAAAGCTGCAGATGACGCAGGACGACATCAAGATCGACGGCTGGGCCATCGAAAACCGCGTCTATGCCGAAGATCCCTATCGCGGCTTCCTGCCCTCGACCGGACGCCTGATCCGCTACCAGCCGCCTGTGGCCGGCTGGGAAGATGACGGCTTGGAGAATGGCCGCCGGGGCGTGGATGGCGTGCGCGTGGACGACGGCGTCTATGAAGGCGGCGAAGTCTCGATGTTCTACGATCCGATGATCGCCAAGCTGATCACCTGGGGGCCGACGCGCGATGCAGCGGCAGACAAGCAGATCGAGGCACTGGATGCGTTCGAGATCGAAGGGCTTGGCCACAACATCGATTTCGTTTCCGCGATCATGCAGCACCCGCGCTTCCGCTCGGGCGAACTGACCACGGGCTTCATCGCCGAGGAATACCCCGATGGCTTCACCGGTGCTGCGACGGACGACGACCTCAATCAGACGCTGGCGGCGCTGGCGGCATTCCTTGCCACCGCGCGGTCCGACCGTGCCCGCCGTGTCGACAGCCAGCTTGGCGACGAACTCGATCCGCCTTACGAATGGGCGGTGAAGATCGCGGGCACGACTTACGCGGTCGCGCTCGACGAGGACGAAGTGACGGTGGACGGCAAGGCGATCGACCTGGCGCTGGAATACACGCCGGGCGACCGGATGGTGCATTGCGAAGCGGGCGACAAGCCGCTGTCGGTGAAGGTAGAACCCACCCGCGCAGGCTTCAAGCTGACCACGCGCGGTGCGATCCACGCCGTGCAGGTTCTGCCCGCGCACATCGCGCCTTACACGCAGCACATGATCGAAAAGATCCCGCCCGATCTTTCCAAGTTCCTGATCTGCCCGATGCCGGGCCTGCTCGTCACGCTCAACGTGGGCGAGGGTGATACGGTCGAAGCCGGTCAGCCGCTCGCCGTGGTCGAAGCGATGAAGATGGAAAACATCCTGCGCGCCGAGAAGTCGGGCAAGGTGAAGTCTGTCAACGCCAAGGCCGGTGACAGCTTGGCAGTGGATGCGATCATTCTCGAAATGGAGTGAGGTGCGACTGCCCCCCTCCCGCTTGCGGGAGGGGCCGGGGGTGGGCACTTCTTCTTTGCTACATCGAAAAAATCTTGCCCGGATTGAACAATCCGTCCGGGTCCAGTGCGCGTTTGAGCGTGCGCATCACGTCCACTGCGTCCTCGCCCAATTCGGCAAGCAGCCATTCCTGCTTGCCAAGGCCGATGCCGTGTTCACCGCTGCAAGTGCCGTCGGCAGCGAGCGCGCGCTCCACGATACGTGCGTTCATGGCCTCGACTTCGGCCAGTTCGGCAGGCGAACCCGGATCGATGGCGAACAGCACGTGGAAGTTGCCGTCGCCGACATGGCCAACGATCGTGGTCGGGATTGCCGAACGGTCTAGCTCGGCGCGGGTTTGCGTGATGCACTCGGCCAGGCGGCTCATCGGCACGCAGACATCGGTGGTCCAGCCGATGGCGCCCGCCCGCACTGCAATCGATGCATAATAGGCCTCGTGCCGCGCGCGCCATAACCTGGTGCGGTCCTCGGTCCTTTCCGCCCAGGCAAAGTTTCCGCCACCATTGGCAGCCGCCAGTGCGCGGATCGTCTCGACCTGCTCGGCAACGCCCGAAGGACTGCCGTGGAACTCGAACATCAGCGTTGGCGCTTCGGGCATGTCCAGCTTCGACCACCGGTTGACCGCGCGCACCAGCGCAGTGTCGAGCAGCTCGATTCGGGCCATTGGCACGCCGCAATGAAACGCCTGCACCACGGTATCGACTGCGCCCTCCAGCGTCTCGAATGCGCAGCACGCCGCCATGATCGCTTCGGGCATGGAATGCAGGCGCAGCGTGATCTCGGTGATGATCCCGAGCGTGCCTTCCGATCCGACATAGAGCCGGGTCAGGTCATAGCCATTTGCGGACTTCTTCGCGCGCCTGCCGGTGCGAATGACCTTGCCCTGCGTGGTCACGACCTCAAGCCCCAGTACCGCTTCGCGCATCGTGCCGTAGCGCACCGCGTTGGTCCCCGAGGCGCGCGTGGCCGCCATTCCGCCGATGGTCGCGTTTGCGCCGGGATCGATCGGGAAGAACAGGCCGGTATCGCGCAAGTGCGCGTTCAGCGCTTCGCGCCGGATGCCGGGCTGGATCACGCAGTCGAAGTCCGCATGGTTCACCGCGACCAATGCATCCATGCGCGAAAGATCAAGGCTGACCCCGCCAGCCAGCGGCAGCGTATGGCCTTCGAGCGATGTCCCAGCGCCGAACGGCACGATGGCAACACCGTGCGCGCGGCACAGGTTCACGCAATCGACCACGTCCTGCGTCGATCCGGCAAAAACCACGGCGCCCGGCAATACCGTGGGGAAATGCGATTCGCTTGCGCCATGCTGCGTGCGGATGGCCTCGGAGGTCTGGCAGGCCTCGCCAAAGCGGGCACGCAGCAGATCAGCGAAGCCAGGGGGTAAAGGCGGCACGGCGGGGAGTCGGGAGAGGTCCATCGCCGCAGTCTAGCGCTTCCATAGTCCACTTGCGAAGGCCACCTTTTTTGGGCGATGCGCATTTCTGCTATGGCGCATGACCGTTCAGCCGGGATACAGCGCAAAAGCGAAATGAGGGCTCGGGTCCGGCCAGTCCGGACAGGGTGAATGCAAACA
>JAZKBJ010000118.1:5588-7396 GCA_040388685.1 Pseudomonadota bacterium
GTCGATGGGCAAGTTTACAGGTGCGATGGTTGTGGTGGGTCTGGCGACCTCGGCTCTGGCAGGCGGCACCGCGTTCGCTCAGGCCAAGGGTGATCCGGTGCTGGGCAAGAAAGTGTTCATGCGCTGCGTCGCATGCCATGCGGTAACGCCGAGCGCAGGCCCGAAGATGGGTCCGAACCTTTCGGGCGTGGTCGGCCGCAAGGCCGCTGCTGCGCCGGGCTTCAAGTATTCGGCGGCAATGCAGAAGGCCAAGCTCAAGTGGGACGAGGCGACGCTCGACAAATGGCTGACCAAGCCGTCGGCGGTCGTGCCTGGCACGTCGATGGCCTTTGCCGGCGTGCCGACTCCGGCGGACCGCGCTAACGTCATCGCTTATCTCAAGAAGCCCGTTCCCTAAGGCGTAACGATCTCGAAGGCGGGATCCGGCTTGTCGAGCCCGCCGATCAGGCGGGCAAAGGCAGCCGGGTCGCCGTCGATTTTCGCATCGCCCGATGCGACTTTCGCCGCGAGCGGCTTCCCGGCGAACAGCGCGGCCAGCAGATCGTTGTAGTTCACGGTCAAGGTCGCGTGTCGCCCCTCGCGCAGGCCGCGCCGGTGCACCAGCACGCCGTTGGCCAAATTGATTGTGTGTTCCTGCGCCCGGTCAGAAAAAACGAATCCAGCGTCAGGGCATTGTCTGCTGATTTGGCCGGATCGAGCCGCACCGCCAGAACGCCGAACAGATCGGCGGGTGGCAACTGGCTGATGAACGCGGCGCCGCCGGTCGGATATTCGGCAGCGATGCCATCGTCGAGTTTGCGCGCAACGTTCAGCGCCGCCCCATCCTATCCGAACCAGCGGGCAAAGAAGCCTTTGCGGCGGGGCATGGGAGCTTCAATCCCGCTGAGTTGCATGAGATATCGTGCAAGCAGGAAGGCTTGGCTGCGTGTCATCAGCAAGTGATGCATGTCGACAGAGCCGGGCATCGGTCGGCTCTTGCTCGACGACTGGACCGTCAGATGAATATTCTGCGCGAAGTTGCGATGTTGCCATCCGACGACCACGCCCGACAGTTCCTGTGGCTCACCCGAAGGTGCCATGTTGGCCGTTGCCATATTCGTCCTCTCCCATTCCCGACCCCAAGGAATGCCAAGTTGACGAAATCGTCAAGTCCGAACTGGCGGAAAACCTCGGCTGCCGCCTGATCAGGCAGCCAGTTGATAGGGTGCGATCTCGCCTGCCAGATAAAGCTTCTTGGCCTTCGCGCGGCTCAATTTGCCCGAGCTTGTGCGCGGCAGCGTGCGTGGCGGTACGAGTTCGACCACGCAGTTCATGCCGGTGATCGAACGGACCTTGTCGCGGATCTGGTCGCGCAGTTTCACGCGCTCGACCGGATCAGACACGCGGCAATGGACCAGCACGGCAGGTGCTTCCTCGCCATTCTCGGTCTCGACCGAGAACGCGGCAATATCGCCCTGATGGAAGCCGGGAAGCTGCTCCACCGCCCATTCGATATCCTGCGGCCAGTGGTTCTTGCCGTTGATGATGATCATGTCCTTGGCGCGGCCGACGATGAACAGGTAGCCCCGCTCATCGACGTAACCCATATCACCGGTATCGAGCCAGCCATCGACCATGCATTCCGCGGTCGATTCAGGATCGCGGAAATAGGAGTGCATGACCGACGATCCACGGCACCACACCTTGCCGATGTGGTGATGAGGCAATGTGTTGCCGCTCTCGCCCCGGATCGCCAGTTCCATGCCCATGATCGGGACGCCGCAGTTGACCATCGCGCGGTAGCGGGCCGGGCGCGACAAGTCGCGCGG
>JAZKBJ010000118.1:7406-16086 GCA_040388685.1 Pseudomonadota bacterium
GGCGCTCTTCGGCGACCAGTTCGACGCGGATGCCTTCGCCCGGCGGCATGATGGTCACGCCCAGCGTTGCTTCGGCCAGACCGTAGCTGGGCAGGAAGGCGTCGGCGCGGAAGCCCGCATCGGCAAAGGCATTGACGAAATTTTGCATCACGTCGGGGCGGATCATGTCCGCACCATTGCCCGCAACCCGCCAGCGCGAAAGGTCGAAACGGTCGGCCACGTTCGTCTGGCTGGAAATGCGGCGGGCGCAGATGTCATAGCCGAACGTCGGTGAATAGGAGAGCGTCGTGCCCTTGTTGCGGCTGACCAGATCGAGCCATGCCAGCGGGCGGCGGGCGAAATCCTCGGTCTTGAGATAGTCCACCGAAACGCCATTGGCGATCGGCGAGAGGAAGCAGCCGACAAGGCCCATGTCGTGATACCATGGCAGCCACGACACGGCGCGGTCCGGGTCGGCGATCTTCATGCCGTGCGAATGGCCGGCAAGGTTGGCCATCAGCGCGCGGTGAGTGACGGCCACGCCATGCGGGAAGCGGGTCGATCCGCTCGAATACTGCAAATAGCTGATCGCGTCGGGATCGGGCGCGGGCAGGGCGGTATCGGCGGCCTCGCCAGCGTCAAATTCTTCCCAGGACAGCCCGGCGCAGCCCTGGCGCGCCGCCGCAGTCGCCGCCATTTCGGCAATTTCACCGGGGAACAGCAGCATCTTGGGGTCAGAGCTGGATAGCTGGATCGTCAGCTGATCGATGTAGTTTTCCTTGCCGCCAAAGCTGGTCGGCAGCGGCAACGGAACAGGCCAAGCCCCAGCGTACATCGCGCCGCAGAACAGCGCGGCAAATTCAGGACCGGTTTCTGCGACCAGCGCCACGCGGTCACCCGCGCCGACGCCAAGCGCCACCAGTTTGCGCGCGGCGACCAGCGCGTCCTCGCGCAGTTCCGAATAGGGATAGGGCCGCGCAAGATTGCCACGCGGATCGTGAAAATTGAACCCCAGAACGCCCTTGGCGGCATAATCGAGCGCATCGCAGAAGGTGTCGAAGTCCGCATATCGGCGTGGCTGCACGTCGATATTGGGTGTGGGAACGAGAGTTGCCTGATCAGCAACAGCGTCCGAAACAGTCATGCGATACCCCGATGTTTTCTTCTATTCGTCCAGCGAGCGCATTTCCGTGCCCGCAGGTGAACGGCGCATTACTGGTCCGTGACGGCAAAACAATCGTTGTCACGGGACGGACGTTCTCATTTAGCGCTGACTGTGGCACGAATGTGGCGAATGGCGCGCAAACCCCCATATGATCCCGCACAGCGCCGCGAACGGCGCGTGCCAAAGCCGCTCGATGCCGCGCGCATGGAAGAGATGGCGCTCGCCTATGTCGCGCGATTCGCCACCAGCGCGGGCAAGCTGGCGGATTATCTGAAGCGAAAACTGCGCGAACGCGGCTGGGAGGGCGAGGACGGGCCGGACATCGCCGGTCTGGTCGGACGCTTCGTCGAAATCGGCTATGTCGATGATGCCACATTCGCCCGCGCCAAGGGGCAGGGCCTGCTCAGGCGCGGCTATGGCGCGCGGCGAATCGACCAGGCGCTGGGCGCGGCGGGCATTGCCGAGCCGCTGCGCGAGGAAGCGCGCGGAAACGAGAGCGAGCGCCGCCGCGCGGCTCTGGTCATGGCGCGCAAGCGGCGATTCGGCCCGTTCGGCAAAGATGGACCGGTGGACCGGGCATTGCGCGAGAAGCAGGTCGCGGCCATGTTGCGCGCAGGCCACCCCCTTGATCATGTGCGCGAGGTGGTGAATGCCCTGTCAGAGCAGGCACTGGAAGAATGGGTCGATGAAACAAGTGATTAGAAACGCGGCATTTGCTGTCCTTGCGCTGTTGGCCGGATGTTCGCCCGGCGCGACAGATGCCGGTGCCCGCACGGCGACCGAAACGGCAGCACCAGCCATCCATCCGGTTTCCGGCCTGCCGATCTCTCCGGTCAAGATTACGAGCGGCACAAAGGCTCACGTGTTCCGTTCCGAAGTGGCCCGGACCGGCCCCGAACAGGCCAAGGGCCTGATGTTTCGCACCGAAATCGGCGACGACGAGGGCATGATCTTCATTCGCAACCCGCCCGATCACGCGGCGTTCTGGATGCGCAACACGGTGATTCCGCTCGACATAATCTTTGTCGGGCTTGACCACAAGATCATGAACATCGCCGCAAATGCCGTGCCTTATGATGAAACGCCGCTCCCGGCGGCAGGACTGACCAGCGCGGTGTTCGAAATCAACGGCGGCCTTGCCGCAAAGCTCGGGATCAAGCCCGGAGACAAGGTTGACTGGTAGGGGGCACAAAGCGGGTGGGCTGGTGCATCTACCCGCTTGCCCAACCCCCCTGTGAAAGGCTAAGCGCGAGCCCCATGAGCATCCTCGGCAAGATCTTCACCTGGTGGAATGGCGCAACCGTGACCACCATGCTCGACAGCGCGCTCAAGGGCGAGCAGGTCGGCACCGACGCGCAGGGCAACGCCTATTACCGCGCGAAGAAGCCCTATCCCAAGGGCCATCCCTTTGCCGGCCGGGAACGCCGCTGGGTGATCTACAATGGCGCGAATGATGCAAGCCGCGTGCCCTCCGAATGGCACGGCTGGCTGCATGGATCCTTTGACGGTGTGCCTGAAAGCAACCTGCCGCCAGCACGCATCTGGGAAGTGGACTACACCCCCAATGCCACCGGCACGTCTGCGGCTTACCGCCCGCAGGGCGCGCTCGAACGCGGTGGCAAGCGTGCCGCTGCCACCGGCGATTACGAAGCCTGGGTTCCGGAAGCCTGATGCTTTTCACGGCACGGTCGGCACGGCGCGGGCTTGCATTGGCGGGCCTGCTGGCGCTTGCCGCGTGCGGTGAAAAGGAAGCCCCGCCGCCGCCCGAGGCTACCGAGACCGGTTCTGCCGTGGCGACCGCGTCGGGCGCGGTGGTCGAAAGCGAGTTCGGCACGCCGGTCAAGGACCGCGTCGCCACCATAGGCCTGCTTAACAAGCGCAACAACATCACCCAGGATCTGGTGCTGAAGAGCGGCGAATCGCGCCGTGTCGGCAATGCCATCGTCAAGCTTGCGACCTGCGAGAAGACCGCACCCTGGGAAGATCCCGCCGAAGTTGGCGCATTCGTTCAACTGTTCGTGCAGGAGCGCTCCTCGACCGACGAGCCGCTGGCATGGCGCAAGGTATTTTCGGGGTGGCTCTACCGCAATGCGCCATCGCTCAACGTCGTCGAGCACGCGGTCTATGATGTGTGGGTCAAGGACTGCGCGATGACGTTCCCCGGTGAGGACGCGCCAAAGACACCGGAACGCAGCGCAGCGAAGCCGGCGGGCAGTCCCAGCGGGGCCGCCACGCCTTCGCCCACTGCCAGCCCGTCGCCGAGTTCCTCGGCCAGCGCGCGCCCTGCTGCGGATTCTGCCACCGAATAGGCGCGCTGCGCCTGCGACAGCAGTTGCAGATACTGGCTTTGCGGCACTTCCACCGCGCCGAGTGAGGTCAGGTGGCTGGTGGTGAACTGGCAGTCGAGCAGTTCCGCGCCGACGCGCCGTAGTGCAGCAACCAGCCAGGCCAGTGCCACTTTCGAAGCGTCGGCCGTTCGGCTGAACATCGATTCGCCGCAGAACACCCGGGCAAAGCCGACGCCATAAAGCCCGCCGACCAGCCGTCCGTCGTCCTGCCAGCATTCGATTGAGTGGGCATGGCCATGTTCGTGCAGTGCGATGTAGCTTTCGCGAATTCGCGTGCTGATCCAGCTTTCTTCCGCGCCCGGGCGCGGTGCGGCGCAGGCGTCGATCACCGCCTCGAACGCGGCGTTGCAGGTCACCATGAAGCGATCCCGCCGCAGTGTGCGCGCCAGCGACTTCGACATGTGGAAACCGTCCAGAGGCAGAATCGCGCGCATCCGGGGCTCCACCCAGAATACTTCGGGATCGTCGCGGCTGTCCGCCATCGGGAAAATCCCCGCACGGTATGCCTTGAGCAGAAGCTCGGGCGGAATGGCGAGGGGATCGTTGCGGGACATAATTTCAGATATGTGTTTCGGTCGGTTGCATCCCCCGCGTCAACCCTCTAAGGGGCCATCCCGAGCACAGGAGTGTAGCTCAGTTGGTAGAGCATCGGTCTCCAAAACCGAGGGCCGTGGGTTCGAGTCCCTCCACTCCTGCCATTCCCTAGCGTGACGCTAGGATTTTTGGGGTTTCTTGGTTCGGTTAGCCAAGTCCCGGCTTTTACGGTTAGCCAAATCGAGCTGGATGACGGGGTTCATCGCCTTTTCGGCGAGGGTCTGGCGGTTGGCGTTTTCGGTGTAGACCGCGACCTGCCTGTCAGTTGTCCATCCGCCGAGGGCCTTCAATTCCTGATTGGTAGCGCCCGATTCTGCAGAGCGGCGTGAGGTGGCCTTGCGCAGGCCGTGGGCCGAGCAGTGGGGCAGGCCAGCGTTATTGCACCATTCGCGCATCTTGTTGCCCAGACCGGCCACGGTGAAGGGCTTGCCGTAATCGGTAACGAGGTAGGTCTCGGTTCCGGTGACCGGCATCTTGGCGATGGCGTCGAGCAACTGGGGCGCGGCGGGCAGCCAGACGGTAACGCCGGAGGAATTGCTGGTCTTTTCCGGGGTGACCTCGATCCGGCCATTCACCAGGTGCTTGCGTCCGAACCGCGATGCGTCGCCCCGGCGCTGTGCGGTCCAGAGGAAAATTTCCAGCGCGAGGCG
Organism: Pseudomonadota bacterium; assembly: GCA_040388685.1. Taxonomy (GTDB): domain Bacteria; phylum Pseudomonadota; class Alphaproteobacteria; order Sphingomonadales; family Sphingomonadaceae; genus Novosphingobium. The sequence continues at coordinate 12,143 of JAZKBJ010000118.1, forward strand.
GGCTTTGGTGCCGACTGCCCAATGGGCGCGGAACTTCTCGATCTCGTCTTCGGTCCAAGTGTGGAAACCCCGGCGCGGCACGGCGATCGGCGCGGCCTGATCAACCGGGTTGGTTCGCTCGATGCGGAGAAGCTTGATCGCATAGTCGAAGAAGGTCTTGAGTTCGCGCCGGAGATTGTTGGCGGCGCTCGGCCCGCCAATCATGCGGCCCTTGTCGTTCGGGCGCTTTGCCGCTGCCTGCATCAGCACGGCCTCGATGTGATCGAAGCGCCAGTCGGCAATGCGATACTTGCCATAATCGCCAACGAATTTGTCGAGGATCAGCCGCGCGGTGCGCTCGGTCTGGGCGTTCTTGCCGCCACGAAAGGTGGCCGAGGCGAAATAGCGCTGGGCAGCCCATGCCACGGTGCCGTGCGAAGCCTGCACGATCGCTGGAGCTTGCGTGTCTGCGAGGAAAGCCTGCAGCTCGTCCCCGCCTTCTGGCGAATTCGGATGGGCGACGAAGTATCGCTGCCTACCACATTTGCGCCAGCGATAACGGCGCTTGCCGTGGCGATCGACAAACGATGAGACGTTAGCGGGCAGCTTTTCCTTGCGGGGCATTGAGCAATACTTCGTCGAGTGGGTTGGTCGGTTCAGCCAGAGGCGATTCGATGTGGCCGGGGATGAATACCACGATCTCGCCATCAGGCGCGACGCGCACTCCGCCGATCGCGACGCCAGCATCGATCATGCCTTTGACGATCCGGGTGACGTCGGCCTGCAGAACACGGGCTTTCGCGGTCACGCGGCCTCCGGTTCGAGCGAGCGCTGCCATGCCTCGGTGAGGCGGCGGACGGCGGTTTCGAAATGCTTGGGGTTGTGTTCGATGCCGGTGAAGGTCTTGCCTGCCTTGATCGCGGCAACGCCGGTGCTGCCGGTGCCCATGAAGGGATCGCAGACGGTGGTGCCTGCGACGTTGCGCAGGATTTTGTCCATCAGGGCTTCGGGCTTGACCGTGGGGTGATCGAAGGCGGCGGTGCGGATGGTGCCGGTGTGGGTCCAGCGGTGCTTGTCGTGGTGATCGCCCTGGGGGTGATAGCCGTGGTTCCACGCATGGATATAAGGCTCCATGTCGGCGAGGTAGTGCTTGTTCGCCATGGGTGAGGGGTTCGGCTTGGTCCAGACGCAGAGCGCGGCGCGGCGGAAGCGGGCGCGCACGTAGGCGAACATATCGGCCAAGATCAGCGCGTCATTATCGCCGCGATCATCCTCGACCATTTCGGGGATCAATTCGCCCAGCTGGTCCTGATGGCAGAAGACGACGACCGCGCCGCTGGTGGCGGCATTGATGATCGAACGGTCGAAGCCGCGATCGAGGCGTTCCTCGACAATGCGGTTCGCGCCTTCGCGGGTCTTGCGGAAGGCCCCGCCGCCTGAATTGTTGAAGGCATAGGGCGGGTCCATGATGTCTGCGTCCATCCAGCCCAAGGTGGGCCGGATGGTGTAGGCATCGCCGCAATAGAGGCGGTGGGGGCCGATGGTGACGGGCTGGGTCATGCTGGCAATCCGTTGTATTCCGCGCCATCGAGCATGCGACCGGCGAGCTTCTTGCCGGTCTTGTGAACCCAGTGGACCCGTTCACCATCAAAGCCGTGGCCACCGGACAGATTGAGCCATCGACCGCCGGGGTACATCTGCTCAATTGCCGAGCATTTGCGCCAGTCAGGATCGGTCGCTTCCCGGTCATAGACTGGGAGCCATTCGCCCCACTGCTTGAAGTGGAAGGGGACGCCAGCGGCGGTGCATTGATCGCGCAGGGAGCGTGCCCAGTCGGGGTGCATCGGGCGCGCGCCGGGACCACTTTCGCCGCCTGCGATTACCCAGTCGACCGGTGAACGACTATCCAGCGGGCTCGACGTGTAACCCCATGAATGCCCATCGAGCGCGTCGATGAACATGCCCTCATGCTTCGGATGGGGAATGTGAGCGAGCGACACCGGGCCGAGCAATGGTTCGCAAGAGAGGAAGCGGACAGAGGCCGGGGTGGCGAGAAGATCGGGGATGCGTTCGTCGGCGCGGGTCTGGTCCTCGACACTGACGCCCAGCCAGACGTTGGGCACCGGTGTGCAGTCACCGCCCATGATCGGCGGCAGTTTTGCCCACCGCTTGGCATCGATCTCGCGCCCGATCGCCGCCCACAAGTGCCAACGGTGGCGCGTGAGATATTCCCGCATGCGCTTGCTGCGCTTGGTCAGGATCATGTGGGTGTGCTGCGGGGTGAGCGCGGCGACGGCGAAGACGCGGTCGATCCATGCGTCGGGCACGCTGTCGTGGAAGGTATCGCCGTGGGCATTCCACAAGATGCGGCGCGGGCGCTTCCATTTGAGCGGCTGCAGCAGCGCGGGTTCGTGCAGGCGAACCTTCCCATTCCAGACCGGCCCGGCCTTGGTCATGGTGGTCAGGCCGTTGCGCGTCGGGTGATCGCGCAGGCGGGTTCCGGCCAGCTTCATGGCATAGCAGTGCGTGCAGCCGGGGCTGGTGACGCTGCAGCCGTTGATCGCGTTGACGGTGGCGTCGGCCCATTCGATGTGGGTGTTGTCGCTCATGCTGCTTGCGCTCCTTGCGCTTCGATGATTTCGGGGAACTGGGCGCGCACGATGGCTTCGGCCAGCGGCGGGCAGACGCTGTTGCCGCACTTGGCGACCTGGGCGGTTTTGGTGATCGGCGCGCCGGTGGCATCGCGGTCGATGATGTAGTCGGCGGGGAAGCCTTGCGCATTGAACAGCTCGCGCGGGGTGAGCATGCGCATCCCGATATCGACGATGACGTATTCCTCGCCGTCGATGGTCACGGTGACCAGTCCGAAGCGGTCCTGTACGGTGACGGTGCCGAGCGGGTTGTCGAGGCCGTGGCCGTCCTGCTCGTTGCCGTAGTATTTGATCAGGAAGGCGCGGACTTCGGCGGCGTGGATTCCTCCGGAGCTGATAGTGTTGAGGGGTTCGTCAACCGATGCCCCGCTGCCCCGCACCTGTTCGTCGCTGGTGCCGCGCAACTTGATCAGGTTCGAGGTAACGAGGCGTTGCTGGCTGCCAGTAGTGGCGACGGTCGAGAGCGGATCGTCGGCGGCGCGGCCTGCGAGGTTGGTGTTGTTCGGCCCGCCATTGGCCTGTTCGATATGGGCGGTGACGATGGCGTGGCGCGGCGCGCCTGCCATGACCGTGTGCAGCGGGGTTTCGGGATCGTAGCCTTTCCCGTTTTCGGCGAACTTCTGCATGAAGGCCATGACGGCACCGAAGCGGTTTTCCAGCGTCTGGGTGCGCAGTGGTTCATCGACGCCATTGGCCGAGCGAGGCCTACCATTCTTGTCGCCATAGAAGGGCGTCAGGACTGCCGCGGCGACACAGTTTTGATCTTTGCTGTTCGCGCAGATCGTGTGGTGGGGGTCTTCGACCGAGCGGTTTGCGCCGCCCTGCTGGGCATAGGTGATGACTGGGGCAAGAACCTGTTCCGGTGATCCAATCCATGTGGCGTTGTCTTCAGTTCCGCAACGCGCGCATTCGGGAGGCAGCATCGAATTGATGCTTTCAGGCGTATCGGCGTAGTGATCGAACCATTCTTCATCGCAGGACTTGCAGTGCCAGTTGGGCGCGTGGTCGTAAGGCCCGCGCTTTTCAAGCCGCGCCTCGACCAGGCCCAGCGGCGCGCTGCCGCCGGGGCGCTTAATGAAGCTGTTCGCCGTCACTGTGGCCAAAGGATCGGCCATGTCGTGGCCGATGGCGCCGTTGCGGAACTTCGTGATGTGCGGGACGACAAGGTTGTGGCGATTGCCCTGTGTCGTGATGGTCTGGAGCGGGTCAGCTGCTGAAACCGGGGCGTTGCTGAAACTCATCGGCACGATGAACGGCGACGGGTTGTTGACCACGAACTTCATGATGCCGTGGGCGATGCGGCGCAGGGTCTTT
>JAZKBJ010000119.1:0-5959 GCA_040388685.1 Pseudomonadota bacterium
GTCGCGGTGCGACTGACGAAAAGCGGTCGGTCGCTCGCTATAATCGGCGCGTGTGTCGCCGGACTTGTATTGCTCGTCTGGGCGGATGCGGCGGTCGGCGTTTTCTGACGCCGCCGCCACTTCGCATCAACCCGCCGCCATCGCTTTCGCCACGCTGGCATTGATCTCTTCGCGCGTGGGGTTGCGGCGCAGGGTCAGGCCGCCGTTCACTTGCAGGTTTTCGCCGGTCATGAAGCATTCGTCGCTGGCGAGGAATACGGCAGCGGCGGCGACGTCTTCCGAGGTGCCCCAGCGGCCGAGCGGGTAGCCGGCGCGGAAGGCTTCGAACAGGCCGGGAACTTCCTTGGCGTCGGCGTTCATCGGGGTATCGGTCAGGCCGGGCGAGATCGAATTGGCGCGGATGCCTTCATGACCGAATTCGTGCGCGATGCAGCGGATGATGTGGTCCGTCCCCGCCTTGGTGCCCATGTAGATCGCGTGATCGTTGAGCATGATCTGCGCCGTGGCCGAGCTGATCGTGATGATCGAGCCGCCGCGCCCGCCCGCTGACTTCGCCATCTTGCGCACCATCGCCTGGAAGAACTGGTGCGGCCCGACCAGCTGCAGCGCGGTCATCGCGTCGAGTTCGGCGCGGGTCACTTCGAGGAAGGGCTTGAGCAGGCCCCAGCCAGTGGCGTTGATCGCAATGTCGATGCCGCCCAATTTTTCCGCCGCGCTATCGGCAAGCGCATTGACGCTGGCTTCGTCGGTAATGTCGCACGGCGCCCAGAGGCAGCCGGTGGTTGCGGCGAAATCGGCGAGGACCGCTTCCTTGCGCCCCGCGACGAGAACGGTCGCGCCTTCTTCCATCAGCCGCCGGGCGATGACCTGGCCCATGTTGCCTTCGCTGCTGGCGCCCAGCACCACGGCGGTCTTGCCTTCGAGACGATTCATGTCCTGCTCCTGATTGCGCGTTTGCACGGGGCGTATCATCGCGCGCGCGCTGGCAATTCCTGTTCAAAAGGGGAGTAGTGGCAAAGGTGTGCCCCCTTCAAGGAAGGTGGCAACGAATTTTCGGGATTTTGAGGAGCAAGCGCATGGATCTGGGTCTCAAGGGCAAGAAGGTCATCCTGACCGGCGGCAGCCGCGGCATCGGCCGCGCCACGCTGGAAATCCTTGCCGCAGAGGGTGCCGACGTGGCGTTCTGCTCGCGCAATGCGGAACAGGTTGCCGAAGCGGCGGAATCGCTCGCCAAGCATGGCGGCAAGGTGTTCGGCTCGGCGTTCGACATGGACGCAGGCCCCGACGCCTATCGCGCATGGCTTTCGGATGCGGCTGAAAAGCTCGGCGGTTGCGATATCTTCATTCCGATGATCTCGACTTCGGGTTCGGGCCAGACTGGCGATTGGCAGAAGGGCCTCGATCACGACATCATGGGCTCGGTGATCGGCGTCGAAGTGCTCGAACCGTTCCTTGAAAAGTCGGACGATGGCTCGGTGGTGATCCTCTCGTCAACCGCCGGGCTTGAGACGTTCATCGTGCCGCAGGGCTACAATGCGCTCAAGGGCGCGCTGATCGTCTATGCCGGCCAGCTGTCACAGGCGCTCGGCCCCAAGGGCATCCGCGTGAACGCGGTTTCGCCCGGTCCGATCAAGTTTGCCGGCGGCAACTGGGAAGTGATCGAAGGCGCGGTGCCCGAACTGTACCAGTCGGTGCACGCAGGCTTCGCGCTGGGCCGCTTCGGCGCGCCCGATGATGTGGCCAAGGCCGTGGTGTTCCTTGCCAGCCCGGCTTCGTCTTACACCACCGGCACCAATCTGGTGGTCGATGGCGGCTTCACCAAGCGCGTCCAGTTCTGAGGATATAGCAATCATGGGCATCGGGGCGGGCGCAGTTGGAGCTTTGGCTATCCAGCACATCGGGGTGTCCGTCCCCGATCTCGACAAGGCGCGCGAATTCTACATCGGCCTGCTTGGCGCGATCGAAGTGGGCAAGCCGCTCGAATGGCAGGGCAATCCCTATATCGATGCGGTTGTCGGGCTGGAGGGTAGCGCGGCTCGGCAGTTCATGTGCCGCCTCGGCAATGCCCACATCGAGGTGTTCGAATACCTCGCGCCGCGCTCGGCCCCCCAAAATGCCAACGAGGGCGTCAACCGCTTCGGCTACACCCATTTCGCGGTGCAGGTGGAAGACATTCAGGCGTGTTACGACCGGCTGATGGCCGCAGGTCTGCGAGCGCACACCCCGCCCTCGCTCGAAGGCATCACCGTGGATGCGGACGGGACCAAGCACGGCTACGCCGCCACGTATTGCCGCGATTTCTTCGGCAATGTCTTCGAGATCATGGAAATCTACGACGACGACCAAATCCGCCCGGTCTGGCGCGCGGGCGAAGGCGTGATCGCGCCCAGTTGAGGGGCGCGACGCATCTGGCCGGACGAGGGACACTTTCCCGGCACGATGCCATTGCGGACATCCCGCCGCCGGTGCAATGCGGGCAATGTGGGATGGATTGAACGAGCCAGATTGTGGGCGCGGTCTCTGAAAAGAGAAGTGATCGCTCTGTGGATTGCCGCTCGCAGTTCCTTGACGCCGCTCGGCGCGCGGTTGGCTGCGGGGGCAGTCGCCGCCTACGCGCTCAGCCCTGTGGATCTCATACCTGACTTCATCCCCGTCATTGGTTATCTCGACGATATCGTGATTGTGCCGTTGGGCATCGCTCTGGCTATCCGCCTGATACCGCCTGCGCTTTTCGCGGACTTTCGGGCGCAGGCCGCCGCGCGGAGCGAACGTCCGAAGAGCTACATCGCGGCGGCAATCTTTGCAGCCCTGTGGGTTCTTGCCGCCACGGCAACCGGGGTGTGGCTGTGGAGACATTTCCACTGACCGCCGCATCGCCGCTGTGACCCGCCTAAACGCCAGTTCCTAGCCAAAAGCAGAGGGGGTGCGGGCATAGATTCTTGACCTTGGTCAAACGCGCCGCGCCCTGCCCGTGAGACAATCCGCTCCGTAATCTGATGGAGAGGAAGACCATGGCTGACCGCGATCCCGGCGCCTTTGAAGCGGCGCGTTGCCCCGGCACGAGTTGGGAGGATATCCTGCGTGCCGATGATGTGCAGCCGCCCGCGTTCATCGCGGAAGACCGCTACGAATATCTGGGGTCCGACCCGATCGACGCGGCGCGCTATTACAGCCCGGACTTCTTCAAGGCCGAATGCGAGAAGATGTGGCCCAACGTGTGGCAGTTTGCCGCGCGCGAGGAGGATCTGCCCGAGGCGGGGGACTATGTCACTTATGACAATGCGGGCCGCTCCTATCTGCTCGTGCGGCAGGAGGATGGCAGCGTGAAGGCGTTTCACAACGTCTGCCTGCACCGGGGCCGCAAGCTCAAGACCGACAGCGGCAGCGCCGAGCAGTTCCTCTGCCCGTTTCATGGCTTTTCGTGGAATCCGGACGGGAGCTTGCGCAACATTCCGTGCCGCTGGGACTTCGCCCATCTGACCGACCGGAAGATGCAGTTGCCCGAGGCGAGGCTTGCGCAGTGGGGCGGCTATATCTTCGTGCGCGAGGCCGAAGACGGCCCGACCATCGAGGAATTCCTCGCGCCGCTGCCCGAATTCTTCAAGCGCTGGAAGCATGAGGAATGCGTGACCGTGGCGTGGGTGGCCAAGGTTATTCCGGCGAACTGGAAGATCACGATGGAGGCTTTCATGGAAAGCTACCACGCCTTTGTCACCCACCCGCAACTGATGCCGTTCACCGGCGATGCCAACGCCGCCTATCACGTGCTGGGCGAGCACGTGAACGTCAACTACACCCCGTTCGGCGTGATCAGTCCGCACATCGAAGCGCAGGCCGAGGCAGAGCACTGGCCGCAGCAGCGGATCATCGACGAGTTCCGCAAGTACAACGGCCGCAGCGCCGACAACTATGACGCGGAAAAGGACAATTACGCGATCACCGTGCCCGAAGGCCGCACCGCGCGCGCCGCGCTGGGCGAGATGATGCGCGCAGTTTCGGCCAAGCAGTTCGGCGGCGATTATTCGGGCGTTTCGGAAAGCGAACTGCTCGATGCGCTGGTCTATAACGTGTTTCCGAACTTCGCACCGTGGGGCGGGTTCATGCCCAACATCGTCTATCGCTGGCGGCCCTGGCCCGATCAGGACAAGTGCCTGATGGAAGTGCGCGTGATTGCGCGTATTCCGGAAGGCCAGCCCCGTCCGCATGGCGTGCCGATGCACCTGCTGGGAGACGACCAGATCTGGGCCGATGCGCCTGAACTCGGCGTTCTGGGCGCGGTGCTCGATCAGGATAGCGAGAACATGGAACTGTGCCACGAGGGGCTGAAGGCCTCGAAGAACCAGATGGTCGAACTGGCGGACTATCAGGAAGTGCGCATCCGCCATCTGCACCAGACGCTTGACCGCTATCTCAACGCTTGAGGCTGATCCCATGACCGAACTCTATGACAAATACGCCAACGCGGCGGAGCGAATGCTGCACTTCGTCGAGACCAAGACCACCGATCAGGCGGCGGACGTAATGCGCGTGCCGGTGGCGGACTACCTCGATCAGGCGCGTTTCGACAACGAGATCGCGCGGATCTTCAAGCGGCTGCCACTGATGCTGGCGCTGACCATCGAACTGCCTGCGCCGAACGATTACAAGGCGATGGATGTGATGGGGCGGCCCGTGTTGATCACGCGCGGCAAGGACGGCAAGGCGCGCGCGTTCCTCAACGTGTGCAAGCACCGCGCGATGCATCTGGCGGCAGAAGGCAAGGGCAATTGCGCGCGCTTTGCCTGCCAGTATCACGGCTGGACTTATGCCAATGACGGCAAGCTGATCGGCATTGCGGAGGCGAGCACGTTTGGCGATCCGGACCGATCGACCCTGCACCTCACCGAACTGCCCTGCGACGAGGCGGCGGGGCTGATCTTCGTGATCCTGACGCCGGACCTGCCGATCAACGCGGTCGAATGGATGGGCGGAATGTACGAGGACTTCGCCGCGCTCAAGCTTGAGACGTGGTATTACCACAAGAGCAAGCCGATGAAGGGCGCGAACTGGAAGGTGGCCTATGACGGCTATCTGGAGGGCTATCACTTCCAGGCCGCACACACCAATACGGTTGCAACGCGTAGTCCTTCTAACCGCGCCAGTTACGAGGGCTTCGGCCCGCATATCCGGCTCGGCTTCCCGCAGAACTCGATCACGCGGCTGAAGGACCTGCCGCGTGAGCAATGGGGACGGCAGGAGAACAACGGCTACGACTTCATCCGCATGCTGTTCCCCAACATGAGCTTCTTCCTCGCGCCCGAAATGGGCCAGCTGGCGCAGCTGTTTCCGGGGCCGAACGCCAACCAGAACACCACCGTGATGAACTACATTTTCCCGGTGAAGCCGGAGACGCCCGAGGCGCTCGAAACGCTCGATACGATGTGCGATTTCTTCTTCGACGTGGTCGAGGAGGAGGACTACTTCCTCGGTCTCAAGGTGCAGAACGGGCTGGAATCAGGCGCGATGACGCACCAGACGTTTGGCCGGAATGAACCGGGCAACCAGTTCTTCCACAAATGGGTGGCCTATTATCTGGATGAGAGCGGCAGCACGCCAGTGCCGGTGATGAAGGGGTAAGGCGCGACGGGGCTGCTCGCAGGAGCGCTCCCGTCACACGTCTTCGCGGAACGCCCAGAAACGGGACCGCGCATGGTCGATGAAGTTCTTTTCGTCTTCCAGCGCCTCTTGCGCAACTTCGGTCCGTGATAGCTGGCGGATCAGGGCATCGGTATCGGGAAAGTGGACTTCGACGATGCCGTCATAGTCCGAAGGCGTGAGGCCCGATGTCGTGGCCGCACGCTGGGTTAGCGCGGCGTCGGCGTGGAGCTGGTGGTAGGTGAAGGGCGGGATCAGGCGGCGGCCGATCTGGGCATGGCGGTTCAGCCAGTAATCGTGAAACGCCGCGCGGGTCAGCGCATCA
>JAZKBJ010000120.1:0-1859 GCA_040388685.1 Pseudomonadota bacterium
GGACCGCGCCCAGCACATAATTGGCAAGTCGGAACCGGCGGCTGTCATTCCACTTCGCGCGATACCACGCGGAAGTGGCGCGCCAACGGACAAGGCCGCCTTCACGCCATGTTGCGAACCGGGATTGCTCTTGGGTCTCTTCGGCCATCGTGATGCGCCTCTAGCACGCGATTGCTGTCTGTCGCCAGTGCTCGCGGGTCCGAAACCTGTTCAGGGCGCAGGCTCATCCGATACCGGCACAGCAGACGAGACTTCAGTGAGCGGCGGGGCCTGCCGTTCGGCAAGGAATATCTCTGCCGCGCGCGCAATCGCGCTAGCGAACGCCTTGCGCCAATCTGAGTCACGCATCGCGCGCGCATCGTCCACGTTGCTGATATAGCCCGCCTCGATCAGCGCAGAGGGCAGGTCCAGCGATTTCAGCACGACGAACGCCGCCTCACGCCGAGGCTGGTCGTGGAACGCAATCGCGCCCTCGCCTTCGCGCACCACCAGTTCGCCGAAGCGCTGCGAACTTGCGCGCATTTCGCGGCGCGCCAGATCGATCAGGATCGACGAGACCGCCTCCCCCTTCCCCGCCAGCGCCACGCCATTTATGCTGTCCGCCCGGTTTTCGCGCGACGCGAGCGCCTCGGCCACCGAATCGGAAGCCTTGTCGGACAGCGTGTAGACCGTGGCACCGCTGGCGGTCGTCGCCTCTGCCGCATCCGCATGGACCGAAATGAACAGGTCCGCGCCCAGCCTGCGCGCTATGTCCGAGCGCTCGTCAAGCACCAGAAACCGGTCGCTGTCACGCGTCAGCGCCACGCGCACGCGCCCGTCCGCCAGTAGCGCGTCGCGCAGAGACCGCGCCAGCACCAGCGTCAGGTCCTTCTCGCGCTCACCCGCCTGCCCGCTCGCACCCGGATCGTGCCCGCCATGCCCGGCATCGATGACCACCAGCGGGCGGCTTGCATCGGCAGGCCCTTCGATATTGGGCAGGCCGATGCGCGCACCGCTGCCAGGCATCGCCAGCCGCACCACATAACGCGGCTCGATCTGGGCAAGCCCTGTCGAAAACGAAAGCAGCATCACCGCTGCAGCCACGACGGGCGCTGCAAATACCGCTGCGAGGACGCCCCGGTCCTTCAAGCCTGCAGTATCTGGCGCGACCTCATCCATCTGCCCCGCCTATGCCCTGCCCACATTGCTTCGGTCCAGTGGGAAATGGACCGTATGGTTAACCATCCCGGGCAAGGCGGCAGCATCAGCAAGGCAGTGACGTGACAGGGATGACCCGAGATTGTTTTAATTGCCGCTTTGCAATTGCAGTGCTAGCACTTGACTACCGGGGCAAGCCAGCATCGGTGCTATTCACGCCGAAACCGCCAAAAAGCGCATGCTAGCGCCGCGGAGGGCGAGGGAAAAGCGCCGCTGGCGAAGACCCCGTCAACGTGGGGATGATGATGCGCAAGCGCCCGCTCTCCACGCCACAAGGTTGATGCCGTAATGATGAGCCGCGTTTCGTTCCTGCCAGACTGCCCCATCGGGGCGGCATCGGCATGGACGGGTTGCGGCGCGCGCATTTCGCCGCGAGTTGTCATCACAGCAGACACAAACCAACCGCCGCCGGGCGGCGAGCGACAGGATATGGCAGGCGCAAGGCCTCTCGTCCCGACGCTCCGATCCGGCAAACCCGCATTTGCGCGCAACCACGAAGCAGGCCCCGTCTCCGCACGGTCCCTGCCGATTGGCGCGCGCCTATCCCACAAGATCCGCGCCAGCAACGCAGGGGAAACCCGGCGGCGGCGCGGCTGGAGAAATTGTAATGACAACGCGCATGCTTATCGATGCGCGCCACCAGGAAGAAACCCGGGTGGCGG
>JAZKBJ010000121.1:0-5177 GCA_040388685.1 Pseudomonadota bacterium
AACATCATGGAATTCTGCAAGCAGTTCAACGCTGCCACGCAGGAAGTGGAAAAGGGCACCCCGCTCCCGACCGTGATCACCGTCTATGCCGACCGTTCGTTCACGTTCGTCACCAAGACCCCGCCCGCCACGTTCTTCATCAAGAAGGCCGTCGGCATCAAGTCGGGTTCGAAGACCCCGGGCAAGGCTTCGGCCGGCACGATCACCCGCGCGCAGCTCGCTGACATCGCACAGGCCAAGATGAAGGACCTGAACGCGAACGACATCGAAGCCGCAACGAAGATCATCGAAGGCTCCGCTCGCGCGATGGGCCTCACCGTGGTGGAGGGCTGAGAACATGGCCAACCTGACCAAGAAGCAGAAGTCGCTGACCGAAAAGCTGGGCGACAATCAGCAGCTGTACACCGTCAATGACGCGATCAAGCTGCTCAAGGACCTCAAGAGCGCCAAGTTCGACGAGAGCCTTGAAGTTTCGCTGAACCTCGGCGTCGATCCGCGCCACGCCGACCAGATGGTCCGCGGCATGGTCGTGCTGCCTTCGGGCACCGGCAAGGACGTCAAGGTTGCCGTGTTCGCACGCGGCGACAAGGCTGAAGCGGCTCTGGCCGCAGGGGCCGACAAGGTCGGCGCCGAAGACCTGCTCGAGGATATGCAGAACGGCAACCTCGACTATGGCCGCGTGATCGCGACGCCCGACATGATGGGCATCGTCGGTCGCCTCGGCAAGGTGCTGGGTCCCAAGGGCCTGATGCCGAACCCGAAGCTCGGCACCGTCACCCCGAACGTCGCCGATGCGGTCAAGGCAGCCAAGAGCGGCCAGATCGAATTCCGCGTCGAAAAGGCCGGCATCATCCATGGCGGCATCGGCAAGCTCTCGTTCTCGGACGAAGCGCTGCGCGCCAACTTCGACGCTTTCGTCGATGCGATCGTCAAGGCGAAGCCTGCCGGTGCCAAGGGCAAGTACCTGCGCAAGGTCGGCCTGTCCTCGTCGATGGGCCCCGGCCTGAAGATCGACGTTGCCCAAGTTCACGGCGGCTGATCCAGCCACGCCTGATTTGAAAAAGAAGGCCGGGAGGGGAAACCTTCCCGGCCTTCTTTTTGTCTCGGGCTTTTTTGTTCGGGGGCGTGGACATGCCCACCCCGCTGCGACTAACGCCTCCTGCTGAGACGCAAGTCTCGCTCCCCTCCCGCAAGCGGGAGGGGTTGGGGGTGGGCATTCGGGCATGGATCAAGGACAAACGATGACCGAGAGCGACACACCCCAGAACCCGGTAACCATCGCCCGCCTGCAGGTGGAAGCGGTGATCCCGCCGGAAAAGCGCGGCCCCGGTTGGGATCGTCATTGGCGCGAACTCGAACACTACGCTGAAGCCGCGATGGATTGGACCGTCAGCTCGCGTGACTGAGGTTGGCGCGCGTATAGCATTCCACGACGAGGCTGATCGCGCGTCCATCAAGCAATCGCAAGACCGCCCGGTGCGACAGGATGGTGCCTTCTGGGCATTCCGCCATTCGCCCGCGCCTCGACGCCAGCCGTTCCCGCCGGAAGCCGAGCGGAGCAACGACTTTGCCGAACGGCGCGTCGGTGGTTTCCAGCGTGCGGTTCATTTCCGGCGTCAGGCGCGCGGGAACGTACCAGTTGTGCGCCACAGACAGCACCGTGTCGCCGCAGGTCAGGCGAACATGACGATAGGCCACTTGGTCACTTGCCGAGACGCCAAGGCTGGCGCGGACGGCGGGGGAGGGCGGGTTGCTGGCTGCGCGATCGGCCAAAGCGCGGATTTCCGGCGGGCGGGCAATTCCTTGCGCCGCGCACCACTGCCCGAGCGCGAGCGTGGCGCTGTCATTGGCAGCCAGGGTTTTCTCGAAACGCGGCAATGCCCCGCCGCCGCAGCCCGAAAGCGCCAGCGCCACTGCCAGCACCTCCACTTTCACGTCAGGGTGCAGGTGTGGCAGGCGGCGAGTCGGATACGCGGCGCGCGGTCAGGATTTTCACCGGCTTGGCAAGGATTTGCCCTCGCATGATGCCTTCGCCCTCGGTTTCCGAGATCGGTGCGGCGAAGATTGCCTTCACCACGTCCATCCCTTCGACTACCTGACCGAACGCGGCATACCCCGCCTTGGCTTCCGGGTCGGCAGAGTCCGGCTGGGCATCGAGGCCCGGCTGGTCCGAAACCATGATCGAGAAGTCGCCGGTAGCCGTGCCGGGAGCATAGCGCGCCATCGACAGGGTGCCGGCCTTGTGCAGGATGCCGGTCTGGTCGGTCGGCTCGTGCGCGATCGGTGGCAGATTGCGCCGGGGATCGCCGCGTGTGCCGCCCTGGATCAACCCGTTTGGCTGTTCGCCCCATTTGAGATGCATCGCCCGATAGAGCACTGTTCCGTCGAACCGCCGCGTCTCGGCGTAGCGGACGAAGTTCGTCGCGCTTGCGGGTGCGCGTTTCACATCCACTTCCACCACGATCGGTCCCATCTCGGTCGTCAGTGCGATACGCACCTTGTCCGGGAGCGGGGCCTTCGAAGGCGCCGGGTAGGTGGCCGCTGGGGTGGCACGCGGCACGGCGACGCGCTTCTTCACCGGCGTTGCCGCCACGAGCAGTGCGGCGAGCGGAGCGAGCAGAACAAGGCGGCGAGTCAGCATCTCGTCAGATCCCGCCGGCAACCGGGAACCTGCCCATCGCGGCCAGACCCTTTTCGAGTGCATGGGCGCAAGCCTTCAGCGTATCATCGCTGACCGATCGGATCACGAAATTCGCGCCGGTCTTGCCTTCGCGGAAGAAGGGATAGCTGCCGATCTGGCACCCGTCGAAGGCCTTTTCGGTTTCGCGCAGCAGGTCGGCGATCTCGCTTTCGGCAACCCAGCAGCCGATCGTGGCCGAAAGGAGCGGCAATCCGCCTTCCAGTTGCCCGGTCAACCCATCAAGCATCATCGCGGTGATGCCTGGCACGCCCGCCATGAGATAGACGTTTTCGGCGCGGATGCCCGGTGCGCCCGAGACCTTGTTCTCGATCAGTTCAGCCCCTTGCGGAACACGCGCCATGCGCAGCCGCGCTTCATTCAGCCCGCCGCGTGTTTCGTAATAGCTTTCCAGAATCGCGCGGGCCTTGGGGTGAATGACGACTTCAACGCCGAGCGCTTCAGCCACAGCATCGACGGTGATATCGTCATGCGTCGGGCCGATACCGCCGGTGGTGAACAGGTAGTCGTTGCGGGCGCGCAGCGTGTTCACCGCCTCGATGATCGCTTCCATCACATCGGGCACAACGCGAACCTCGCGCAGCCGTATGCCCTGGACGCCGAGCCAGCCGGCCACTTGCGCGATGTTCTTGTCATGCGTGCGGCCCGACAGGATTTCATCGCCGACAACGATCAGGGCTGCGGTCCAGATGCGGGATTCGGTGGTCATGGAACGGGAACGTAACGCATCGCACCCTTGCGCAAAAGCGCTATTGCGCGGCTTCCGCATGGTCCTTGTGCTGCACTGCCGCAAGTGCCTTGCCGAATTGCAACACGCCATCGTCGATCGGATCGTCGCGCATCCACACACGGTCTTTCACATAGTCCTGATTCAGCCGCCAGCGCATGTCGCTCGCGCTCTTGGGCAGGAGATGCCTGGCACGATTGATGTAGCCCGAGGAGAAGTCGTAGATGTTGTCCTCGTCGAGTGCGTGATTGGGCGCGAGCTTCGGCACCGCGACCTGGGCTCCGCCGGCTTTCATCGTGTTCAGCACGCCGCAGATGTAGCGCGCGTTGACGTCCGCCCGCAGCGTCCATGAAGCGTTGAGATACCCGAACACCGCCGCAAGGTTGGGCACGTTCGAGAACATCACGCCCTTGTAGTAGTAGCGGTCCGCGAAATCGACCGGCACGCCATTGACGCTGATGACGATGTTCCCAGCCATGTTCAATGTCAGGCCGGTTGCGGTCACGATCACGTCAGCGCCCAGATGCTTGCCCGATTTCAGCTTGATTCCCGAAGCATCGAACCGGTCGATCTGGTCGGTGACGATGCTCGCCTTGTTGGCCTTTATCGCGGTGAACAGATCGCCGTCGGGAACGAGGCAGAGACGCTGGTCCCACGGATCGTAAGGCGGGGTGAATGTCTTGGCGTCGTATTTGTCGCCCAGCGCCGCCTTGATCTTTTTGGTCAGGAATGCCTTGACCTTTTCCGGATGGCTGCGCGCGCGCTTGAACACCAGGTTCTGCAACTTCACGTTCTTGAACCGGGTGATCTTGTAGGCCAATTCCTCGGGAAGAAGCTTGCGCAGGAAATTGGCGAGAGCGTCCTTGGCCGGGCGAATGCCATACCATGTGGGGGTGCGCTGAAGCATGGTCACATGCGCGGCCTTGTCCGCCATGGACGGCACGATCGTAACCGCCGTGGCGCCCGATCCGATCACCACCACGCGCTTGCCGGTATAGTCGAAGTTCTCGGGCCAGAACTGCGGGTGGACGATTTCTCCCTTGAAGTCCTCGCGCCCCGGGAACGCCGCGTCGTAGGGCTTGTCGTAGTCGTAATAGCCCGAACCGAGGTAGAGCCAGCGGGCGGTCACGCGGCTGCGTTGGCCGTCCTCGCTTTCCATCGTCAGAACCCACATGGCGGAGGTGCTGTCGAAATCCGCGCTCAACACCTTGCTGCCGAAACGGATATGGCGGCGGATATCGCGCTCGTCCACGATACGGTTCAGGTAGGCGAGGATCGCCGGCCCATCGGCGATGGATTTTTCATCCCGCCACGGTTCGAAGATGAACCCGAGCGTGTGCATGTCGGAATCCGAACGCACGCCGGGGTAGCGGAACAGATCCCACGTGCCGCCGATCTGCGCGCGCCGTTCGGCAATGGCAAAGGTCTGGTCGGGGCAGAGCATTTTCATATGCGCGGCCATGCCAATGCCCGAAATACCCGCGCCGACGATCAGGACGTCCACGTCCGGCGTGGCTGAAATGGACTGCTGGGTGCCCAATCTCTCTCTCCCGTCTTCTATTTACAGAAATGTTAGCACGTCTTTGCGTGATTGCGAGTCCGTTCGCACTTTGCCAGTGATGCGCCATGACATTGATCGCAGCCCGCCGCTACAGCCACGGAACCGCTCACGATGAAGCGCTGCTGCTTGACGGTGCGCCCGCGCCTGCCTTGCCACAGCACAGTTTCGACTGGATCGGCCTGTGCGAACCG
>JAZKBJ010000121.1:5187-13534 GCA_040388685.1 Pseudomonadota bacterium
AGCCACGCCGAAATGGACCTCGTTCGGCGCCAATACGGTTTGCACCCACTTGCCGTCGAAGACGCGCTCAATCCGCGCCAGCTGCCCAAAGTGGAAGTCTACGGAAAGACGCTGTTCGTGGTCGCGCGCACCGCTGACCTGACCGCTGGCGAGGAGATTGCCTACGGTCAGACCGCCATATTCGTCGGCCCGGGTTACATCGTCAGCGTGCGCTTCGGCAGCACGCGCGCCCACACCGAACTGCGCGAACAGTTGGAGGCGCAGGCCGAGCGCATGGCCGAAGGGCCGGACTACGTGCTCCACGCGGTGCTCGATTTCATCGTCGATGGATACTTGCCGCTGCTCGATAGCCTCGACGATGTGGCGCAGCAGATGGAGGAAGGCGCGATCGACGTCTTCCCGGAACAGGCCGTGATCCGCCGTATCTTCCGCCTGCGCCGCCAACTCCGGCGGTTCGAGCGTGTGATCGGCCCGATGGAGGAAATGTGCGAGCGGCTGGTGGTGGCGGACCTGCCGTGCATCGACCCCGCCGCGCGCATCTGGTTCCGCGATGTGCTCGACCATGTGCGCCGGACGATGGCCCGGATGCAGGGCCTCAAGGAAACGCTCGCCGCGATTGTCGAGACCGCAAGCCTGCTCGAACAGCACCGCCAGGGTGAGATGACGCGGTCGCTCGCGGCATGGGCGGCGATCCTCGCCGTGCCGACGGCTATTGCGGGCATCTATGGCATGAACTTCGAATACCTGCCTGAACTGCGCTGGCATTACGGCTATTTCGCGGTCTGGGGGGTGATCATTTCCATCTGCGGCGGGCTGTGGCTTCGCTTCCGCTCGATCGGCTGGCTATGATGCTCCGCGCGTGAATGGCGCTGTCGGCGGAGGCGGTTTGCGGAACAACGGCACCTGCTTGGACCACAGTTTCAGCGCTTCCCAGTGAATCCCCGCCGTCACTTTCAGCGTGACCAACGGATAGGCCACCGCAGCCCGGAGCAGGGCCGCGTCGGTCAGGGCTTCGCGCCGCGCGGTGTGGATCGCCGATAGCACCGGACCTGCACCGTCCGAGACCATGATGCCGATGGCCAGCCGCTCGTCCGGAGGATGGACACGGAAGGCGTAGTCCATGGCCATTGGCAGGAACGGCGAGACGTGGAAGCGCTTGGGCGCTGATTGCCGCACTTCGCGCGCGCCAGAAGTTGTCGCAATCACATAACTGTGCCGCTCGCCAAAGGTGTTGGACACTTCGTAGATCACCGCGCGCAAGGCGCCATCGCGCCCGTGGCAGAACCACGTGCTGAGCGGGTTGAACGCATATCCCAACACGCGCGGCATCGTCAGCAGATGGATCGCGCCGCCGTCCGGGTCTATCCCGGCGCTGCGCAGCAAACTCTCGGCATGGGTGCGCAACGGCGCTTTGTCACCTGCGCCATAATCGCGGTCGTGGAAGGAAAACAGCGCAAACTGGTTGTGCCCGAACAGTCGCAGCCGTGCCGCCAGTTCGCCTACCCTGTCGATGTCCACCAGCATGTGCAGCACACGATAGCGCAGCACATGGACGCGTGGGCGCAACCGGCGGTGGAGGACATGGCCCTTGTAGAGCGCGCCGTCCGTCATCACGCCAGCTCCGGCACCCGTGCCTGATGCGTCACGTGAATGCGCCCGGATTCATTATCCACCTGCCATGGACGGCGCAGTCCTCCCAATTGCTCCGCTACTGCTATCCCGGACTGCACGCCGTCTTCATGGAAGCCCGCGCCGAACCACGCACCGCAAAACCACGTTCGCCGCCGTCCCTGCAATTGCCACAGGCGCGGCTGGGCAAGGCCTGCTGCGGTATCGAACACCGGGTGGTGGTAGATTTCGCGGCAGTGGACCAGTGCGGGGTCCGGCTCGGTCAGCGGGTTGAGAGTCACGAACAGGTCATTCTCCGGCGGCAGGTGCTGCAGCCGGTTCATCCAGTACGTGACCGACAACTGATGCTGGTCGGCAGAGCGCTCAGCCGCATAGTTCCACGCAGACCACACTTTCCGGCGGCGCGGCATCAGCGCGGGATCCGAATGCAACACGGCTTCGTTACGGCGATAGGGGAACGCGCCGAGCAGTTCGCGCTCTTCGCCATCAGGATCGGCCAGCATCGCCAGCGCCTGGTCGGCGTGGGCAGCGATCACCACATGATCGAAGCGCTCCCAACCGCGTCCTGCGTCGAGTTCTACGCCATCGGCAAGGCGCCGGACCTTGTTGACCGGCGAAGACAGCCGCACACCATCGGCAAAGGGCAAGCTGATCCGCTTCACGTATTCACGGCTGCCGCCCACCACCGTGCGCCATGTCGGGCGTTCGCGGAATTCCAGCAGCCCGTGATTCTCGAAGAACCGCACGAACGCCGCTGCGGGGTGATGCGGAATGTCCTTGACCGGGGTCGACCAGATTGCAGCGGCCATCGGATAGAGGTGATCGTCGCGGAAGGCAGGCCCGCAGCCCAGTCCATCGAGATAGGCGCCGAGGCCCTGCTCGCCCATGCCCGGCAGATCGCGCGGTGCCGCATTGTAGAACCGCACGAGATCGCGCAGCATCGACCAGAAACGCGGCGAAATCAGATTGCGCCGCTGCGCGAACAATCCGCGCAAGTCGCCCGAGTATTCGAGCTTTCCGTGATCGAGCGACACCGCAAAACTCATGGTCGTCTCGGCGGTCGGCACGTTCAGATGCTGCAGCAATGCGGTGAGATTGGGATAGGTCCGCTCGTTGAACACGATGAACCCGGTATCCACCGGAACACCCGCAGCTTCGACCGTATTGCTGTGCCCGCCCAGCCGGTTCGCCGCCTCGAACACGGTCACACGGTGCCCTTGCGCCAGCAGCCATGCGGCGGACAGACCGGAAATCCCGCTGCCCACCACCGCAATATCAAGTGCGCCTGTGCGGCTCATCGACACGAAATCTCCTTCGCACGGCCCTTTGGCCGCCACGTCCCTACCTCTTCTGACCGTGTTATAGAGCGCTCCCGTGCGGGCAGGTTGACACAAGTCACACCCACGTGGCTAGATTTCTTTCGTGAGCATGCTTGCCCCCCTGATCGCGCTGGTCGAACGCGCGCCGCTGCCAGATGCCCTGACCCGCGCCGGGGTGGATTTCCTGTGCACCAAGCGCCGCCGCGCGCTGCACCGGGATCGGCCATCGGACGCGGTGTTTGCCGCCTGGATGGCGCAGCGGCCCGTCGCGGAACACACGGATGCCGCCAACGAGCAGCATTACGAACTGCCGCCGCGCTTCTTCGAATTGAGCCTCGGCCCGAACGCCAAGTATTCAAGCTGCCTCTACCCCACCGGCGCCGAAACGCTGGAGCAAGCCGAGATCGCCGCGCTTGAAGCCACGGTGGAACACGCAGGCCTTGCTGACGGACAGGATATTCTCGAACTCGGCTGCGGCTGGGGCTCGCTCAGCCTGTTCATGGCTGCGCGCTATCCCGGCGCGCGCATCACCGCCGTCTCCAATTCCCGTCCGCAAGGCGATCACATCCGCGCGCGTGCGGCTGAGCGCGGCCTGACCAACCTCACCGTATTGAACGCCGACATGAACGCGTTCCGCCCCGAAGGCCGCTTCGACCGGGTTGTCTCGGTCGAGATGTTCGAGCACATGGCCAATTGGCGCGAATTGCTCGGGCGGATACGCGGCTGGGTCAAACCCGGTGGCCGCCTGTTCCTCCACGTCTTCAGCCACGAACGCTATCCCTATCGCTTCGACACGGCGGACAAATCGAACTGGATCGCACAGTACTTCTTCACCGGCGGTATCATGCCCAGCCACGGGCTGATCCGCCAATTCGGCGACCTGTTTGCGCTTGAGGCCGACTGGCGCTGGGACGGCAACCATTATGAACGCACCGCCCTCGATTGGCTGGCGCTGTTCGATGCGAACATCGGCGAGATCGAACCGGTCCTGCGCGGCGTCTATGGCAACAGCACTGCGCTGTGGATTCGGCGCTGGCGCCTGTTCTACCTCGCCACCGCAGGATTGTTCGGCAACAGCGGGGGCAGGGAATGGGGCGTGAGCCACTGGCTGCTCAGCCCTACGTAAAAGCGCTTGGCTTTCCACGGGCGCGCGGCAAAGATAGTTGCCAGAGAAACCGACCCGGGGAGTTTTCCTTAAAATGAACAATCGCCTGCGCACGGTGGCCAGCGCCGCTGTCATCGCTCTTTGCCTGACGGCGGCACCCGCCGCTGCCGGTCCCGCCGAGGACAAGCTGGTCACGCAGATTCTCGACGAGGGCCTCAACCGCTCCGACGTGATGGAAACCGCGTCCGAACTGATGGACCGGATCGGGCCGCGCCTGACCAACTCCGAAAACCACCGCAAGGCCGAGGAATGGGCCGTCGCCAAGTTTACCGCCTATGGCCTCAAGAACATTCACCGCGAGCCGTTCGAGTTCGGCCTTGGCTGGAACCTCAAGTCCTATTCCGTCACGATGACCACGCCGCGCAGCCTGCCGCTCACCGTCCTGCCAGTCGCGTGGTCGCCCGCCACGGGCGGAACGTTCACCGCGCCGATTATCGTCGCGCCGATGAGCAAGGTCGAGAATTTCGACGCGTGGAAGGGCAAGCTTGCGGGCAAGATCGTGCTCGTCAGCCTTCCGGGCGATACGAGCGAATCCAAGGAACCGCCGTTCAAGCGCCTTTCGGCTTCAGACATCGCCGAAGATGACGTCTATACCCTCCCGCGCCACGATCCCGAAGCCACTGCGCTGCAAACCGCCCGGCGCGGCTTCCTGCGCAAGCTGTCTGTCTTCCTCAAGAGCGAAGGCGCGCTGGCAATGGTCCGCATGACCTATCGCGACGGCAAGCTGGTCCACGGCGAAGGCTATGACTTCACGCCCGGCGAGACACTGGCACTCCCCGCGATGGACATGGCGCAGGAAGACTACCGCCGCCTCGTCCGCCTCGCCAGGACAGGTGCCGCGCCGCAGTTGTCGATGAGCATCGACGCGAGCTTCGACGACAAGGACTTGATGGCGGACAACGTCATTGCCGAAATTCCCGGCACCGATCCCAAGGCGGGCTACGTCATGGCAGGCGCCCATTTCGACAGCTGGATTGCGGGCGACGGTGCCGCCGATAACGGCGCGGGCAGTGTCGCAGTGATCGAAGCGGCACGCCTGCTTTCGAAGATGGGCGTGCGACCCAAGCGCACGATCCGCTTTGCGCTGTGGAGCGGTGAGGAGCAGGGCCTGCTCGGCTCGAAGGCTTATATCGAACAGCACCTTGCCACGCGCCCGGTCGATCCTGCGCTGAAAGGCATCGACAGCTACTCGGCGTGGCGCAATGCCTATCCGATTACGCCCAAGGCCGGATATTCGGACCTCAAGGCCTATTTCAACATGGACAACGGCTCGGGCAAGTTCCGCGGCATCTATGCCGAGGGCAACATCGGCGCGGCGTCACTCCTGCGCGAATGGCTCACCCCTTTCAATTCGCTCGGCGCGGACAAGGTGGTGATGAGCAAGACCGGCGGCACCGATCATGTCTATCTCCAGGCAATCGGCCTGCCCGGCTACCAGTTCATCCAGGATCCGCTCGACTACGAAAGCCGCGTGCACCATTCCAGCCTCGACACGCTCGACCACATGCGCGCCGATGATATGCGCCAGGCCTCGGTCATCCTCGCGGGCATGTTGCTCCAAGCCGCGATGAGCGACAAGGAACTGCCGCGCTCGCCGTTGCCCACGAAGCCTGATGCGACCGATCCGTTCAAGGTGCAGGACCCCAACCAGTAAAGCGATGAGTGCCGGGGCGCGGCATAGGCGTGCCCCGGACTCTTCGACGTTATTGATCTAAGGCCATGAACGATTGAGACAAAATGCGCTTCTGGCGGCTGCGATCTGGTATACCGGTTACCCTTTTCAGATTAAAACCACCAAGTTCGCACCAATAAAGGTTGTATTCGGATCGGAATTTGCGATCCTGCCTGAACAAGGGGCGCCATACAGGGATTCGCGGCCAAGCTGCGGGCAGCATATCTGCCGGCACTTTCGTGATTTTACCCCGAAAACACTTCACCATTCACGATTTCGATGCCCGCAGCTTGTGCATGCGGGACTGTTCATCTTGTCTCCGTTTCGGGGGAGGAAGAGTCATGGCCGCATTTCGCGTTATCGATCTTGAACGCAACAAACCGGACGCATCCGGTGCGATCGTGCTTGATATCTATTCCAAGATCGGCACCGTTTACGCGGTCTACCGCACCGAAGAACGTGTGATGATCCAGTTCGCGGACGATCAGGAATTGGGATCGAAACAGCGGCAAAGTCTGGCAGAACTCTACGTCCTTCGCGGCAAGATCAACAGCCTGCTCGAAGAACTGCGCGATTCAAG
Organism: Pseudomonadota bacterium; assembly: GCA_040388685.1. GTDB lineage: Bacteria > Pseudomonadota > Alphaproteobacteria > Sphingomonadales > Sphingomonadaceae > Novosphingobium. The sequence continues at coordinate 11,553 of JAZKBJ010000121.1, forward strand.
CTTCAGCACGCGCAAGTTCAATGACAGCCGTTACGTGCGCCTGATGGCCGACGCGCTGATCGTCGCGCTGCAGGGACAGGTCGCACAGGCCAAGGTGGATCTGGAAGGCGTCTACGCCGCATTGTCGGGCGAGCGGTCGAGCCGCATCCGCATGAACTACCTGCTGATCGCGGCGCTGTGCACGGTGGGCCTGATTGTGATCATCCGGTTTGTTGCATCAAATACGTTCACTTTCAATTTCGACGGGACAGCCAAGACATTTCTCTATGCGACATGCGTCGGCATGGTCGGAGCGTTCACGTCGGTGGCTTTTGCCATCCGGGGCCGCGAACTCGACACCGAAAAGCCGCAACTCGACATGATCGGTGATGCCATCCTGCGCATCTTCGTTGGCGGGATTACCGCAGTCATGCTCATGGCCCTGATCAAGATCGGGGCATTCGGACTGGAGATCGGCGGCGCGAAATTCACGCAGACGTCCACGCTCGATCTATCGCTGGCTGGCTGGCCCCCCGTGCTGATCGTGGCGTTCTTCGCAGGCTGGACGCAGCGTCTCCTGCCCGAACTCTTCGCCAAGGCCAATGTGGTCGAAAGCACCACCCCGCCGCCGCCCGCTGCCGCAGCGCTGGCAGATGAGCGCAATCCGATGGGCAGGCCCGCAGCAGGCGGGGCCGCGCCCGCCGCCAATCCGGCCGCAGGCCAGACCCCGCTGCCCGGCGAAGACGACGACCCCGCCGCTAACGAGTCCGACAGTTGCAACGATCATGCCCATGACGGCTGCCCGGTGACCGAGGACGTCGAACTGCCCGAAACCGTAGGCGGCGTCGAAGGCCGCGCCTGACCAGCGCCAAGGAAGGAGAACAGCGATGGCTTATAGTCTTACCTGGCTGCCCGATGTCCTGCGCAAGGCCGGGCTGAAAGTCGCCGAGCAACCCGGCTGGATCGATCGCGGCCTCGGCCCGATGGGCGAAGTCCGTGGCGTGATCTGCCACCACACCGGCACCAAGGCCTATGATCGGACCATGCCAACCCTGCGCATGTTGGTTGAGGGCGTCGTGCAGGCTGGGGGCAAGGTCTTGCCGGGGCCGCTGGCGCAGCTGGGCCTCGGTCGTGACGGCACGTTCCACATCATCGCCGCCGGGCGCTGCAACCACGCGGGCAAGGGCGAATGGCGCGGGATCACCACCGGCAACACCAGCTTCATCGGTATCGAGGCGGAGAATGATGGCGCCGGTGAAAAGTGGCCCGAAGTCCAGCTGGATGCCTATCGCCGGGGCGTAGGCGCGATCCTCAAGCATATCGGCGCCAGTGCCGACTATTGCTGCGGCCACAAGGAATTCGCCCTCCCCAGGGGCCGCAAGAACGATCCCGCCAATATCGACATGGCCGATTTCCGTGCGCGCGTCGCCTCGCTCATGGCAGGCACGGGTGTCGTGTCGAATCCGGTGATCCCGGCCAAGGACAGCCAGGCCCGTCCGACCCTGCGGCGCGGCGACAAGGGCGAGGCGGTGCGCGTTTTGCAATCGGGCCTCGGCATCAATGCCGACGGCGTGTTCGGCGCAGGCACCGAGGCTGCGGTGCGCGATTTTCAGCGCAAGCACAACCTCGTGCCCGATGGTATCGTCGGCCCCAAAAGCTGGCTCGCCCTGCCCAACGCGCAAATCGCGGTCGGTCTTGCTGCCAATCCCGCAGCGCCGCTGCCCGCAAAGCCCGAGACGCCGCGCACGCTCGCCTGGGGCGTGAAAGTCGTGCAGAATGCGGCGGGATCTGGCGCGGTCGGGCTGATCCAGTACATGCCGACGACGGCGGGCTCACTCGGCACCACCAGCGACGCGCTGGTGGAAATGACCGCCGAGGACCAGCTGCTCTACGTCCACAAGTATTTCACGCCGTTCCGGGGGCGTTTGTCCACGCTCGCCGACGTCTACATGGCGATCCTCTGGCCCGCCGCCGTGGGCAAGCCCGACAGCCACGGCCTGTTC
>JAZKBJ010000122.1:0-3930 GCA_040388685.1 Pseudomonadota bacterium
CCATCGAACAGGCTTATCTCGACTATGCGTTCAACGCGTCGCTGAACCTCAAGGCCGGCCTGTTCCTGATGCCGTTCGGCTTCCTCAACCGCAGTCACGAACCGCCGGTGTTCTATGGCGTCGAACGCAACGAGGTCGAGACGCGGATCATCCCGTCGACATGGCGCGAAGGCGGCGTGAGCCTCTATGGCAGCACGCCGTTCGGGCTGAACTACGACGTGGGCGTGACCACCGGCTTCGATATCGCCAAGCTCGACGATGCGGGCGCACCACTTGCGGGATCGCACCAGGAATTGCAGCTGGCCAAGGCATCGAGCCTGTCGTTCTACGGCTCGCTGGAATATCAGGGCGTGCCCGGCCTGCTGGTCGGCGGCGCGGTGTTCAGCGGCAATGCCACACACAACAACGCCGATTTCAAGGCGGACAACGCCCTGCCAGACTTCTCCGGGATCACGTCGCGCATCACCTTGTGGGACGTGCATGGCCGCTGGCAGCACAAGGGCTTCGACTTCCAGGCGCTTTATGCGCGCGGCACGGTCAGCCGCGCCGCCGCGCTCGATGGCGTGGTCGCCGCCTACAACATGGCTAACGGCACCGATCTGACGCAGGCGCCTTCGGCCTTCTACGGCTGGTACGCGCAAGGTGCCTACAGCATCGCGCTGGGCGGCGAGGCGACGCTCGACCCGTTCGTGCGCTACGAGAAGTTCGACACGCAGGCCGTGCTGCCGCTGGGCCTGCTGGCCGATCCCGTAAACCGCGACCGGGTGCTGACGACTGGCCTGTCGTTCCACCCGCTGCGTTCGGTGGTGGTCAAGGTCGATTACCAGAAATTCTTCGAAAACAAGGACAACGACCGGGTCAATCTCGGTCTGGGTTATATGTTCTGAACTGAAGGTCTTTCCCGATGCACAATATTAATGGACGGTCCTGTCGCAGCCTGCGGACGGGAATGCTGGCTGGCGCCTGCGCCCTGCTTCTGCCGACGGCAGCCCATGCCGACGAAAACCTCTTCGGCTACAACACCGGCGCGGAGACGCTGCCCAAGGGGTCCGGTGAAATCTACGTGTTCAACACGCTGCGCACCGACAAGGGGCAGGGCAGCTATAACGCGCTCGATACCGAAATCGAGGGGGAGTACGGCGTCACCGACCGGATCACCCTGTCGGCGGCGGCAAGCTTCCTCACCATCGACACGCACGGCCTGCTGATCGATGGCTACCTGCCTGCGCCGATCGACAAGGGCCCGCGCTTTTCGGGCATCGAGGCCAAGGCCAAGTTCAACGTGCTGAGCCCGGCGCTCGACAACTTCGGGCTGGCGATCATCACCTCGGCCGAGGTCAAGAAGCTTGATCCGCACAGTGGGCAGTACAAGACCGAATACGAGGGCAGGGTCGTTCTCGCCGCGCAGAAGTATTTCCGGCAAGGGCAGGTCGTGTGGGTCGGCAACTTGGGGCTGAAGGCCGGGCACGAAACCCGCAAGGCGATCGCCAACCTGCCGGACGGCTTCGACTGGCCGACCACGCCGGAAATGGAAATCGAACTGTCGGCCGGCACGGGCCTGACGTACCGCGTGGCGCCGAACTGGTTTGTCGGCGCGGAAACGCAATATACCTCGGAATACGAGACCGAGGTCGGGCAGGAGCGCTGGTCGCTGTTCGCGGGGCCGACAATCCATTATGGCGGCCGGAAGTTCTGGGCGACGGCGACATGGTTTCCGCAGCTCAAGGGCGGGGGCGAACGCTATCCGGGGCAGACCGGCAATCTGCACCTGATCGAAAAGACCAAGACCGAGTTCCGGCTGAAGCTGGGCATGAATTTCTGAGGAGCAGCATCGTGTCACATCGCAACTGGCCCGTGCTGGCCGCGCTTCCCGTGCTGGCGGTCGTTGCGGCCCCCGCATGGGCCGCCGACTATCTGACCGTCGAGCAGGCCCAGCACGCGCTCATCCCGCAAGCGCAGGCGTTCACCGCCATTGCGCTGACGCTGACCCCGGCCCAGATGACACGGATCCGGCAGATGTCGGGCACGCCGCAGCGCACCGCGCAGCCCAGGGTGTGGCGCGCGCAGCGCGGCGCGGCGATGCTTGGCTGGATCATCGTGGACGAGGTGATCGGCAAGCACGAATTCATCACTTATGCGACCGGAATTTCGCCCGATGGCCACGTGCTCGGCGTCGAGATCCTGAGCTATCGGGAATCCAAGGGCGGGCAAGTGCGTGATCCGCGCTGGCGCGACAAGTTCCGCGGCAAGACGCTGGCCGATCCATTCCGGCTCAATCAGGACATTCCCAACATCTCCGGGGCGACCCTGTCGAGCCGCAATGTCACCGACGGGGTCAAGCGCCTGCTGGCAATCCACGCTGTGGCGCTGGCCCACGCGGGCTGATTGCTGCGCTGCGCATGATTACCCGCTGCCGCCCCCTGCTGGGCACGTTCGTCGAGATCACGGCCCCGGAGGGGCACGTATCGGCGGTAGACGCGGCCTTTGCGGCCATCGCACATGTGCATGCGCACATGTCGTTCCATCAGGACGACAGCGATCTGGCGCTGCTGCGGAAGACCAGCGCGGGCGACGTGGTGCGCCTCGATGCCGAGACGATCCGGGTGCTGCGCCTGGCCCTGGACCTGCACGGGCAAAGCGGTGGCCTGTTCGATGTGGCGGTGGTGGGGCCGGCGCTTGTTCGCAGCGGGTTCCTGCCGCGCTGCGACATCGGGCGACTTTCCGACTATCGCGGCACCAGCGCCGACCTTGCCATCCTTGATGACCAGCACGTGCGCGTGGAAAAACGCGTGTTGGTCGATCTGGGTGGCATCGCCAAGGGCCATGCTGTGGACTGTGCCGTGGATGTCCTGCAAGGCATGGGCGTGCCCGAAGGGCTGGTGAACGCAGGTGGCGATCTGCGCGCGTTTGGCGATCGGGATTGGCCGGTGGCGCTGCGCGATGCCGACGATGTTGCGCGCATTTCGGTGGCCGCGCGCAATTGCGCCACCGCGAGTTCGGCCAATCTCCTCAACCGCCGCCGCCATCGTGGGCAGCCGCAGTCGCCGCACATCGGCGCGCAGGGCCGTGCCGTGCTGTGCGGCGAGCGCGTCACCGTGGTCGCGCGCCTGTGCGCCATCGCCGATGCCATGACCAAGGTCGCCATGGCCGATATGCCTCTCGCGCAGCGCCTTCTGGCCACCTACGGCGGCCATGTCCTGCAAACGCCACACCACGAAAGTCATACCTGATGGTTCATCGTCGCTCGGCCAAACTGGCGTCCTGGCAGATCTGGCTGCTCGCGCTCAGCGGCATGGGCCTGTGGCTGTCGGGCTGCGGGTGGCTGCTGCTGCACTATTATGGCCAGAAGCAGGGCGAATTCGGCCCGGAGATGAACCCCGTCGAGCCGTGGATGATGAAGGCGCACGGGCTGTTCCTCATCCCGGCGCTGCTGGGCATCGGCGGGATGTTCATAGCGCACATTCCCAAAGGCTGGGCACACCGGCATCAGCGGATCGTCGGCGTCGCGCTGTGCGCGGTCCTCGCCGTGCTGATCGCGAGCGGGTACATGCTGTATTACGTCGGCGACGAAGACTTGCGGGCCTGGACTAGCCTTGCGCACTGGACGATCGGCCTCGGCCTGCCGGTGGTCTTCCTGTGGCACTACCTCAACGGCCTCCGCGCGCGTCGCCGGATCTGACGTCCTGGCGGGCGCTTCTGTTTGGCTCCACCACACTTAGATCAATTGGCTACCACCTCGGCCAATGCTCTCTGTGACGTCAGGCCACGCCCGCAAGTGGGTGCTGGCACCGATTCCCCTGGGGCTGGATCATGGAGAAATGCAGATTCTCCGGTCACATATATGCAGAGCGTAATCCCGATGATTTCACCAGACCATCGCCCTCATGAAAGTGCTTCCGACTGGGGCGCGCGGCCCGCCTAAGTCGGAGC
>JAZKBJ010000122.1:3940-9432 GCA_040388685.1 Pseudomonadota bacterium
TGTTGGCATTTTTCCGTCTGCGGGATCTTGAATGAATCGCGTTGACACAGGAGAGGCGGTATCATGCTTTTGGGAGCCGGAAGCCGCCATTTCCGAGAGGCGCCGCGTCGGCCTGTTCAGGAGGCAAAGATGACTGAAAGCGACAAGAAGGCTGCGATCGCCATTCTCAACCGCATCATGGAAGCGGAACTGGCGGGGGTCGTTCGCTACACGCATTATTCGCTCATGGTTTACGGCTACAACCGCATTCCCATCGTGTCCTGGCTGGAAGGCAACGCCTCCGAAGGTCTTGCCCACGCACGGAAGGCGGGTGAACTGGTCACCCTGCTCGGTGGGCACCCTTCGCTGCAGATTGGCCCGCTACTGGAAACGGCCAGGCACGACATTGGTGACATTTTGCGTGAGAGCCTTGAGCAGGAAAAGCTGGCTCTGGCCCTTTACTACGAGCTGCTTCAGGCTGCTGCCGACAAATCGGTGCTGCTCGAAGAATATGCGCGCGAAATGATCATGCTCGAGGAACTTCACCTCGACGAGGTCAACAAGATGCTCCGCAAGCCGGGCGACGTGGAGGTTTTCGACGGCTGATGGGATCCTCCCCGAGGTCATGTTTCAAGTTGGGGCGCCCCTGCGATCGCTACTTTCCTGTCGTCGGGGCTCCCGAACCGGAGAGGATGACAACAGCGCCGACAACGCAGATCAAGGATCCTATGAGATCCGTTGCCGTCGGCTTCTGGCCTTCGACCAGACCCAGCCACACCAAAGATGCAACAATGTAGATTCCGCCATAGGCCGCATAAGCCCGTCCCGCGTAGGCCGTTTCCACGCGGGTGAGCAACCAGGCGAACGCGACCAGCGCCAGCATTCCGGGAATGGCGACTAGCGCAGGCTTGCCGTTCTTCAGCCAGGCCCAGAAGGCGAAGCAACCCGCAATCTCGCAAAAGGCCGCACCGGCGTAGATCGCCCAGAGCTTCAAACAGCAATCTCCGAAATTTCTTCAAGGATCGTCCCCGCCATGGCAACCGACGAACCTGAGTCGACTTTGCAGTGATTGATCGCGGTGTCGAACACGGCGGGGTAGATGGATATCGGCATGGCGCAGGCATCGCACGGCCTCCCCATGCGCATCAAGTTGCATGCCGCGCATTGTGGCTGACATGGCCGCGTTGGCGCAATTGGACCGATCAGTGCTCGCCGCCGCCGAAGCGCAGCCGGATGCCACCATTCAGGGCGAAGCCCTCGAGCGGAGCCCAGGCATCGACTGTCCACCGACCGTCCGGCGCGCGCCGGGGACGCAGCAGGCTGTCGTATCGGGTCTGCCGGATTCCCAGCAGGTTTTCGGCGTTGAGAAACAGGCGTGCCTTCCCGACAACGATTTCGCCAAGCAGGCCGATCTCGAAGTAGGGCTTCCCGCTGGTGCGGTAGGGGTTGTCCTCCAGCGGCTGCTTGCCGGTGTAGTAGACCTCCAGCCCCAGTCTGCCTTTGTCATGCTCCGCCCACATTGCCACCAGACCAGCGGTATGCAGGGGCGTGAGTGGAACGGCGCGGCGCCCGGAACCATCGAAATTCGGCTCGGAGGCATCGACGTAGACGTAGCTGCCGGTCACCGTGTAGGCGCCGCGGCGATAGCGTAGCAGCAGTTCGGAGCCGCGTATCCGTGTTTGCCCGGCAACATTGACCAGACGCACGCTGTTGGCGCGTTCCGCCGGACCAATCGGCTCAATCCGTGTCGTGTCGTTCATGTCCGAGGCGAAGAGGGTGACGTTGGCCTCGATCGGGCCTCGGGCATACCCGACATCGAGCGATCTGGTCGTGGCGGTTTCCGGCTTGAGCTTGCCCAGCGGCTCCAGCCGCGACAGGCCGGCCGCCTCGATCTCCTCGACGAACGGGGTGGGGGCATAAAAGCCGCGCCCGCCCGAAGCCCGGATCGTCCATCGGCCGGGCCGATAGAGTAGCGACAGGCGCGGGCTGAACCGAGTGCCATAGGTGCTGTGAAAATCAACCCGGGCGCTGCTGGCCAGCGTGAGACGGCCCGTGATTTCCTGCTCCACCTGTCCGAACACGCCCGGTGCCTCGAACGCATAGTTGAATGCCGCAAATGTCTGCGAGTTGAAGCTGTCGCGCTGGTAGGCGGCTCCACCGACCCACGAGGTTCCGCCGCTCTTCCCGGCCAGCGAGACCTCGGCGAAAAGCGTGGTGTGGCGGTCCTTTTCTTCCACATCGCCAAACAAATGGCGATGTTTCTGCGTCATCGCCGAGCCGCGGATGTGTAGCGAGGTTGCGTCGCCCACCGGGACTTGCGCGACAAGGCCGCCATCGAACCGGTCGGTATCCTGTGTCTGCGGGAACGCTCGGCCATCTGGCGTGGTCTTGCCGAGCAGACTGCCGCCCTGGCGCTGCTCGGTCATGGCTCCTGCAGTCAGGAAGGCGGTGGCGCCGCCTGCCCCTTCCCAGAACAGGCGCGGCCGCACACTCCAACGTTCGTAGGCCGCCATGTCGATCCAGCCGTCGTCGTCGATGTCCTGGCTGGTCTGGCGGTGATAGCCGCCGGTGAGCGAAGCGCCCAAGCCCTGCGCGATGGGAGCCGCTGTGTAAGCGGTCGCATCCTGCCCGCCGCGCGATGAGGCATTGAGCACGACCTCGGCCTCCGGCGCATCGCCCGGCCGCCTCGAAATGAGGTTGATCATGCCGCCGAGCGCCGACGGCCCATAGAGCGCGGAGGCGGCGCCCTTGATCACCTCGACCTGACCAAGATCGGTTGGCGGGATCTGCAACAGCCCGAGTGACGAAGTCTGACCGCCGTAGAGCGGCAGCCCGTCCGCCAGCAACAGGGTGTAGCGCCCGTCCATGCCCTGCACGCGGACATTGGCGGCGCCCAGTGCTGGCGAGGTGACCTGAACCCTGAGGCCGCCGGTCTCGCCCAGCACCATGGCGATATTGCCGGGCCGCATCATGACCTTTTCGTCGAGTTCTTCCTGGTCGATCACTTCGACCCGCACGGGCTCGTCCTGTAAGCGATGGCCGGATCGCGTGGCCTGGACGATGATCGCGTCGCCGGGTTCCTCCCCCATATCTTCAGCCGGTTGCGCCGCACTTGCGGGCGTCTGCTGGGCGAATGCCTGACACGGCGCCAGTGATGTCGCCGTGCACAGGGCAAGGCGGGAAGCGAAACGCATGAAAGTATGCTCCGGGAGATTGATTGCCTTGATCGCGGGACAATCCGCATGTGTTCAGGCCGCCTACGTTCAGGCGTGGAGGCTCAACGCCTGCCAGGGTGGGCATCGCGCCATGCCGTCCCACCGGACGACAGCACACGCAACGCTGAACGGATGAAGATTACGGCGATGATCGCGCCGACCGCGATATCCGGCCATGCCTTCCCGGTCGCTCCCACCCGCCCGGCTGCGATCAGGACGCCAAGATTGGCGGCGACATCGTTGCGCGAACATTCGAAGGTGCTGGCCATATTGACGTTTTCGCTGCGGAAGCGCCACAGCAGCGCGAGACAGGTGAGGTTGGCCGTAAGCGCCAAGGTGCCGAAACCCAGCATCAGGGCCGAGGACGGCGGCACGCCGTTGACGATCTTGTCGGCAATTTCGACGATCACCGCGACGCCAAAGACCAGGATGATACCGCCCTTGGCAAGTGCCGCCCCGGCTTCCCAGCGCGAGCCGCGATTAAGCGCATAAAGGCTGAGCGCATAAACGACCCCGTCGCCGAACATGTCGACCGAATCCGCCATGAGCGCCGTGGAGCGCGCAGCAAGGCCGCCTCCAAACTCGGCAATAAACATCGCGAAGTTGATTGCCATAACGATGACGAGGACGCGCCGCTGGTCCGCCTTGCGGGCCAGTGCGGCGACGGTGTCGCCCTTCTTTGCGCAGCAGTCGTCAGCCATAGTGTCCGCCCTGTCCCATCGATCGGACTCGACCCATGCACCCTGAAGTCACTATAGGGTCAAGCATGAAGATCGGCGATCTGGGGCGTGCGACGGGCACAAGTGTGGAGACGATCCGCTTCTACGAGGCGGAAAGGCTGCTGCCCGCACCCGCCCGCAACTCCGCCAACTACCGGGTCTACGAGCTGGCGCATCTCGAACGGCTGTCATTCATCAAGCGCTCGCGCGATCTGGGCTTCACGCTCGATCAGGTGCGCGAGTTGTTACGGCTTGCCGATGATCCCGGTAATTCCTGCGCCGGCGTCGATGTCATTACCGCCCGGCACGTGGCCGCAATCGACCGCAAGCTGGCCGACCTTGCTGCCTTACGCAGCGAACTCGTCCGCCGTCTCGATAGCTGCCAGGGACCGACGATCGCCGACTGCCGGATCATTGAGGCGCTTTCGCCCAAGGGCGAAGCTGCCGGATAGGGTTGGACTGCCTTTCCGAGACGGCATCGACAAGGTGGTCAATCGGCCTGCTGAGACGGGCGAAGATATACGAGCCAGTAGACTAGCGCGACCAGCAGGCCGCCTCCGACGACATTCCCCGCCGTTACGAGGATCAGGTTGGCAAACAGGGCTGCGAAATCGATGGAGCCGGTGCGGTGCAGCATCCCCACCGGGATCAGGTACATGTTGGCGACCGAATGCTCGAAGCCGAGCGCAACGAAAGCCGTGACCGGAAAGACGATCGCCACCGCCTTGCCCGACACGCTGTGGGCGGCACAGCACATCCAGACCGCGAGGCAGACCAAGATGTTGCACAATATGCCCCTGACAAAGGCCTGCGCCGGGTCCAGCGATATCTTGGCGATGGCGATAGCATCCGCCGTACCGCCAACGGCACCATCGCCCAATACCAGCACGCCGGAAAGATGCACGAGAACTGCCGTCGCGAGTGCGCCGACGAGGTTGCCGACATAGACCAGCCCCCAGCTGCGCAACAGCGCGCCCGCGGTGATGCGCCGGCTTGCGCAGGCCAGCACGATCAGGCTGTTGCCTGTGAACAGCTCGGCACCGCCAACGATCACCAGGATCAGGCCAAGCGAGAAGGCGAGGCCGCCCAGCAGCCGGGTCGGTCCGAAGCCCAGTTCGCTGCCGGTGATCGTGACCGTGTAGAACATCGAGCCGAATGCGATGAAGGCGCCGGCGAGGATGCCGAGCGTCAGCGTCGATACGAGCGGCAACTGGACCTTGCGGACCCCTACATCCTCCACAAGGCGGGCGATCCGGGCTGGCGGAACCACGTCCAGCGGATGCGGCTCAGGAATATGGGGGGCGGAAGGCAGGCCCGTTTCGTTCAGGTCACTCACGCCGTTCGCCCTGTTGAACCGAGATTTCCATCTCGGACAAGGCCTTCAGGACGTTGCGCCGCCGGATCATCGGCTACCTTTCGTAGAGGAAGAATTCGATGGGCTTCCAGTTGGCGACCCAACCGATGATGAGCAGGCCTTCCTTGAAGAAATCGCCATAAGGTTCGGGGATCAGGTTCATCGCGGCCATGCCTAGCGCCCAGCAGACCGCGAGGAACAAGAGTCCGGTGAACAGCGAGTGTC
>JAZKBJ010000122.1:9442-13709 GCA_040388685.1 Pseudomonadota bacterium
TGCATCCTGACCCGCAGGTGGCGTTCGTGGACGTCCACCTTGTACCTGAAGTATTGCCTGATCGCGTCGGCCAGTTGCGCGGTGTCCGCCAGCCCGGGCTGATTCTGAGCGGTGTGGATGACAAGCAGGTATCGCGTCTGGGGTGCCTCAAGAGCTGACTCGAGGATATATTGTTCGACCTCATCATCGAGATCGCGGCCCGCCATCGGCGATGGGTCAAAGGCATGGAAGAGAGCGTCGGGATTGGCGACGCTCAATCCTATGAAACCGGCGTCGGGGTGAGGATGGGGTTTGATCATTGTTGTTCCCTCCCCAAGACACAAGTTCGAGTGCAAGCATACTTTGCTTCGCGCAAAGGCAAAGGGTTGCCTGAATCTGTCTCGTTTCGAAGGCCAACTGCTATCGCAGTCAAGCAGATTTCAGATCGTACTGTTCCTCAGCCGCCCTTTGCTGCAAGTGTGCCTGACTCTGTGCGATTGAGTATCCTGCCAAGTGTCAGGACCGTCTCGAACAGCACCGCCACGCATTCTTCCTCGACCAGCAGAGACAACGTGCCCGGCAGGCTCTCCGCCTGGTTGCCGCGCGCCTTGCTAATGACCTGTAGCAATATCGCCTCGTGCTCAGAAACATGGTTGCTGGCCAGGCGGCAGAACTCGAAATTCTCGAGCCCCCATCGGTTGAGCATCGCATTCGCAGGAAGGGCTGGAGGCCCGCAATCATGTTCCGCTTGGCAAAAGCCGCGCCGATGGCATGGCCAGGGCATTGCTTCTGGCCGACCGCCTCGACCCAGCTCCGCATCGCCCAGACGAGCAACTGGTTTGCAGGATCGAGCTGTGAAACCGGGCGGTCGACAATAGCATACATGGCTGCGGGTCTCCAGGTTGCAGGGGTCAGAGATCGAAGCGCACGGTCGCGATCACCGTGCGCGGCGCGCCGGGGAGGTTCAGCAACGGCGAGGTGCCGTGCCCGGATACGATGTAGCGCTTGTCGAACAGGTTGTAGGCGTTGAGTTGGAGGCGAGCCGGACCCATTTTGACCCAGGCCAGCGCGTCCACGGTCACATAGGCGGGCAGCGTCACCGTGTTGCCGGGGTTGGCAAAGCGATCTCCGACATAGTTCCCGCCAAGGCCAAACCCGAAGCGGTCAGCGAAATCCTTGCTGACAAACAGGTTGGCGCTATTCCGGGGTGTGAGTGTCGCGCGCTTTCCTTCGACCGCCTGGCCGCTCTCAATCGCCAGCGAACGGATGATGCGTGCGTCGAGGTAAGAGTAGCCGGCGATTGCGCGCCACCCGGAAGCAAGGTCGAGGTTTGCTGAAAGCTCAAGCCCGCGCGTGCGCTGCGTGCCGATCGGGATCAGCACCGTAGAGCCGGGCGCTGCTGACTTGATCCCGGTCCGCTCAAGCTCGAACAACGACACCGTCGCGTTCAATCGCCCGCCCAGCAGCGAGTATTTGGCGCCCACTTCCTTGTTGGTTGTCTTCTCCGGTTCGATTCCGGCATTGTTCGCGGCCAGCGCAAAGCCTTCGCCCGATGGCTGGAACGAGCGGCTCCACGAGGCATAGTAGCTCTGCTGGTCATCGGGCTGGAAAACGAGGCCCGCGCGCGGGCTCCACTCGGCGTCCTTGCGGTAAAGGTTGGGCAAGACAAGCCGCTGGATCGTGCGTTGCTCGAACCAGTCCCGGCGCAGGCCGACCAGCGCCTTGAACCCCGAACCGAAGTCGATGAGGTCCTGAACATAGAGCCCCTCGTTCTTGAACCGGCCCTCGTTGTGGGTCGCGGGCGTTCCGCCGAGGTCGACCGCCACGACCGGCAGTACCGGGTTGTAGAGGTCGACCGTGGTGAAGCCATTGGCCGAATAGAGCTTCTGGATTTTGGTCTGCCGGGCGATCTCGACACCATAAAGCAGCGTGTGGCGCATGCCTGCCAGCTGGACGATGTGCGTCAGCTCAAGCTGGTTCGACCAGCCATCCTCGTCGCGGAAGAAGTTCGACCGGTTGAGCGAAACCAGCGGGCGCGGGCGCGTTGCCGTCACCGGCAGCACAGCGCCGGACAGCGTGTTGCGCCGGTCGAGGTCATAGTCGTAGTGGCGGAAACCATTGCGCAGGCTGAGACTGTCGGAGAAGCGGTGCGTCAGGCTTACCGTCTGCGACGTCACCCGCGAACGGCTAACATCGGCATCGCGGGCGTTGGCCGCACCGTAGTAGATCTCCGGCGCAACTTCGACCGGGCGTCCATTGATTGCGGGTATGCCGAAATCGGTGATGCGCGCATCGCGCAGGTAATCGGCCTGGATCAACAGTTCGGTATCCGCGCCCGGCCGCAGCAGCATCGACGGCGAAATCGTTTCGCGGTCAAGGAACTGGAACTGGCGGAAGCTGCCGCTGCGCTCCAGCGCGCCGGTGAGGCGGAATGCCGCATCGCCGCCAGCGAGAACCCGTCCGACATCGAATTCGCCGCGCTTGGTATTCCAGCTTCCCGCGGACAGCGTGAACGAGGCGACGTTCTCGCCGGGCTTGCGTGTGACGCGGTTGATAAGGCCGCCCGACGAGCCGCGCCCATAGAGTACCGCCGCCGGGCCTTTGACCACCTCGATCCGCGCGACGTTGGAGAGGTCGCGGAAATAGAGCGCATCATCGCGGAAGCCATCGACGAACTGGTCTGAAATGGCGCTAAAGCCGCGGATCGTCACCTGGTCGCGCTGGCCGTCGCCATGGCTCATGCCGACACCGGGGACGTTCTTGAGCGCATCCTGGATGGATAGCGCGCGCTGATCGCGCAGCACTTCTTCAGGCACCACGTTCACCGCCTGCGGGATGTCGCGCAATTCCGCCGGGATCTTGGCGACCGTCGTGTCCTTGGGGGCGTAGCCGTCCTTCGCGCCAGTCACGACGATCGTGCGCTGGTCTACATCCGCCCCGGAATCTGCAGCCGCAGCCTCGGCAGCGAGTGCCGGGGTGCTCACGGCAGTCAGAAGCGCGGCCAGGGCCGTCATGGTGGCAAATTCGAATCTCATTGATGGTTCCTCCTGTTGGCGCTATCGCTACTGCTAATGCGAACGCATCGCAATAACATTTCTGCATCAGGGGAATTGAAACGCATGCATTGGCCTTGGCGAGCCAGCCAGCGCATCAAGCGCGTGGTGGTATTTTTGCACCTCTGCCTTGGCTTGACGCTCGGCGCGCTGTGGGCCCTGCAGGGCCTCACCGGGGCCATGCTGGTCTTCCATCGCGACTTCGACCGCGCAGCGCTGACGGCCACGTCCGGCCCGCCGCGCCCGCTCGATGAACTCGTGGCGACGGCAGCGCTCGTGCAGGGCGGAGAACCCGAAGCAATCGGCCTCTACTATCCGGACCGATCGATCCTCGGCGTTACCTTCGGTGATCCCGCGAAGGGTAAGCGGACGGTGCTGATGGATGCCGCCTCTGGTCGGATCCTCGGCCTTCGGGAACGCGCACCGACAAGCCCCGACGGGGGAAATTTCTGGCGCTGGGTCTACAATGTCCACCATTCGCTGCTGCTGGGTGAGCGCGGCGAATGGCTGCTGGGCACATCGGGGCTGGTGCTGCTGGCGATGGCAGGAAGCGGCGTCTGGCTGGGATGGCCGCGCCTTGGCCATTGGCGGGCTGCGTTTTCGCTGCGGCGATGGCGCACGCGGAGCCAGAAGCTCTTCGGATGGCATCGGGCGATCGGGCTAGTTGTCGCCATTGCGCTAGCACTGGTGGCTGTCAGCGGGGCAATGATGGATTTCGGCAAGCCGCTGCGTGCCTGGGCAGAACGCTATGCCGACTATCAGCCATCTTACAGGCCAAAGCCGGGGCATTTTCTTGAAACGACGATAGGCGCCGACCGGGCGCTTGCTCTAGCGACCAAGGCGGTTCCCGACGCTTCGCTGACCTCGATCACCCTTCCGACCCCCCCGTCCTCCGTGTATCAGGTTCGCCTGCGCCGTCCGGCAGAATGGCGGATCTGGTCCGGCACAAGCCTCGCAGTGGTCGATGCGGGGAGCGTTAGAATACTTTCCACCTACGATGCATCGAATGGCCCCTTGGCCAACCGCATTTTGGATGGCGCCTTCCCGGTACATAGCGGTGAGGTCGCTCGACTTCCCGGCCGCATCCTCGTGTTGCTGACTGGCCTGTCGCTGCCAGTACTCTATCTTACTGCTCTTTGGGCGTGGTTGCGGCGTCGTCGGGCTCACGTTCGAAATGGATAGACCAGGACCAAGAGCGCACCTTTGTCGGTCTTTTTGCGACGATGGTCACCTGA
>JAZKBJ010000123.1:0-2851 GCA_040388685.1 Pseudomonadota bacterium
TCAGGCCGTTGATCATGCCGCCCCAGCTCGGCATCCACAGCATCACCGAGAACA
Source organism: Pseudomonadota bacterium (assembly GCA_040388685.1). Taxonomy (GTDB): domain Bacteria; phylum Pseudomonadota; class Alphaproteobacteria; order Sphingomonadales; family Sphingomonadaceae; genus Novosphingobium. Next base: position 55 of record JAZKBJ010000123.1, read on the forward strand.
CCATGCCCAGCGTCTGCGCCCAGTCGGGCAGCGCGGTGTAGTGGAGGTGGTGCGGACCCGCCCAGATGTAGAGGAAGATCAGCGCCCAGAAGTGAATGATCGACAGGCGGTAGGAATAGACCGGGCGCTCGGCCTGTTTGGGCACGAAGTAATACATCATCGCCAGGAAGCCGGCGGTCAGGAAGAAGCCGACGGCGTTGTGGCCATACCACCACTGCACCAGCGCGCCTTGCACGCCTGCAAAGATCGGATAGCTGCGGCTGCCGACAAAGCTGATCGGCCAGTTCAGATTGTTGACGATGTGGAGCATCGCCACGGTCACGATGAACGACAGGTAGAACCAGTTGGCCACATAAATGTGCGGCTCGGTCCGCTTGACGATGGTGCCGACGAAGACCGCAAGGTAGGCGACCCAGACCACGGTCAGCCAGATATCGACGTACCATTCCGGCTCGGCATATTCCTTGCCCTGCGTAATGCCGAGCAGGTAGCCGGTGGCGGCCAGCACGATGAACAGCTGATAGCCCCAGAACACGAAACGGGCGAGGCCGGGGAAGGCCAGCCTCGCCCGGCAAGTACGCTGCACGACGTAGAACGACGTGGCGATCAGCGCGTTGCCTCCAAAAGCGAAGATGACGGCAGATGTGTGCAGCGGACGCAACCGTCCGAACGCGGTCCATTCCAGGCCCAGGTTCAGCATCGGCAGCGCGAGCTGCAGCGCGATGACAAGGCCCGCGAGAAAACCGGCCATGCCCCAGAACACGGTTGCAATCACGCCCCAGCGGATCACGTCATCGTCATAGCGTCCCTGATCGGGCGCAAGGATCGCGCGCGACAGGTCCACGCCGCGCAGCGTTACGACCAGCCCGATGATGCAGGCCAATGCGACGATGCCCATGTGAATGGCAAAACCGGTGTCGACTGCGGCGGCGCAGGCGAGAACGGCAAGAAGAAGCCCTGCGAGCCATAAGCCCGAGCGCGAGAGAGCGGATTCCATGGAGCCTTCCTTCCATGAGTGATGTTGATGTCGCGCTGCACCCGAGCGGCTCCGCGAACATTGACCGACATCAAATCGCGGAAAATCAGCCTCATACTTTAGGCTTAGAGCGTGATTTCCCATTTTTGCGCTCCGTCAATGTCGGACGATTCGCTGCGGTGCATCAGGCTGCTCACGCCACGGAGAAAGCATCGGTCTGCGAGGGGCAGGCCATCCGTGACGCAGGACAGTTGCAATGAAAAAGCTGATGACCGCCGCGAAACCCGCCGCACTGGCTGCCGTTCTCGCCGCCGCAATGCTGGCTCCGGCTCCGGCGATGGCTGGTTCCGCCGAAGGCAAGCTGCAGGTCAAGGTGCTCGGCACCGGCGTGCTGCCCGACGGCAAGATCGTCGAAGTGAAGAACGACCCGCTCGGCCTGACTGTCGGCGCGCAGACCACGGCCAACGATAACTACGTGCCGACGCTTGCGGTGGAATACTTCTTCAGCCCCAACATCTCGGCAGAGACGATCTGCTGCTTCACCCAGCACCATGTCAGCGGCGCCGGCACGCTGGCGGCCGCGGACCATATCGTCGATCACGTGCTGGTCCTGCCGGCCACCCTGACGCTGAAGTATCACCTGCCGCTGGGTAGCGGGATCAAGCCCTATATCGGCGCCGGCCCGTCGATGTTCCTGTATTTCGGCGAAAAGCCGGGTTCCAGCATCACCCCGCTCGGCGTGGACAAGGTCAGGTTCGCCAATGACGTCGGCTTCGCTCTTCAGGCAGGCGTCGACGTTCCCTTGAACGACAAGGGCCTGGGGCTCAGCCTCGATGCCAAGAAGTATTTCATGGACACGACCGCCCACTTCTATGTCGGCGCCGCCGAAGTCCTCACGACCAAGCATTCGCTCGACCCGTGGGTCGTCAGCGCCGGGCTTGCCTACCGCTTCTGACCGGTTCCCCCACCTGCCCGGCGCCCCCCACGCGCGCCGAGCAAGGGGGATGGCGGGCAGGAAGGCGGCGCGGTTCTGGGATCACCGCGTTGCAAGCCTGCCCGCCACTTGAAACGAAAAGCCCCGGACGGTCAAATGACCTCCGGGGCTTTTCACGCCTTGGAAATCGGGTTCACCCCGCCAGAGCGAGCAACGCTGCCCGGTTGACGATCTCCACCTCGCGGCGCGAAGGCAGTTCGACGACACCGTCATTTTTCAGCTTGGTGAACTGGCGGCTGACCGTCTCGATCGTCAGGCCCAGCACATCCGCGACTTGCTGGCGAGAGAATGGCAACGAAAAGCGCCGGGCCGGGCCGCCGGACGAGCTGCAGCCGGTCTCGGCCAGGCGGTCCGACATTTCGAGAAGGAACGTCGCGATCTTTTCCGAAGCGTTCTTGCGCCCCAGAAGCATCATCCATGACCGCGTGCGATCAAGTTCCGCCAGCGTGCGTTCCAGAAGCTTGTGCTCAAGTTCGGGATGCTCGCGCGCGTAACGATCGAAATCATTGCGCGAAAACACGCAGACCCGGGCATCGGTCAGCGCGACGACGCTCGCGCTGCTGGTCTGGCCGAACGGGCGACCGATAAAATCCGATGGATAGGCCACGCCGACGATCTGTTCGCGCCCGTCCTCGGTGCTGGTGGTCAGCTTGAGCACGCCCTCGATCACGTTGGCAACGAGCAGCGAATCGTCATCTTCCCAGATCAGCGGTTCGCCCGCCGTCACGTTGCGCCTGCGGCCAAGCGTATTGAGCGCCACGATCTCGCGGTCATCAAGGCCGGAACAAATTGCCCGGTTACGGACAACGCAGGTGTCGCATGAACTC
>JAZKBJ010000123.1:2861-4346 GCA_040388685.1 Pseudomonadota bacterium
CATGCGCGGTATCATTACAAGGCGGTGCAAGCAATTGGCGAAAAGACGAAGTCAGGCGCTCTGCCAACCCAAACGAATCAAAAAATCGGGCGGGCCGGGAACGCCGGACCGCCCGAGTTGGGGAGAAATCGCCGAAGCGGGGCGGTTGTCTGTGGGGAGAATAGCGCCCCGCTTCGTCGAATTAAGAGATAGGGCGCGCGTGCTGCACCTGCGTTGACGAAAGTCAAAACACCGACATTTTTTAGCGTTTTAGCAAGTGCCGGCCCCCGGAGCGGGCACAGGATCAGGCGCCGGGAAGGCCCGTCACGTCATGGTACTGGCCGCGGAAGAACAGCAACGGCGTGCCCTCCTCGCGCCGGGCGAGTGCCTCGACCTCACCCACCACCAGCAAATGATCGCCGATGTCTTCCACCCGCTCGATCCGGCAATCGATCCAGGCAATCGCATCATCCAGCACTGGCAGGCCCGACGGGCTATGGCCGTGCGCAAGTTCGGCAAACTTGTCATCGGCGCGCGCGGCAAAGCGCTTGCACAGCTCCAGCTGGTCCGCGCCCAGCACGTTGACGCAGAACCGTCCGGTGAGCGCGATCGACGGCCAGGTGCTGGAACGCTTGTCCGGAAAGAAGCCCACAAGCGGCGGGTCGAGCGAAATCGACGAGAACGAGCCCACAACGAGACCGTGGCGGCGGCCATCGGCATCGACAGAGGTGATCACGCACACCCCGGTGGGCCATGCGCCAAGGACACTGCGAAAAAGACTAGGTTCGATCATGGCGCATGGCTCTGTCGGCAAAAACGCAGGTCGTCAACTCCCTACGTTTTGCCGAACAGACCCTACCTTTTTTGCGCAGGCGCTGGCTGCCTCACTCGAAATAGGCGATGCAGCGGACCTCGATGCTGGTGCGGGTTTTCGCATCCGCAAAGCTGGTGTCATGAAACGCAGTGTGCGGGCACCGCCACGTCACCGAATGATCGCTGTCCTGAAACTTGAACAGCAATACGTCGCTTGCCGCCATGTTCGAGAAATACCACCAGCGGTGACGGTCACGGTGCTTGAAGATCGTCGCAGCGATCATCTGGTCCTCGCCCTCGACCTGCGCGGTCAGCGCATCGCCAACCGGGAATTCATCGACCACGAACAACGTGTTGGACGCGGTTTCCTCGTTCGTCACAGTGCGTCCGTCGCACACCGCCAACGGCCAGTCCTGCGGGCCGGGCGAGAACGTCCGCCACAGCGAAAAACAGATGGAGCGCTTGTAGCCCGGCCCGTCCGGAAAGCGGTCGGCATAGATTCGCGCGGCGGCGCGGCGGCCGGTCACTTCATTATAATCGACATGCGCTTCACCCGCCGGTGGCTGGATTCCACCGCTGTGCTGGTATCCCGCGACCTTTTCCTTCGCCCGCGCCGAAAGGTCTGCCGACGTGCGGATCATCCACCCCTGCGCCGCCGTGCGCGTTGCGCCGCACAAGCGCGTGACCAACGCC
>JAZKBJ010000123.1:4356-4604 GCA_040388685.1 Pseudomonadota bacterium
TAGTGCGCATCGACCGCAGGCTTGTCATGGAAGTCGGTAATCTCCGACTGATGCTTGCCGATCATGAAGCCATGCACGTCGAGCGTGAAATGATCGCGGATGGGCATGCCGTCGCGCACGACGCAATCATAGTCGAAATATTCGCCGGTGTTCATCTCGGCGCCCTGGCTTACATAGCGCCGGGTCACGTAATCGCCCTCGCCCAGATAGCGGATGCGCGCTGGTGCAAGGCGGGCGGTTTCCTCGAT
>JAZKBJ010000124.1:0-8545 GCA_040388685.1 Pseudomonadota bacterium
GATGCAACGCAGCGCGGCCGCGGCCAGCACGCCTTCGGGCGCGCCGCCGGTGCCCATGTACATGTCGATGCCGGTGTCGTCGTTGGTGACCGCAATCACGCCCGCAACGTCACCGTCCGGGATCAGCGCGATGCCGCAACCCAGCGAGCGCAGTTCGGCGATAAGCGCTTCATGGCGTGGCCGGTCGAGCACGCAGACGATGATGTCGCCCGGCGCGACGCCCTTGGCGGCGGCGACGGCCTTGACGTTCTCGGTCGGCGACTTGTCGAGGTCGATGATGCCTTCGGGATAGCCCGGGCCGACCGCCAGCTTGTCCATGTAGACGTCGGGCGCGTTGAGCAGCCCGCCTTCTTCGGCGACTGCCAGCACGGCAAGCGCATTCGGCCCGGCCTTGGCGGTGATCGTCGTGCCCTCGAGCGGATCCAATGCGATGTCGATCTTGGGGCCTACGCCCGGAGCCGAGCCGACCTTCTCGCCGATGTACAGCATCGGGGCTTCGTCGCGCTCGCCCTCGCCGATGACCACGGTGCCATCCATGTACAGCTCGTTAAATGCCGCGCGCATCGCTTCGACGGCGGCAGCATCGGCCGCCTTCTCGTCGCCGCGACCGATCAGGCGCGACGCGCCGATGGCAGCAGCTTCGGTGACGCGGACCATTTCGAGCACAAGCACGCGGTCAAGGACTTGCGATGGGGCGGGGTTGGTGGGCTTGTCGGTCACGATGGCTCCCTATAGGTCAAAGGCTCGGATCAATTACTCGGGCGCAGTGTTCAGCCATTGTGCAGGGTTGGACCGGCAGGACCGGCTCGACGCGGCACTCTTGCTGTGCAAATATTGTGCAAACGTATGCGTAACTATCATTTCCGTCGCATGGGCGTCATTGCATGGCACAGGTGACGTGGGTGTGACCTAGGCACTAGACGCGAGGCAAGGGTCTTGTCGAGACGAAGAGTAGCGGTTTTTAGCGGTCTTGCGCTTCTTTTCAGCGCAGCGCCCGCATATGTGCAGGCCCAGGCGACAGGTTCTTCCCCGGTTCAGGGCCCGGCCGCACCTGCTGGCGCGGGCGCAGCGGACGATGCAACAATGTCGCAGCGCCTGCTGACGGGCGCACAGGCAGAGCGTTGCCGTCCGATGCAGCGATCCGATGGCACGATCGTCGTGTGCGGGGGCAAGGAGGCCAGCGACAAGGAACGCATCCCGCTGCGCGACGAGACCGAAAGCGCCAAATCGACACGCGACGGCCTGCCACGAGCGCCCAACGTCTCGGGCCTTCGGGACTGCAGCCGCGGTTGCATCGGCCTTGGCGGCGTTCCCGCCCCCGTCTACTACTTCGACATCAAGGCGTTGCCGCCACCACCACCGGGATCGGACGCGGACCGGATCGCAAAGGGTGAGATTCCCGCGCCCTGACTGGATTCAGTCGCCCAGAATGTGCATTACCAGCGGCGCTTCGGCCAGTGCAGGCGAACCATCGAGCAGACGCAGCGCTTCGGTGATCGCGCTTTCCGGACCTTCATGCGTGACCATGGCCACCATGACCTGCGCATTGTCCGAATTGCCCTTCTGGATCAGGCTTTCGATCGACACGCCCGCATCGCGCATCGCGGCGGTGATCTCGGCAAGAACGCCGGGGCGGTCGGCCACGTTGAAGCGGATATAGGCCTTGCCGATGCGGTGGCCGACTTCGGCAGGCGCGGCATAATCGAGTTCGGCCACGGGGATCGAGAACGGTGCGCCGATATCGCCGCGCGCAATGTCGATCAGGTCGGCAACAACCGCACTGGCGGTCGGACCATCGCCCGCGCCCGCGCCCTGGAACAGCAGGCGTCCGACGAAGTTGCCCTCGGCCACGACCGCATTGGTCGCGCCGTCGACATGGGCGAGCGGATGATCGCGGTGCACGAGGTGCGGATGCACGCGCTGGAACAGACGGCGATTGCCCTCGGTGTCGATCTCGGTCTGCGCCATGCCGATCAGGCGGATGTAGTAGCCCAGTGCATCGGCCTGTGCGATATCGGCGGCAAGCACGCGCCGGATGCCGGTCGCAGCGACGGGCTTGAAGTCCACCGCCGTGCCGAACGCGATCGACGAGAGGATCGAAAGCTTGTGCGCAGCATCGATGCCGTCGATGTCAAAGCTGGGGTCGGCCTCGGCAAAGCCCCTGGCCTGTGCCTCGGCGAGCACGTCGGCGAAATCGCGGCCCGTATCCTCCATGGTCGAGAGGATGAAATTGCAGGTGCCGTTGAGAATGCCGTAGACCCGCGCGATTTCGTTGGCGGCGACACCTTCCTTCAGGCCCTTGATCACCGGGATTCCGCCCGCAACCGCGGCCTCGAACTTGAGCGCGACCTTGGCGGCTTCGGCCTTGGTGGCAAGCTCAACGCCGTGATGCGCGATCATTGCCTTGTTGGCGGTGACCAGCGCCTTGCCAGCCTCGAAAGTGGTGCGCGCCAGCGCCAGCGCCGGGCCATCGGCCCCGCCGACCAGTTCGACCACGACATCGACATCGGGACGTTCGCCGAGGATGACCATATCGTCTTCCCAGGCATACTGCGAAACGTCGAAGCCGCGATCCTTGTTGCGGTTGCGTGCGCTGACGGTGGTGATCACGATCGGGCGGCCCGCGCGGCGTTCGATCAGTTTGGCATTCGCCTCGATCAGCCGGATCACCCCGCCGCCGACCGTACCGAGTCCGGCCAGCGCGATGCGCAAAGGTTCGCTCATATCATTCCCGTCCACCTGAGATATCCGCGCGCGCCTTAGGGGACAGGGCGGCGCGGGGCAACAGCGGGAATCGTCAGCGCACCACTGCCGGGCGGGTTCGGGTGCATTGCCCCAATTGCGCGAGCACGAAAGCGTAGTCCTCGGCGGCGGCGGCGTGATCTGCCTCGTTGCCGGATAGACCCGCACCATAGGGGATCGTGGCTGGAAGGAAGCAGGCGAGGCGATACCACGTCAAGGAATCGCGGGCGGGCGGGCGGGCCGCCTGATCGACGATCTCGGAAAGACTGACGCCCCAGGCGCGCTCCATCCCCGGCCGCCGCACCACCGACAGCGAAACCGGCGCCCCCGTTTCGGTCTGCAGGAAGACCTGTGTTTCGCCTTCGCCCGCCAGATTCCCCGGTACGAACAGGACTTCGCGCAAGGCCTTGATCCGCGGAGCGGCATCGGTAGCCAGCAGTTCCGTCAGGATCTGGCGGGTGCGGGCCTCGGCGGCGGTGGACCATGCAAGCTGGGCGCCGCCATCGACGAGACGCAGTTCGCCGGTGCGGCCTGAAACGGTCCGGGCAAACACCAGCACTAGCGCCTTGCCGAGCTTCGGCGGCTTGCCTTTGGCGTCCAGCGGCACGTCGGCAAGGTAGCGCACGGTCTCGCCCATGGCCGGACCGGAAATTACGGCGAGCGTCCGCGCTTCGATCAGCATGCGCGCCATACCGGGAGCCAGGCCCGGGGCCTGTTCGGGCTTAAGCCGGTTGGCATTTTTGACCTGAGCCTTCAGGACCACTTCGGCAGCATCGGCAAGATCGGCAATGTCGGCATAAGTGAGAGCATCGGACGCATTGGTGACAGCGTTGCCAAGTGGCCGAATCACTGGCTGTTGCGCCATGGAGGGGGATGCGATGAGCCCCGTAGCGAAAGGCGGACATAGCAGAAGTGACAGGGCAAATCGTTTCAGCATTCTCGGCATGTCGTTGTCTCCGGCGGCACCATCGGGGGCCGCACACCGTCATTTTGCGGTCATTCCAGCCAGTGGAACCATGAATCGCCAGTTAACGGATAAAGCATTTGCGCGGCTATGGCTTCGCCGTTAAAGATGCCATCCGTTCGGGCAATCTAAAAACAAGCAGCCCGACGCTTGCCGCCGCCAACCCACCCGGGTTGCTGTCGGTGGACCGGGTTGCCGGCAGGGTGGATTGAAATTTGCTGGATTGGCTTTCGCGCAGGACGGTGATCTTGCGTGCGGGCTCCACCATGGTCAGGGCGTGCATCCGTGCGCATCATGTCCGGGTGGGCGATCAGGAGTATTGGAGCTGAATGGCATACGCTGACCAACAGATGAGCGGTAACAAGATCACCGCGCTCGTCATCGTTGCGATCCTTCATGTCGTCGTCGGCTATGCGCTGGTCACAGGACTGGCGTATGAGGCGATCAAGAAGGTGAAAGAGGTAACCTCGGCGGTCAACATCGAGGAAGAGAAGCCGCCGGAAGAACCGCCGCCGCCTCCTCCTCCGAAGGATGACACGCCCCCACCGCCGATCGTCGCGCCTCCGCCGCCGATCAGCTTTAACGCGCCTGCCCCGCAGGTTCAGACGGTGAATGTAGCGCCCCCGACGCCGGCTCCGCCAGCGCCTGTGGCCCTGCCTCCAGCGCCTGCAGCGCCTCCCGCGCCGCGGTTTACGCCGAAGGGTGCTGTCCCCAAGGGCAACCCGGGCAATTGGGCGACGTCGAACGACTACCCCTCGCGTGCGCTTCGCGAAGAGCGTGAAGGCACCACGGGTTTTCGTGTCACCATCGGTCCCGATGGCAAGGTCACGGACTGCCAGATCACCAGATCTTCCGGCAGCCCCGATCTTGACGAGGCTACATGTTCCAACGTCCGTCGTCGCGCGCGCTTCACGCCCGCTACGGATGGCGAGGGCAACCCGGCCTCGGGCTCGTATTCAAACCAGATTCGCTGGATCATTCCCAAGGACTGATTCAGCCTGGCCAGACACGAAAGTCCGTCAACAACGGCTTTCACGCACTTTGATTTGAATTGAAGAGGAAGACTCGCATGTTCATCTACAACCTTGCCGCCGGGGCTGCCAATGCCGCGCCGCAGAACAAGTTCGGTTTCGCCGAAGCGCTGCAGCAGGGCGGTTTCATCGCCTATGCCACCGTCATCATCCTTGGCATCATGTCGTTCGGCTCGTTCTTCATCCTGTTCACGAAGTTCTTCGAACAGAACAAGATTCTCGGTCAGTACAAGGCTGTCCGCGGCCAGTTCTGGCGCGCCAGCTCGATCCGCGAAGGCGCGACCAAGCTCGACAAGAACTCGGCCTGGCGCCAGCTCGTCGACGACGGCGTTGCCGCTGAAGACCAGCACTCGAAGATGACCGATGCCATGGAAGCCCATGACTGGCTGCACGGTTCGCTCGCCCGTTCGGAAGCTTCGATCAACTCGCGTCTGTCGAGCGGCCTGCCGTTCCTGGCAACCGTCGGTGCAACCTCGCCGTTCATCGGCCTGTTCGGCACCGTGGTCGGCATCTATCGCGCTCTGATCAACATCGGCCTCGCCGGTTCGGCATCGATCGACAAGGTCGCAGGTCCGGTCGGTGAAGCACTGATCATGACCGCGCTCGGTCTGCTCGTCGCCGTTCCTGCAGTGCTTGCCTACAACTGGCTGCAGGCACGCAACAAGCGCATCGCAGAGCTGCTCTCGGGCTTCTCGACCGATCTGCTGGCGAACATCAACTCGAAGGGTGCTGTCAAGCCTGCGGTTGCCGCAGCTCCTGCCACCCCGGCCGCTCCGGTCAAGAAGTAAGCTGGGCTTGGGTTGGTGGCCTCGGCTGCCGGCCCGGTCCGGAAACGCGGGGCTTCAGCCGGAGCTCACCCTTTGGGAAAGCTCCGGCACTCTTCCGCGGCTCAGAACGGATAGGATGTAACCCATGGCAATGTCTGTAGGCGGCGCTGGCGGTCAAGAACGCCCGATGTCGGACATCAACACCACGCCGCTCGTGGACGTGATGCTGGTGCTGCTGATCATCTTCCTCATCGCGGTGCCCGTCGCGATCCAGACTGTCGAAAAGCTCAAGGTCCCCGTCCTTCCCAGCGAGGAATCGCAGGACAAGGTCGAGAACCTGATGCTTTCGGTCGTCTCGACTGATGCTGCAGGCCGCAGCCCGAAGGAGGCCGGATACGAAGGCTCTTCGCGCACCGGCCAATGCCGCGTCTATTTCAATAACCAGACCCCGGTCGACAATCAGGAGCTGTACCAGCAGGCTTTCAATCGCCTCGATGCGATCGTGAAGCGTGAAGGCGGCGCCGCCAACATGGATCCGGAAAAGATCCCGGAAGTGCAGATCCGCGGGGACGTCAACGTTCCCTGGAAGTGCATCGCAGGGGCCATCTACAACGTCCAGTCGGCGGGTTATCCGAAGGTCGGCTTTATCTCCACCCCGGTTGACCCCACCGGTTGACGCCGATCGGAACGGCCAGGACGCCGCATGGCAACCTGGGCGTCCGACCGGGCAAGAGAACGAACAGGAGTACCAGATATGGGTATGAGCGCCGGCGCCGATGATGGCCAGCCGATGATGGAAATGAACACGACGCCGTTGATCGACGTCATGCTCGTTCTCCTGATCATGTTCATCATTACCATTCCTGTGGCCACCCACGCGGTCAACATCGACCTGCCGCAGCCACAGCCGCCAACCGACGCGGTTCAGATCGACCCGATCAAGAACAAGCTCGTCCTGACGATGCAGAACCAGATCCTCTGGAACGGCGCACCGATCAACACGGGTCAGCTTGTCTCGATCCTCGAATCGACCAAGGCGATCAATCCCGAGCCGGAACTGCAGTTCCAGCCCGAGGAATACGCCAGCTACGAGATCGCGAACCAGCTGATGAAGATCATCACGGATTCGAAGGTCACGAAGTTCGGCTTCGTCGGGAACGAGAACTTCGCAACCTTCCAGAAGGCCCAGTAAGGCTTTCAAGAAGGGCGGCGGGTTTCCAGCCAGACGCAAAAGCAATTGAGGGGGGCGGAGAAATCCGCTCCCCTTTTGTTTGTCCGCTAATCCGCCCTCATGGCTGCCGCTGCCAGCGTCTCGGCCTCAATCAGAAGCTCATCGTCAGCTGCGCCGGCTGGCAGAGTTTCGCGCCCGATCATCACCAAAACCGGCACTGCAAGTGGGGTAACCCGGTCAAGTTTTACGTGAACCAGCTGGCCAGCGGCACGGTCCAGCAAATCTCCCAGGCGGCCGACGTCGGTCATCCGCGCGCGTGCGTCAGCCCAGGCCGCTTCGATCAGCAGATGGTCAGGTTCGTACTTTCGCAGCACGTCATAGATCAGGTCGGTCGAGAACGTGACCTGTTTGCCGGACTTGCGCTTACCCGGATGCTGGCGTTCGACCAGTCCCGATATGACGGCCACCTCACGGAAGGCGCGGCGCAGCAGGTGTGATTCCTGCACCCATTCGACAAATTCGTGCGCAAGAATATCCGGTGAGAGCAAAGGCGCAGGATCGTCTACCGGCTTTACGCTCCACACGGCCAGAGCATAGTCGTTGGCGACAAAACCAAGCGGCATCAAACCACGATCGTTCATCCGCCGGGTAATCAGCATCCCCAGTGACTGGTTCGCATTCCACCCTTCAAACGTGTAGTAGACCGTGTAATGCCGTCCGGCCTGCGGGAAACTCTCGGCCAGAAGTTCGCCGGGGCCCGGCAGGCGGCTGCGCCAATCCTGCATTTCGAGCCATTCGCGAACGTCGTCCGGGAACCGTGACCAGCCGGCACGGTCCACCAGCAGTGCACGAACGCGCTCGGCCAGATGGGTGGTGAGCGGCAGGCGAGCACCCATGTAGCTGGGAATCTGCCCGGGCTTCTTTGCCGCGCGCACGATCAGTTCCAGATCGCGCACGCCCTCGACTTCCAGGTCCATCCCCGCGAAACGAATGGTATCGCCGGGAGAGAGCGTTGCCCCGAACGATTCCTCGACTTTGCCGAGGCTGCGGCCGTTGCGGAAGCGGACTTCGAGCATCTCTGAATCGACAATGATCCCTGCATTCAGCCGGTGCCGCGCGGCGTGTTCGGGATGGGTAAGGCGCCACGATCCACCCTTGTCGCGCACGATGCGCTTGAACCGGTCGTAGGCTCGCAAGGCATAGCCGCCGGTCGCCACGAACTGGAGCACGCGGGACCACTGCGCCTCGTCGATCCACCGATAGGGATGGGCCGAACGCACTTCGGCCAGCAGCGACGCCTCTTCAAAAGGCCCGGAACACGCACAGGCCATGACATGCTGCGCGAGCACGTCGAGGCTCCCTGCGCGGAAGTCCTCGCCGTCGCGCTGTCCCTGCTCGACCGCCTGCTGCGCGGCAAAGGCCTCAAGGAACTCGAACCGGTTTCCGGGCACCAGCATGGCGCGGCTGGGACAGTCGAGCCTGTGATTGGCGCGGCCGATCCGCTGGAGCAGGCGCGACGAGCCCTTGGGCGCGCCCATCTGGACGACCAGATCGATGTCTCCCCAGTCAACGCCCAGGTCGAGGCTCGCCGTGCAGACAAGCGCGCGCAATTCGCCTCGGGCCATCGCCCCCTCCACTTTGCGCCGCGCCTCCTTGGACAGCGAGCCGTGGTGAATGCCGATGGGCAGCTTGTCGTCGTTCACGTCCCACAGCAGCTGGAAGATGTATTCTGCCAGACAGCGCGTGTTGGTGAAGATCAGGGTGATCTTGTTCTGGCGGATCGCTTTATAGAGTTGCGGGACCGCCCACGCTGCCGCATGGCCGCCCCAGGGCACCCGCTGGTCCTCGGGATGGAGGATCGCGACTTCAG
>JAZKBJ010000124.1:8555-8969 GCA_040388685.1 Pseudomonadota bacterium
GACGAGGCTCCCCGTGAACCAGCCGCACCGAAGAGGCACGTCCATCTGGGGCAAGCCAAGTGCGGAAGTCGTCCGGGCTGGCGACCGTTGCAGACAGGGCTGCCCGCTGCATGTCCGGCGCGATGGCTTGCAGCCGCGCGAGCGATAGCGCCAGCAGATCGCCGCGCTTGCCCGTGGCAAAGGCGTGGATCTCGTCGATGATCACCCGCTTGAGCCCTGCGAACATCGTCGCAGCCTCGGGATAGCTGAGCAGGAGTGACAGCGATTCGGGCGTGGTCAGCAACACGTGCGGTGGTTTGACCCGTTGCCGCGCCTTGCGGTCCGACGGCGTATCGCCGCTGCGTGTCTCGACCCGCATGGGCAGGCTGATATCGTCGATCGGGGTAAGCAAATTGCGCTGCACGTCGTGAGCGA
>JAZKBJ010000124.1:8979-26386 GCA_040388685.1 Pseudomonadota bacterium
GTGCAGTCCATCGCCCGGTGGATCGTCGCCGGCAAAGTCGGCCAATGTCGGCAAGAAGCCTGCCAGCGTCTTGCCCGCCCCGGTATCGGCCACGAGCAGCGCATGCTCGCCCGCACCGGACGCTTCGAGCATATCCCACTGATGCTGGCGAACGCGCCACCCGCGCCGCGCAAACCAGTCAGCTATGGCGGGTGGCAGCGTCATCCCGTTCAAGATAGGGATTGTTCTACAGGACCGAAAGGATGGCCTGCCGTTCTTTGGCGGGAGCGGCCAGCGCCGCATCGATCAGCGCGATGGTGACGGCGCATTGATCGGCGTCGGAACCACTGCCGTTCATTGCCTGACGTACGCGCGCATCGCCGATGCCGGTCGCACGCACCACTTCGGCGACCAATTTACCGGGCACGCTTGTTCGCCCGCCCGCGACCCTTGCGGGCGGGCCAAGCTGCCGGGCGTCAAGCATCCGCCGCGCGAGGTCACGCTCGCGGAGCAGCACGGGCACACCCACGGTCACGTCGGGCGCAAGGCGCCGTGTGCGGATGTAGGCCATGCATTGCGCGGGCCCTGCCTGCCGTGCAGCGCGCAGGACATCGGCCCGGATACGCTGGACGTCCTCCAGAACCGGTCCCTTCACCGTAAGCGCGGTCATGTACATTCGCTCGCGCACCAGATCGCGGACTTTAGCGATATAGGCGTCGTCGCTGTCGTTTTCTGAGCGAGCGATCGTCCGGTTGGCGGAAAACAGCGCGGCGAGATCGGGCTGACGCGCTTGCACCTGTTCGAATGTTACGCCTTCGCCGAAGATGGCGGTGACAGCACGCGAGACGATGGCCCTGTCGCTGTCGCCTTGGTTCTCCGAAACAGGTGGCGGCGCTTCGGTGGTCTGCCGGTCGCGGTCACTCCCGCTCGTCGCAAAGCGGGCGATCTGGGCGAGCAGGATGACGGCGAAAATTATCAGCCGGGTCTTGGTCCACCAGCCGTCCGTTCCGGTGTGATCCTGCCGCTCCCAAAGCGCGACGCGCCAGTGGTCGAAATGGTGTTCCAGCTCGGGGAAGTTCTTGCGGACCCCGGCAAGCAAATGCTCGACATCACTGCGCTTGACGAACCAACCCTTGCGGCTGCCCTGCTGCGCCGGCGTGGTGAGTTCTGTCCACGCCTTGTGCAGAGGATGGCCGGGCACTTCCACCTTCTCGCGGAATCGCAACCCGCGCAGGCGGGCGTTGAGGAAGGCGACTGCCGGGCGCTCGCTGACCTGACCTCGCTCGCTTTCCCAGCCGAACACGTGTGCGGCGGGTTCCAGCAAAGGTGCCGAGCGTGGCCAGCTGCGGGCGAGCAGGGAGCCGAGCCAATTGTCGACCTCGTCAAAGGCGGTCACGCTGACAGTCTCGGCATTGTGCAGCACCGACTTCAGGTGGCCGCGTGCCATGGCCTCTTCCCAGCCTTCGAGCGGCGGGAGATCGGCGTCTCCGGTTTCCGGAAGGAGCAGGCGGTGGAGCGCCTGTTCGTGTGCCCATGCCGGCATGACCGCATCGGCGTTCTGTTCAAGTCCGAGCAGGACAGGTCGGATGAACGGGTCGCGGTTCACCGCGATGGCCTGTTCGGCGGGGGCTTGCGCCTGCGCAAATCCCGGCGTGACGTCGAGCGATTGCGCGCTTTGGCCAAGCCGTGTGGTCAGCGACGGATCGGCGGTTCCGGCAAGCTCTGGCGCTGCATAAAGCCAGCTTGAGGATTCGCGCCCGGCTGCGTCTGCTTCTGTTTCGTCCGGCGGAGAAGCGGTGTCGGTGGCACCATCCGCGATATCGTCAGCCACAATAGGAGCGGCCTGCATCCGCGCCCAGCGCAGCGCGGCATCGCGCGCATCGCGCAGCCGCGCAAAGCCCGCGACATCGCGGTCGACGTCCATAGCCTTGAGCTTTTCGGCATAGGCCCGCCGAACGGCAGAAATGTCGCTCGTCTTGGCGATGCCGAGCGCGCCGAAGGCTTGGGTGGGAGTCATGGCCGGTCGCTCACAGCGGCGAATGGGCTTCGAGCGCGTCGAGCAGCGCTGAAAGTCCGGCGGCAGCGTCGGCAATGCGGCGCGGGTCCTGGGTGTCGAGTGCGGCGGTAAATGCGAGCGTCCGCTCCCCGATGGCAGCGCGCATATCGCCAAGGAACTCCTCGAAGCAGCGCTCGGCACGCGCGAGCAGCGCCTGATTGGCTGCCTCCTCGCGCGGGTGGTGTTTCAGGGCTGCAAGGGCCTTGCGCCGAGCGTCCAGATCCTGCGTGACCTTGCGGTCCTCTTCGTCGATGATGACCAGATTGTGCTTCGCTCCAGTCAGCGGCACTTCGACATCGACTTCGAGCAGGCCCGAACTATCATAGGAAAAGCGCACATCAATGGAGACCTCGCCTTCGGCGCGAGGCGGCACCGGCACCTTGAGCGTGCCCAGCCTGACGTTGCCCGAGACCTCGCGCGCCTCGCCCTGATAGATCGTCACCTCGATCTGCTTCTGGTTGGCGCTCATCGTGCTGTAGGTGCCCGAGCGGCTGACCGGCACCGGGGTGTTGCGATCGATGATCGGTGAGAACAGTCCCTGCTGGACCATGCCGCGCTGGGTGCGCTCCGCCGTCTCGATGCCGAGTGTGAATGGGCAGACGTCGGTGATGCGGATTTCCTCGAGCCCGCCATCGCGCGCGATCAACCCGCCCTGAATCGCCGCGCCCAGCGCCACGGCATGATCGGGGTGGACCGAAGAGTTGGGGAAACGCCCGAAAAGGCGGGTAATCGCCTTGCGCACCAGCGGCATGCGCGTGGCCCCGCCGACCAGCACGATTTCGCTGAGCGACGCTGCGTCGATCTGGGTATCGCGTAGGGCGCGCACCACCGGGTCGCGCAGACGGCGGATCAGGCCTTCTGCCTGCGCCTCGAACTCGCTCGCGGTGATGACGGCCGACAGGCGTTCGTCCCCGACCGTGACCGCGAATTCCGCTTCCTGTGCCTCGCTGAGCGCGCGCTTGGTGCGTTCGGCGGCCTGAAGCAGCAGGGCGTCGGCCTGTGTCTGGGCAAGGCTCGAAAGTTTGCCGTCGGGATCGAGGCGGCCCGCTGCGGCGGTGACCAGCGCGGCGTTGAAATCGTCGCCGCCGAGCCGATTGTCGCCTGCCGAGGCGCGGACTTCGACGATGCCTTCGAACATCTCGACAATCGAGACGTCAAAGGTGCCGCCGCCAAGGTCGAACACCAGAAATGGTTCGCGCTCGGCCTTGTCCTGCAATCCGAAGGCGAGCGCTGCGGCAGTCGGCTCGTTGATCAGGCGGCGCACGTTCAGCCCCGCCAGTTCGCCCGCACGGTGCGTCGCCTTGCGCTGGCGATCGTTGAAATAGGCAGGGACGGTAATGACCGCCTCAGTCGGACGCTCACCGGTAAACGCTGTCACATCGTCGCGCAGGGACATCAGGACGAGTGCTGAGAGCTCTTCGGCAGAGAAATCCTTGCGGCCGAGGCGGATATTGCGGTCGGTGCCCATTAGGCGCTTGAAGCTGGTGGCGGTCGCCCCGTCTTTCAGTGCCACGCGTTCCAGCGCCGCAGCGCCTACCAGCGTTTTGCCATCGGGCAGGACCGAGACGGCCGATGGCGTCAGCAGCGCGCCCAGTGCATTTGGCACGAGCTGCGCTTCGCCGTCCTTCCACAGGGCCACCGCAGAGTTGGTGGTGCCCAGATCGATCCCGATGAGCATTCTTTTTTCTATCCTTCGCGCGCCCTGATGCGTCAGCGCGATCGGACTTGGCAAGGGCAAAGCGGCATTGTTTTAGTGGCCAAACTGCTGGCCGCGCACGATGCCGGATTCCGACAGTTGCGCGTCGACCTGCTCGAGCAGGCGGGCAAGGCCCTCGTCGCTGCGGGCTTCGGCGCGGACCACCAGCACGTCCTGTGTGTTGGACGCGCGCAGCAGCCACCAGCCATCGGGCGTATCGACCCGAACCCCGTCAATCTCCGACATGCGCGCACTTTGCCGACGCAGCCGCGCGCGCACTTCATCGACCACTGCGAACTTGCGCGCTTCGTCGATGTCGAAGCGCAGTTCGGGGGTGTTGACCATTGCGGGCATGGCTGCACGCATCTTCGTGACCGATTTTCCGAGGCGAGCGGTCGCAGCGATGAGTCGGACGGCAGCATAAAGCGCATCGTCAAAGCCGTAATAACGGTCGGCGAAGAACACATGCCCGCTCATTTCCCCGCCCAGCAGGGCACCAGTTTCCTTCATTCTGGACTTTATGAGCGAGTGGCCGGTCTTCCACATCTGCGCATTGCCGCCAAGCTGCGTGATCCGGTCAAACAAGGCGCTGCTCGATTTGATATCCGCGATAATCGTGGCCTTCGGCGAGGTAGTCAGCAAGTCTTCCGCGAAGATCGCGAGAAGCTGGTCTCCCCAGATCGTGCGCCCGGTGCCGTCGACCGCGCCGATCCGGTCCCCATCGCCATCGAATGCCAGTCCGAAGTCGAGCCTTCCTCGCACGACAGCCTGCACCAGATCAGCGAGATTGGATTCCACAGTCGGATCAGGATGATGGTTGGGAAAATGGCCGTCCACGCGCGTAAACAGAAGGACATGGTTGCCCGGCAGCCGGGCGGTGAGCGCCTCGACGACGGGGCCAGCCGCGCCGTTGCCAGTGTCCCAGGCGATGGTGATGCCGTCCAGCGCGACCAGATCGATCCCGTCGAGGCCTTCGAGCAGCCGCTCGACGTAGGCATCCATGACGTCGACGCTTTCGGTCTGGCCGGTGCCGGACACCCAGTCGCCTTCGTCGGCGATCCGCCCGAGATCGATTATGTCGGCCCCAAAGAACGCATTTCCTTCAAGTACCATCTTGAAGCCATTGTGATTGGCGGGATTGTGGCTGCCGGTTACCTGAATGCCGCCCTGCACATCTGGAACTGAAGCTGCGGCGTAATAGAGCATCGGGGTCGGCCCCATGCCGACGCGCACCACGTCGATCCCGCTGGCATTCACCCCTTCGACCAGCGCGTGTTCCAGCAGGGGCGAACTGAGCCGCCCGTCATAGCCCACCACCACCCGCGATCCACCCGCCCGGGCTACGCGGGTGCCAAAGCTGCGGCCGATGGCACGGGCGTCATCCGGGCCGAGAGTCTCGCCGAAAACGCCGCGAATGTCGTATTCGCGCAGGATCGTTGGGTCGAAGGTGTGGCGCATTGTCCCGGTTCCTTCTTGCCTGTCCGCCGCGAGCGTTATCGTGAGCGGCGGTCGCTCAGCCGCGCCAGCAACAGATCGCGTGCGGCGTTGGCTTCGTGCACCGCCTCGTTCGATCCGCCCCGGTCGGGGTGAACCTGCGCAATGAGGCGGCGATGCGCGTCGATCACTTCCTCATGATCCGCGCTGGCCGAAACCCCGAGCAGATTGCGGGCCTTTGCTTCACTGGTCGAACGCGGATCGCCCGATAGCAGTTCCCACGGCCAGCGTCCGGCGAGCAGCTTGCAGGCAAGGCTGACGAGGACTGCGAGCGTGAGCAGCTTGACCATCAGGCAGCGCTTTCCAGCGGGGCTGGCGGCTGTGGCTGAACCGGGGGCGCGGCTTTGGCAGGCACCGGCAGGTTGAGGCCCATGACCAGCGTGCGCAGCTCCTGGCGCGCAACAAGATGGCTGGTGCCCAGCTCGCCCAGATGCCCCTTGTCGAGCAGGGTCAGCCCGCTCGGGAACAGTTCGCGATAGATCACGCGCTCGGACAAGCCGCTGGCGATGCGGAAGCCGACGCGCTTCGACAGTTCCGTCAGCGCCTGATCGATGCGGCGTTGGTTGCGCGCTTCGGTATAGCCGGTGCGGTTGCGCACGACGACCCAGTCCATTTCGCGGCGTGAATCCTTGATCGTGGCCATCGCCCGCTTCTTGCGCGCTTCCCAGATCAGTTCGGCATAGAACGACAGGCGGCGCACCTTGAATGTCTCGGCATCGACCTGCCCGATCAAGTCGAAGTCGACAAAGCTGTCATTCAGCGGGGTGACCAGCGTGTCGGCGCGGGTGGCGACGTGGCGGGCCAGCGGATCGTCGCGTCCGGGCGTGTCGAATACGAGGAAATCATGGCTCTGTCCGAGGCGTTCGGTCAGCGCGTCAAGCTCTTCCTCGCTTTGGCCATCGTAGACCTCGAACGCCGCTGTCGGCAGCGTAACCTGGCGGCGGCGCATCGTTTCGGCGCGGTTTTCGAGATAGCGATGCATCGTGCGCTGGCGGGAATCGAGGTCGATCGCGGCGACGCGCGCGCCTTGATAGGCGAGCGCCACGGCGACGTGGACGGCTGTCGTGGACTTGCCGGTCCCTCCCTTTTCGTTGGCGAAGACGATGCGGTGCGGGCCAGTCGACAAGGGGCTGTTCTCTCTGTTGTGATGTGCCGGTCGGGGTTGCGGGAGGCCAGATGCCCCCCTATCGCCCGTCTGTCCGGACTTAGTGGAGAGGCCGCCAACGTGCAAACCATCAATCGGCTTGTAGAGCTTCGCGCGGCGGTGGATGCCCTCAAAAACGGGGGAAAAACCATCGCATTCGTGCCGACCATGGGCGCTCTGCACGAAGGGCACCTGACGCTGATGCGTGAGGGCCGCAAGCGTGCCGACCACGTCGTCGCCTCGATCTTCGTCAATCCGCGCCAGTTCGGGCCGGCCGAGGATCTGGATGCCTATCCGCGCCGTCTGGCTGCTGATGCGGCCTTGCTGGAGGCCGAGGGCGTGGCGGTGTTGTGGGCCCCCACAGTCGATCAGATGTATCCGGATGGCTATGCCACCAACATCTCGGTCTCGGGGGTGAGCGAAGTGGCCTGCGGCGCGGCGCGTCCGGGGCATTTTGACGGCGTTGCGACCGTGGTGTGCAAGTTGTTCAATCAGGTGCGCCCGGATTTTGCGTTGTTTGGTGAGAAGGACTGGCAGCAGTTGGCCGTGATCCGCCGCATGGCCCGCGATCTTGATCTCACCTTGCCGCATGTCGATGCGATCATCGGCGTGGAAACAGTACGCGAACCGAGCGGCCTCGCCATGAGCAGCCGCAACCAGTATTTGACCGACGCCGAGCGGGACGCTGCAGCCGGTCTGTCAGCCGCGATGCGCCGGGCGATTACGGCGATCGAAAGCGGGTCAGATGTGGCTGCCAGCCTTGCTGTGCTGCAGGCCGAAATCCTTGGTGCGGGCTTCCTGTCGGTCGATTACGCCGATCTGCGGGATGACGCGACGATGGAGGCATTGCGGTCGTTCACCGGTCAGGCTGCGCGCCTGCTGGTTGCCGCGCGCATTGGCGGGGCACGGCTGATCGACAACATGGCTGTCGGTCCGCGCTGATCAGTGGACCGGCGGGTCGACTGCCGGGACAGCGCCGACCGGGGCCACCGGCTCACCTTCGGTGCGCGGAGGCAAGGCGTTTTCCGGCACGTCGTCGATCTGCATGTCGCGCGTGGGCACGTGTTCGAGATTGCGCACACGCACTTTCAGGCCCTCGCCCTCAAACGTCAGTTCGTTGAAGCTGGGCGGAGTTGAGCGGACGCGCTGCGAAAGCGTTCCTGCGCCGATCATCCTGACCGGGCCATTGGGCGTCGGGTGGATCAGATCGAACGGGTCATGGACATGGCCAGAGATGACGGCGACCACATTGCGCAGCGCGAGTTCGGCCAGCGCGCGGCTACCGCCCCGGGTCAGGGCCTTGCCGCGCGTTCCCGCTTCGACGAGTGGATGATGGCAGGCCACGACCGCGCGTTCGCCTTTGGGCAGCGCGTCGATGGCGGCGAGCGTCTGGTTCAGGGCCGCCTTGCCGACCGTGCCTTTCGACCAGTTCAGTCGCCATTGCGCGCGCGCGGTGGTCTTGAGCGGGACGATGGCGACGCCGGGCAGGTCGATCTCGCGCTCGACCAGCGCCTCGATGGAGCGAAACCGGCGATAGGGATCGACGAAACGCTCGATCAGGTTGAAATAGGGCAGGTCATGGTTGCCGACCTCGACCGTGACGGGCACGCCCAGCGCGCTGATCCACTGGCAGGCGGCGGTGAATTCACGGTGGCGCGCGCGCATCGTCAGATCGCCGGTGATGGCGACGGCATCGGGCTTCTCGCGCGCTATACACTGCGCCACCCAATCGAGCGCGCGGCGATCCTCGAGGCCGAAGTGGATGTCACTGACGTGGAACAGGCGGAGCGGGGTGGCGGTCATGTCGCGCCGGGTGATCGACGTTCAGACACTGCGGGTCAATCCCCGGCGGGGAGGGTTGCGATGAAGTCCACGGCAAATTCTTCGCAGGCAAAATGCTCTTCGGTGCCGCCTTCGCTCCGTTCGCCGTCGATCATCAGCGCGATTGGCGCCTCGCTGCGGCAAGTGGCCTTGTCGAAGCTGCCCAAGTGATCGTGCGGGCCCTGGCGGAAATCGCGTTTGACGAGCATGGCGAAACCTTGCGCGGCAAGGTCGGCAAGGTCTGTGAAATCGTAGCCATCCGCCTCCATCGGCCCCGCGCCGGGGACGAAACGGATGGCGCGGTATCCATCAGCCTTGCCCGCCGCCGGTTGGGCGAGGACCACGCCAGGCCCTTCGCGCGTCTCGCGCATGGCGGTGCCGAACGAGTCCGCAATCGTGCCAATGTCCAGATCGCGCAGGCCTTCGCGGACATCGGCCCAGAGCGCTCCGGGGCCGACCAGCACCTCCACCAGCGCCGGCCCCTGCGAGGTTCGCACAACCCGGCGGCGCACCCGGCGGGTAGCACCAGTGGCCAGCGCGGCGGTGATGGCGTCCGCCGTTACATCGCCGTGCAGGGCTTTTGACAGCAAGTTCTGCGTACCACCGGGGAAGATCAGGATGGCCCCGTCCCAGCCCTCCAGCCGGGAGGCTGCGCTATTGGCCGTGCCGTCGCCGGTGAAGATTGCCAGCGTTGCAACGCCCGCAGCGTCAAGCTCGGCGCGTTCCGGCAACTCCTCATCGGGAAAGCGGATGATCCGGGCGGGGGCGTAGCCTGCGGTAGTAAGCGATGCGGCAAGGTCATCGACTGCGGCATCGCTGTTGCTGCCGCTGGCGGCGTTGGTGACAAGCCAGAGTGGGGATATGTTCATGGTGCAAGGCAAACCGGCGGCCCGGCTTCCGGTTCCTCAAACCCGGTCGGTAAGGATGAGCCAGGCCGAAAAGCTGTTGAGCACCGAGTAGATCACATAGGCGATCGGGCCGCTGACATTGCCTTCTGCCGCAAACAGCAAGGCGGCAACCAGCAGCAGGAACTCCATGACCATGGTGAAACGCCCACCGAACAGGTGGACGAAGCGCGGCATGCGCCCAAGCATCGGGTGGCCGCTGTCCATGACGGCGCGGTGGAGCGCGAAATTGCCAACGCCCAGCAGGAAGGTGATCAGAATCGGCATGCGGGGAAACGATATGTCCTGATCGGGCAAATGTCACACCTGCAGTTCGTGGACCTGCAAAAGGCGTTCGTCGGAGCCATGCCGCATTGGTCGGACGCTACGGAAAGCTGGTCGAGCGCAGCGTGCTTCAGACGGCGGACCTGCCTAGGGAAAATGCATGCGGTGGCCAGACGGCCCAATACCCCCCGGCTCCGAGGCCGCCGCATGAAGTCCCCCCGCTGGTCCTCACCGGCACAGATTCAGCCCGCCGGCCCCCACCGGCACAGATTCAGGAAGACGCCATGATCTCCAAGTCCATGATCGCCGCAGGCCTCTTCGGCCTCGCCCTTTCCGCCAGCCAGCCCGCTTTTGCGGCCACACGCAGCGTCGCTTACGCAGACCTCGACCTGACAACCGATGCGGGGCACGCCCAGCTCGACGCGCGGTTGAAGGATGCCGCGAAGGATGTTTGCGGGCTGACCCGCAAGGATGCTTCGGCCGCCGACGTCGAAGCCGGTCGCCAGTGCTTTGCCAAGGCCTATGCCGATGCGCGCCGCGCCAAGGCCGACATCCGCCCGACCGCGCTCGCCGCTCGCTAATTCGCGTTTGTCCGGCGGAACCTCCAGTCCCCCGTCCGGGCCAAACTCAAGGGGTCGCCGCGAACCGGCGGCCCTTCTTTTCGCTGGTTCAGCGCGCTTCGCGCAACGTCGGCTTGGCCTGCGCCGCTTCGATCTCGGAGCGTTCGCGCCACATCAGGTCTTCGGGAGAGAGTTTGCGCCCGTCCACCGCGTGGATACCGATGGCAGCAATGGGCAGCCCGTCGCGCGCGTCGCAGAGCACCGGGTTGGCTGGCACGCCCAGCTGCCACTTTTCGCCCCATTGGCGCAAAGCAAGCATCGCGGGCAGCAAGTCGAGGCCCTTGGGCGTGAGCCGATATTCAATCCGGCGACGGTCATCGGCGCAATGTTCGCGCTTCAGAATGCCGACTTCGACCAGCCTTGACAGCCTGTTGGAAAGAATGTTGCGCGCGATGCCCAGAGCTTCGAGGAAATCCTCGAAATGGCGCACCCCGTTAAAGGCGGCGCGCAGGATCATGAACGACCAGCGCTCGCCCATCGCTTCAAGCGCGAGGGGCAGTCCGCACTGGGCGATTTCGTTCAGGGGTTCGCGAAGCTTTTCCATGTCGGTGCTGTCATAACCCATTTGGCGGCCCTATTTAAGTTTCTAGTTGCAACTTAAAACCTACAGTGATAGGTAGTGATTCGCAACGGAAATCGCATCCTCTCCAAGATCTGCTCCATTTCCGTGGCCCCAGAGGGAAAGTTTCAGGGGAAGTACCATGATGATGTCACACCGTTCAGGCGCCATGCGCCAACTCCTGCCTGCGATCCTGGCGCTGGTTGGCACGGCCGCAAGCTTCGCGATCACCGCTGCGCCCGCACGCGCTGCCACCAACGGACCGTTCTATGCAGCCACACTGACCCGCCCGATGGACGGTGCGCAGAAGCTGATTCAGAAGGGCGTGTTGTGGAAATGCGAAGGCGCGCAATGCAGTGCCCCGCGCGATACCTCGCGCCCGGCCATCGTCTGTGCGCGTCTCGTCCAGAAGGTCGGCCCGGTGGCGCGTTTCGCCACGCCGCAAGGTGATCTCGCAGCCGAAGACCTTGCCCGCTGCAACGAGGCTGCTGCCAACTGACCTATCCTGCCTGACCGGATTTCAGCTCTCCGGTTCTCCAGCGCGCGGGCCATGCCATCCATCCCGGCAGGCCGGCGCCAATCCTGAAGGGCCGCGAACAGCAGTCTGTTCGCGGCTTCTTTTTGGCCCTAGCATGACGCGATGCGTGTCCTTGCCTTCGCCCCGCTTGCCGGCTTGATTTCGGCTTCCGCACTCCAGGCGGCATCTCCGATGCCCGCACCCGACTTGTCCCGCCTGAACGACGATCACCGCGCCGCGCTGCGCTGTGCAGCGGCGTTTGCGGTCGTGGCGACCGAGCAGGCGAGCGGCGATGCGCTCGACGGCTGGCCGCCTCTCGCCGTGCGCGGCAAGCAGTTTTTCGCCGACATCGGAGAGCGGGTAACCAGGGAAGCGAAGATCAGCCGTGAGGCCGTGCGTGACCTGATTGCTGTCGAGGTGCGTGCGCTGCAGGCAGCCGCGGATCCTGATGCCGCGCTCTCGGCTTTGACCCAGCCATGTGTTATCCGGCTTGATGCTGCGGTGCCGCCACTGCTCATGCCGGACCTCAAGCGTTGCGCGGCCATTCTGGATCTCGCCTATGAGGACATGCACGCCCGCGAAGGTCTGACGCCAGCGGCGCGCGACCTGAAGACACTGGCCTCGGTGCTGGCATCGCGCGAACGCGAGGCGCTGATCGCGGCGGGCCGCAGCGGGGATGAGGCCGACCGGATCGTGGCCGAAGGACGCGATGCCATGTTGGCTGAAGCCGGCGACGGCAAGGGCGGAATCGAGAAGTACGACATCGCCCATTGCTACGATCTCGCCAAGCCCGCCGAAAAATCGCACTATTGAGGCAGGCGTGAGCGTCACCATATAGGCGGCAAAGGAGATCCCCATGTCCGACAAGCTCAACCTCACCGAAGCCGAGTGGCGCGAGCGCCTGTCGCCCGAGCAGTACCATGTCTTGCGCCAGGGCGGCACCGAGCGCGCGTTCACCGGTGCTTACGAAAAGAACAAGGCCGACGGCGAGTATCATTGCGCGGGGTGTGGCCAGCCGCTGTTCACCTCTGACACAAAGTATGACTCCGGGTCGGGCTGGCCCAGCTTCTACGCACCCGTCGATGCCGATGTCGTAGACGAGCATCGCGATACCGCCCACGGCATGGTGCGCACCGAAGTGCGCTGCGCGCGCTGCGACGGGCATCTTGGCCACGTCTTCCCCGATGGTCCCAACCCTACCGGCCTGCGCTATTGCATGAACAGCGCCTCGCTGGATTTCACGCCCAAGGATTAAGGTCAGGACCCATTAACCCTGCCTTCGAGGTTTCAGTCAAATCCCGTAAGGGACGCCAAAATGGCTTCCATCTCGAACCGAAATGCGCTGGCCATGGCAACAAGCCGTGGCGGCGCGCATTTCGGCCCGATATGTTCGCCATTTTGACGCCTCGAAGGCGGGGTTAACAGGTCCTGACCCTAAGGCATTCGTCGGGCCTGAGCGCGGGTCCGACGATTAGCGGTTAACCCTGCGTTACGATTGTCCTATGCATGGGCTGCGAATGCGCGCAGCCCTGAGTTATCCAGCCTGCGTCAAGATGAGGGAAGCGGTAAAAGACTGATGGCCAGACGGGATATTCCCCGCCGCCCCGAAGGCGGCCGGTCTTCTCCGCCCCCTTCCACACAGCCCTCGGCCTTGCGCCGCTGGGCTGGGCGGCTGTTCGTGTGGGGCGCGGGCTTTGCCCTGCTCGGCGTGATTGCACTGGTCGTTGCGGTCGCGGTCACCGCGCGTTCGCTGCCGGGTTATCAGGAACTGAAATCCAGCCAGACCGGCCAGATGATCGTGGTGCGCGCGGCGGATGGTTCGGAAATCGTCACGCTCGGGCCGAGTTACGGCAAGTGGGTGCCTTACGAGCGTATCCCGCAGCCGATGAAGGATGCGATGATCTCGGTCGAGGATCGCCGCTTCGAAAGCCATTGGGGCGTCGATCCGATCGGTATTGTGCGTTCGGTCATGGTGCGGGTGGAGAGCGGCTACTGGAAGCAGGGCGGCTCGACCATTACCCAGCAGCTGGCGCGCAACATCTTCCTCAACAACACCAAGACCTTCGGGCGCAAGGCGCGCGAATGGGTGCTGGCGCTGGCGCTGGAGCAGAAGTTCTCGAAGCACCAGGTGCTCGAACTCTATCTCAACAAGGTCTATTTTGGCGGCGGCGCCTACGGCATCGATTCAGCCGCGCGCAAGTTCTTCGGCCATTCGGGCGAGGAAATCACGCTGCCCGAAGCCGCGATCATCGCCGGTCTCGTCAAGGCACCCTCGCGCTATTCCCCCACCGCCGACGCAGATGCCGCCGTCGGGCGTGCCGGCGTGGTGCTGAAGACGATGCAGGAGAACGGCGTCATCACCGCGCAGGAAGCAGCCGATATCGACCTCAAGAAGGTCAAGATGGTCGAGGACCGTGCGAGCCAGAATTCTGCGCGCTACTTCACCGACTGGGCGCTGCCGCAGCTTGATCTGATCCTGCCAGAGAATGATCAGCCGATCGAGGTCTGGACCACGCTCGATCCGGTGATGCAGCGCGCTGCCACCAGCGCCATTGCCGGGTTTGCACCCAAAGGTGCACAGGGCGCGCTGGTCTCGCTCGACCGCGATGGCGCGGTGCTGGCGATGGTCGGCGGCACCGATTACGTCACGTCGAATTACAACCGCGCCGTCAACGCCGTGCGCCAGCCGGGTTCGGCGTGGAAGCTGTTCGTCTATCTCTCGGCGCTCGAGGGCGGCTATACGCCCGATGACCGCGTGGTGGACGAGCCGGTCACGATCGACGGATGGACGCCGCGCAACGATGGGGCGCGCTATGCGGGCGAGATCGATTTGCGCACCGCCTTCGCCTATTCCAAGAACACCGTCGCCGCGCAGCTTGGCAACGAGGTCGGTTTCGGCACCGTGGCAAACATGGCGCGGCGCTTCGGCATCACCACGCCGATCAACACCCTGCCGTCGATGGTGCTGGGATCGTCCGACGTACGCGTGATCGATATGGTGCGCGCCTTCGCGTCGGTGCAGGCAAAGGGTATGTCGGTCACGCCTTTCGGTATCCGCAAGGTGACGACGACCGATGGCGAAGTGCTGTATCAGCACCGCGCGGAAGCCTCGCAGCAATTGGTGCCACCCTATGTGGCGGCGGGCATGACCGATCTGATGCAGACCGCCGTGAACATCGGCACGGGCCGCGCGGCGCAGATCGGACGCCCTACCGCAGGCAAGACGGGGACGACCTCTTCGAACAAGGACGGCTGGTTCCTCGGCTTCTCCAGTGGCATCACCACCGGGGTGTGGATGGGCCGCGACGACGCGAAGGCGGTCCCCGGGCTGCAGGGCGGCACCGCGCCCGCGCGCGCCTTTGCCGCCTATATGCGGGTGGCGACGGCCAAGCGTCCCGTCGAGAAGTTCGACACCGAGCTCAAGCTGCCGCAGTGGCAGCTCGAACCGGACGACGAGGCGATGCAAGCCAATCCGGACGACTATTTCTACGTCGACGAGCAGGGCAATTTGGTCGATCCGTCACGCCGCCAGCGCGATCCGGAGCCTGAAGCGATGGAAGACCCCAACCGCCCGCCAGAAGGCGTCCCCGCAGATGTGCCGCAGGCCGCTAACGACGATTTCCTCAACCGCGCTACCGGGCGGCAGCAACAACGGCCCGCTCCGGCGCCCTGATTTCACGGCAGAATGCTTTGAACCAAATGGCCTGATGATCGTTGATGATCCGAAGGGAAGCTTTTGCTGTCCCTGTAGGAGACAACCCATGAGCCTGTTGCAATGGGCCGCCGTTGGCGCGGCCGGATATGCGATTTATCGCGCTGTCCAGAAACAGACCGTCGAAACGGCACCGGCAGCTTTTGCCGATGGCGAGACGACCCACAAGAACTTCGCCCAAGTGCGCTCGGCGGGCGTCGAGGGTATGCGATCCGATCCCAAGCGCTGGGACAAGATTGATCAGGCGTCGGACGAAAGCTTCCCGGCCAGCGATCCGCCAGCGACTTACTGACCGGACCCTACGAAAAAGGGCCGCTCCTTCCGGGGCGGCCCTTTTGCTATGCGGGTCTTGCTGAGATCAGCGCAGGCGCACCGGCATGTAAGTGGCAGGCTGGCCACGGCGCTGGATACGCAGCAGCACGGCTTCGCGGCCTTCGCTTTTGGCCGTGCGTACGATGCGTTCCAGATCCGCCAGTGAAGTGATGCTGACATAGTTCGCGGAAAGCACGATGTCGCCGCGCTGCAGGCCCTTGGCACCGGCATCGGACGAGGCATCAACCGCCGTGATGACCACGCCCTTGGCATCCTCGCCCGCACCAAGCTGGCGCGCGATCTGCGGGGTCAGGGGAATCGCGGCCACGCCAAGCGAGCCTTGAAGGACGCTTGGTCCCTGCGGTGCTGGCTTGCCCGATCCTGCAAAGCTATCGTCGTCTTGCTGGGCGTCAGGATCGAAGCTCTGCTGCGCCAGTTCCTCTTCGGTCGGGCGCTTGCCGACGACGGTCTGCACAGTCAGGCGCTGGCCATTGCGGAGCAGTTCGACCGGGATGCGCTTGCCCGGAGCCGTGTTGGCGACGATGAACGACAGGGTCTGGTCGGGTGACACGTCCTTGCCGTCTACCTTGACCACGACGTCGCCAGCTTGGATTCCGGCCTTGGCAGCGGCCTGCGCAGGCTCGACCGCCTGAATGAACTCGCCCCGGTTCTTGGGCAGGCCCAGCGAAGCGGCGAGGTCTTCCGACAGCGGCTGGATACGCACGCCGAGGTAACCGCGATCGATCGCCTGTCCCGCGCGCAGTTTGTCGACGATCGGTGACGCGATCTCTGCGGGAATGGCAAAGCCGATGCCGACCGAACCACCGGTTGGCGAGAAGATCGCGTTGTTGATGCCGATCACGTTGCCGGCCATGTCGAACATCGGACCGCCCGAGTTGCCCCGGTTGATCGAGGCGTCGGTCTGCAGGTAGCGGTCATAGGCCGAGCCCGAACCGGTGTTGCGATAGACCGCCGAGACGATGCCCTGCGTCACCGTGCCGCCAAGTCCGAACGGGTTGCCGATGGCGATGACCCAGTCACCGACGCGCGCTTTGCGCGAATCGCCGAACTTCACGAACGGGAAGGCCTTGGGCGCGCTGATCTTGAGCACGGCGAGGTCGGAGGCGGCGTCCTTGCCGACGAGCTTGGCCGGATATTCGGTGCCATCGGGCGTGGTCACGGTGATCGATTCGACCTCACCCTGTCCGTCAGCGGTAATCACGTGGTTGTTGGTCACCACATAGCCGTCTGCCGAGATGATGAAGCCCGAGCCCAGCGACTGCGCCTCGCGCGTCTGGGGGCTTGCACCGCCGCCCTGACCGCCGCCGAACAGGTCACCGAACGGTGTGCCCGCGAAGGGGTTGTTGTTCTGCACCTTGACGCGCTGGCGGGTGGAGATGTTGACCACCGCTGGCTGCAACTGCTGCGTCAGGTCGGCAAAGCTTGATGGCGCACCGGCACGCGGCACGACGGTCCGCATCTCGGACTGGTCGTTCTGCGCTACTTGCGCGCCAGCCGGAAAGCCGGTCACCAAGGTCAGGGCGCTGCCCGCGAGAAGCAGCGCGGAAGTCACACCGTAAGCATATCGCACGTGGCCTGGTCCTCTTTGTCTACAATGGCGCCCGCAAGAGCGCCGTCATCGTTTCGCCGCCGATTCACGCCGTTCTGCCTGAACGGATTTTGAATGGCTGTGTTCCTTGTCATTCAGAAAGGGCGATTCACTTGCCCTTGAACTGCCGGAGATACTCGTTGTCGGGCGAAAGCACGATCGAGGTGCTCGATCCCTTCTGCGAGAACGTCGCGTCATAGCTCTGCATCGCGCGGTAGAAGTCGTAGAACGCCGGATCCTTGTTAAAGGCATCGGCATAGGTTTTTGCGGCCGTTGCCTCTGCCGTCGCACGGATGATCTGCGCGGTCTTCTGGCCCTGCGCCCGCAGCGTCGCCGCTTCCTGCTGGCGCGCAGTGGCCATGCGGGTGAACGCCGATTCGAGCGGAGAGCCTTCGGGAAGATCGGCGCGCTTGATCCGGACGTCGATGATCTGCGCGCCATATTCGCGCGCTTCCCGGTCCAGCCCGGCGCGAATCTGCTCCATCGCCCTGCCGCGATCGGCGGTCAGCAACGAGCCGAACGTGCGCTTGCCCAGTTCCTGCCGCAGCGCGGAATTGAGGATCGGCTGGAGCTGCTCGGCCACGCGCTCGGTCGTACCGGCGGTCTGCACCATGCGCACCGGGTCGATGATGCGGAAGCGCGCGAAGGCGTCCACTTCAAGACGGCGCTGATCGGCCGAGAGCACCTGCTGGCGCTCCATGTCGAGATCGAGGAT
This sequence comes from Pseudomonadota bacterium, assembly GCA_040388685.1. Classification (GTDB taxonomy): domain Bacteria; phylum Pseudomonadota; class Alphaproteobacteria; order Sphingomonadales; family Sphingomonadaceae; genus Novosphingobium. The sequence continues at coordinate 26,383 of JAZKBJ010000124.1, forward strand.
GCGG
>JAZKBJ010000125.1:0-6118 GCA_040388685.1 Pseudomonadota bacterium
ACAAACGGGCAGGGGCCTCCGAACCGCCAGCCGGGGCTTCCGATTAGTTCCTCTGGACAGTGTAAACAGTGTAAACCCCCTCCAGCCAAACCCCCACCACCGGACCGGATCAATCCGCGAATCGCCGCTGGACAAACCGCCCCTTGCTGGCGAATGGAAAGACAATCCCAACCTCTTCGTGCCATAGCGTGCGGAACGGCTTCTTCAGGATCAAGCGACACCCATGTGCGGAATTATCGGAATTGTCGGCAAGGAACAGGTGGCGGACCGGCTGGTCGATGGCCTGCGCCGCATGGAATATCGCGGTTATGACAGCGCGGGCGTCTGCACGGTCGAAAGCGGGCAGCTGATCCGCCGCCGGGCCGAGGGCAAGCTGAACAATCTGGTGATCGAACTCGCGCGCAATCCGGCGCAAGGGCTGATCGGCATCGCCCACACCCGCTGGGCCACCCACGGCGCGCCGACCACCAGCAACGCCCACCCCCACGCCACCGACCATGTCGCGCTGGTCCACAACGGCATCATCGAAAACTTCAAGCCGCTGCGCGAAGCCCTGATCGCGCGCGGCCGCACGTTCGAGAGTGAGACCGACACCGAAGTCGTCGCGCACCTTGTTTCCGAACAGGTCGAAGCGGGTGCGTCCCCGCAGGATGCGGTCAAGGCCGTGCTGCCCCAGCTGCGCGGCGCTTTCGCGCTCGCCATCGCGTTTCGCGAACATGACGACATGCTGATCGGCGCGCGCCTCGGATCGCCGCTGGTCGTGGGTTACGGGGAAGGTGAGACCTACCTCGGCTCCGACGCGCTCGCGCTGGCGCCGCTCACCCAGAAGATCACCTATCTCGAAGAGGGCGACTGGGTCGTCATCACCCGCGAAGGCGCGCAGATTTTCGATGTGGACGATAACGAGGTTACGCGCCCCATCGTCGCTTCGGGCGCCACCGCCGCCGCCATTGAAAAGGGCAATTACCGCCACTTCATGCAGAAGGAAATCTTCGAGCAGCCGGTGGTCGTCGCGCAAACCCTGCGTTCGTATTTGCGCCGGGTCGAGCAGACCGTCGCGCTGCCGCAGATCGACTTCGATCTCGCCAGCATCAACCGTGTCACCATCGTGGCGTGCGGCACCAGCTTCTACGCCGCGATGGTCGCCAAGTACTGGTTCGAACAGTTCGCGCGCCTGCCGGTGGACATCGATGTGGCAAGCGAATTCCGCTACCGCGATCCCGTGCTGGAGGCGGGCGGCTTGTCGCTGTTCATTTCGCAGAGCGGCGAGACGGCGGACACGCTGGCCGCGCTGCGCCACTGCAAGGCAGCGGGGCAGACCATCGCGGTCGTCGTCAACGTCCCCACCAGCACCATGGCGCGCGAGGCGGACTTGCTCTTGCCGACCCACGCCGGCCCCGAAATCGGTGTCGCCTCGACCAAGGCGTTCACCTGTCAGCTTGCCGTTCTGGCCGCGCTCGCCGCGCATTTGGCCGTAAAGCGCGGGCGGATGAACCGCGCCGAAGAGGCCGCGATCGTCGAACAGCTGGTCGAAGTGCCCGCAGCGCTCAATGCCGCGCTCGCCCATGACGATGAGATCGCCGGGATGGCCCACCTGATCGCGCCTGCGCGCGATGTGCTCTATCTCGGGCGCGGTGCGGATTACCCGCTGGCGCTCGAAGGCGCGCTCAAGCTCAAGGAAATCAGCTACATCCACGCCGAAGGCTATGCCAGCGGCGAGATGAAGCATGGCCCGATCGCGCTGATCGACGAACTGGTCCCGGTGATCGTGCTCGCCCCATCAGGCCCGCTGTTCGAGAAGACTGTTTCGAACATGCAGGAAGTCCGCGCGCGCGGCGGCAAGGTCGTGCTGATCTCCGACGCCGAAGGCATTGCCGAAGCGGGTGAGGGCTGCCTCGCCACCATCGAAATGCCCAAGGTTCACCCGCTGATCGCGCCGCTGGTCTATGCCGTGCCGGTGCAACTGCTCGCCTACCACGTCGCCGTGGCCAAGGGCACCGACGTCGATCAGCCCCGCAATCTGGCGAAGTCGGTGACGGTGGAGTAAGTCAGGCTGAAAGGCGGCGCACGGCTTCCTGCCTGTCGATCAGCGGAAGCAGCGCCGCCATTTCCGGGCCGTGGTCCTGTCCGGTAAGTGCTTGACGCAGCGGCAGGAACAGCGCCTTGCCCTTGCGCCCGGTGCTGTCCTTGAGCGCGGCGGTCAGCGCGCGCCACGGATCGGCGCTCCAGTCGAGCGAGGTGGCAACAGTCGCAGCCTCTGCCAGAAACGCCCACGTTTCATCGTCAAACGCGGGCACGGTGATCGGCCCCGTCACGACCTGCCACCAGTCCTTGGCCTCGTCGATATGGGCAAGGTTGGGGCGGATCGCTTCCCACGCCGCTTCGCCCATGCCCTCGGGCAAGAGGTGCGCAACGCGGGCAAACGGCAGGCGGTGCACGATCTGTGCGTTTACGCGGTGCAAGTCCGCCTCGTCGAACCGCGCAGGCGCGCGCCCGAAGCGTGACAGGTCAAAGCTGGCCGCCAGCGCATCCGCATCCAAGGCGGCATCGACCGGGTCCGACGTTCCCAGCCGCGCCAGGAGCGCCACGATGGCTTCGGGCTCTATCCCCTGTTCGCGGAAGTCGGCCATGCCCAGCGCACCGAGGCGCTTGGACAGCTTGCCCTCGCTCCCGGTCAGCAACGCCTCGTGCGCAAAGCGCGGCGGCTCAGCGTCCAGCGCGGTGAACATCTGGATTTGCGTCGCGGTGTTCGAAACGTGGTCCTCGCCGCGCAGAACATCGGTCACGCCCATGGCTATATCGTCGATGGCCGAGGGCAGCATGTAGAGCCACGATCCATCGGCGCGGCGCACGACCGGGTCCGACATCTGGCGCGGATCGAAGTTCTGGCTCCCGCGAATGCCGTCGTCCCACGTGATCGGCTGGTCATGGTCGAGCAGAAAACGCCAGTGCGGCTTCTCCCCCGCCGCCGCCTTTGCCTCGTGGTCGGCCTCGGCCAGCTTCAGGCCCGAACGGTCGTAGATCGGCGGGAGCCCGCGCCCGAGCAGCACCTTGCGCTTGAGGTCCAGTTCCTGCGACGTCTCGTAACAGCGATAGAGCCGCCCGGCTTCGACCAGTCGTGCGAATTCCGCCTCGTAGATCGCAAAGCGCGCCGATTGCCGCTCTTCGCCATCAGGCACCAGGCCCAGCCACGCGAGGTCGGCGCGGATTGCCTCGACGTATTCCTCGCGGCTGCGCTCTGCGTCGGTATCGTCGATGCGCAGCAGAAACTTGCCGCCGGTCTTCTTCGCCAGCAGCCAGTTGTGCAGCGCGGTGCGTACGTTGCCAACGTGCAGCTTTCCGGTGGGCGAGGGGGCGAAGCGCGTTACCGTGGTCATGGCGCACGCCCTAACGCGCCCGAGGTTCAAGGGGAAGTGAGCAGTGCGACCGCATGGATTGTTGCTTCATAGAGCGCGCTGTGCCGGTCGGCCCGGACGAACCCGTCCACGACACTGGCAAAGCCCGTGCGGTCGGCGGCAAGGGCATTGCGGACCAGCGCTGAGAGCGTCGCCTCGTCGGGTGTCATGGCGAGGCAGCAGGGCCGGTTGACCATGAACGGTTCGGGCCAGACGTGCTTGATCGTCTGGACGAGGTCATGCACCGCGCAGGCCGCCTCGATGCTGTGATAGCGGCGGGCGAGGTCTGGCACAGGATCGCGCCCGGCGGCATCGAACATGGCGCAGAGCCGCATTGCCATGGTTATGTGCAACCCGGTCAGGGTCAGGCCCCGAACATCCTGCGGGCGGGCAAGGCTGTCTACCAGTGCGGAAAAACGGGTGCCTGAATGGCCTGAGGTCATCACGAAAACCTTTCTTGCGAACGATTCGCAAGTTAGGGCGATTACCTCAGTCGGTCAATGCGAATCGTTCGCAATAATGTCAGCCGGTGCGGAAACCGTGAGTCATCGGATAGCGGCGGTCGCGCCCGTAATTGCGCGCACCCAGCTTCACGCCCGGAGGAGCCTGCCGTCGCTTGTATTCGGCCACGTGAAGCAGCCGCTCGACCACAGTCGCACGATCGAACCCTTCGGCGACGATCTGGTCTACGCTCTGCTCATGCTCCACAAGGCCGAGCAGGATGGCGTCGAGCACGTCGTAAGGCGGCAGCGAATCCGAATCCTTCTGGTCGGGGCGCAATTCGGCGCTGGGCGGCTTGGATATGATGCGTTCGGGCATTACCGGGCCATCGGGACCAAGGCCGATTTTCGGACGCTTGGTGTTGCGCCAGTGGGACAGCGCAAAGACGGTGGTCTTGTAGGCGTCCTTCAGCGGGTTGTAGCCGCCGTTCATGTCGCCGTAGATCGTTGCGTAGCCGACGCTCATCTCGCTCTTGTTGCCGGTGGTCACCAGCATCGGCCCGAACTTGTTCGACAGCGCCATCAGCGTGACGCCGCGAATGCGCGACTGGATGTTTTCCTCGGTGAGGTCTGGCTGGCGCCCGGCAAATACGGGCGCAAGCATTTCGCCAAAGCCGAGCACGGCAGGATTGATCGGGACGGTATCGAGCTTGACGCCCAGCATTGTCGCGCAGCCCGCCGCATCGTCGAGGCTTTCCTGACTGGTGTAGATGCTCGGCATCATCACGCACCACACGCGGTCCGCACCCAATGCATCGACCGCAATAGCCGCGCAGATGGCGGAATCGATCCCGCCCGAAAGGCCCAGCACCACGCCGGGAAAGCGGTTCTTGTTCACGTAATCGCGCAAGGCGAGAACCATCGCGCAATAGATGTCCTCGGGGTGTTCGGCGAGATCGTGAACGTCGCCGGCTTCGCAGCGCCAGCGATGGCCTGATCCGAATTCCGAGCGAGTCCACACCGTGGTGATGATCGATTCTTCCCAATCGGGCATCTGCACCCACAGCGCACCTTCGGGGCCGACGACGAAGCTCGCCCCGTCGAACACGATCTCGTCCTGACCGCCCACACGGTTGAGGTAGACCAGCGGAATACCGGTATCGATCGCGCGGCGCTTGGCCACGCCGTCGATGCGCAGCACGTCCTTGTCGATCTCGTAAGGCGAGCCATTGACGCAGATGAAGATTTCCGCGCCGAGTTCGGCCAGATGGCGGCAGACGTCGGGCTGCCAGATATCCTCGCAGATCGGCAGGCCGAGCATCGCGCCCTTGAACAGCACGGGCTCGGGCAGGGGGCCGGGCATGAAATAGCGCTTTTCGTCAAACGTGCCGTAATTTGGCAGTTCGTACTTGAAGCGGGTGGCGGCGATGCGCCCGCCTTCCAGCAGCGCCACCCCGTTATGCAGCGCGCCATCGCGCACGAACACCGAACCCACCAGCATCGCCGGTCCGCCATCTGCAGTGACTTCTGCAAGCTTCTGCAATTCAGCCGCTGCGCGCTGGACCAGCGCGGGCTTCATGATCAGGTCTTCGGGCGGATAACCGATCAGTTGCAACTCGGGATAGACGATCAGGTCGGCGTCCATGGCCCTTTCTCGCGCAGCGAGCATCGCGGCGGCGTTGGCGGCAAGGTCGCCGACGGATTGGTTTAGCTGGGCGAGGGTGATCCGGATCGTATCTGCCATGTCTGTTCACTAGGCGGCAAAGGGTGTGGCCTGCAAGAGTTGCAAACCTGTCATCATGGTCTAATGCGCTGGCGGGGATCGAATCCGAGGGAATCGCACGCATGAAGATCATGGCCGGCAACTCAAACCTGCCGCTCGCTCGCGCCATTTCGGCTTATCTCGAAGTGCCGCTGACTGAAGCCAGCGTGCGCCGCTTTGCCGACGAGGAAGTTTTCGTGGAAATCCACGAGAACGTGCGCGGCGAGGACGTGTTCGTCGTGCAATCGACCAGCTACCCGGCGAATGACAATCTGCTCGAACTGCTGATCTGCATCGATGCGCTGCGCCGCGCCTCGGCCAAGCGTATCACCGCCGTCGTCCCCTATTTCGGCTATGCCCGCCAGGACCGCAAGCCCGGCCCGCGCACGCCGATCTCGGCCAAGCTGGTGTCGAACCTGATCACCACCGCAGGCGCTGACCGCGTTCTCGCGGTCGATCTGCACGCAGGCCAGATCCAGGGCTTCTTCGATATTCCGACCGACAACCTGTTCGCGGCCCCG
>JAZKBJ010000125.1:6128-6421 GCA_040388685.1 Pseudomonadota bacterium
TCATGGCGGCCGATATCCAGACCCGCTACGGCACGCAGGAACTGATGGTCGTTTCGCCCGACGTCGGCGGCGTCGTCCGCGCCCGCGCGCTGGCCAAACGCCTCAACAATGCGCCGCTCGCCATCGTCGACAAGCGTCGTGATCGTCCCGGCCAGTCCGAAGTGATGAACATTATCGGCGACGTGAAGGGCCGCATGTGCATCCTGATCGACGATATCATCGATTCCGGCGGCACGCTGTGCAACGCGGCGCAGGCGCTGCTCGATGCCGGCGCTGCTGGCGTTTCGGCCTAT
>JAZKBJ010000125.1:6431-13945 GCA_040388685.1 Pseudomonadota bacterium
CGTGCTTTCGGGCGGCGCGGTGGCCCGCGTGGCAGGGTCGGCGCTCAAGGAACTGGTGATCACCGACACGATCATGCCAACGGAGGCTACTGCCTCGTGCGACCGCATCCGGGTCCTCACGATCGCTCCGCTGATCGGTGAGGCCGTCCGCCGCATCGCGGATGAAAGCTCGGTTTCCAGCCTGTTTGATTAACCGTCGTCGGCAGGCGGCTGCGTTGCCGCCAGCCTTAGCCGTTCCAGCCACGCGCGGGCCTGCTTCGGTTCGCCCACGGCGTGCGCGCCGGGCTTGCCGCGTGCGGCCATGAACTCGTCGTGGAGCGTGAACGGCTCCATGAACAGCGTTTCGCGCGCTTCGGCGATTTCGTCCGCGATGTCCTGCAGGCCGTCTATCACCGGCTGGGTTGCAGCGCGCATGATCTTGTCGGCGTTGTGGTCGAACAAGCCCCACTTGCCCGAGGCCGTCACCTGCAGCGCTTCGATCAGGGCTTCACGGTAGTCCGCTTCCAGTTCGGAGCGGCGCTTGTCGAGACGTTCGAGACGGTCAGCTCTTGCCATGGACCGGCCCTAGGCGGGGCGCGCTTCTCGCGCAACCATCGCACCTATTCCCACGGCTTGATCCCGCCCGGCGCGAGGCGCTGGATGATTTCGAGACGCCGCGTCTGGCGCGTTTCCAGTCCCAGCGTCATCAAAGGCTGCGGCTGTTCGACGAACTGGCGCGGGCTCATCCCGAACATCGCGCTGAACTCGCGGATGAGGTGGCTCTGGTCATAAAAGCGCAGCGCCAGCGCTTCGGCTTCGTCCTGATCGGCCACGCCGCGCAAGTGGCTGGCCATATCGAGCGCGCGGGCGCGGCGCAGAACCTGCTTGGGCGTCATCCCGAAATCGCGCCGCACGATGCGTTCGAGGCGGCGCTGGTCTACGCCGAGATCCTGCGCGAGCTGGGCCACGGTGACGGTAGGATCGGCAAAGGCCGCCGCTTCCACCCTTGCTGAAATCGGTTCGGGCTCGCGCACGGCGCGGTCCGCGATCAGCTTGCGCATCGCCTCTTCCATCGCCAGCGTCCACTCCTCGGGGGTGGCTTCGGGATCGAATATGCTCAGCCAGCGGTCTTCCGGCATGCCCAGGTCGGAGAATGCCGTGAGCCGGTCGGTCAGGCCATGGACGTCGGGACCGTTGAGGGCGTGGCATGCGCCCGGCTTGAGAAACACGCCAGCGCTGGTGAAACTGCCGGTCACAGCGATCGGCATGCGCCGCGAATGTGGCCCGAACAGCAAAGCGGCCCGCTCTGATGTCTGGAGTCCATCAGCCGTCTCGGCCTCCCACTTGCCGCGCAACTGGATTCGCACGCAGGCAAAATCGGACAACAGGCCACACGACAGCCGTCGCTCGGGCGGCATGTCGACAATGGTCACATAGAACCGCCCGACCCAGCGTTCCAGATCGGGAGCGGGCGCGCGGCTATAGGAGATGGGTTGACCGTCACGGGTTGCCCCGTTGGGCGAGACTATCGACCGGTCGACCGCCGGTCTGCTACTGCGACTCATCGATGCGCCCCCTGAACAATCAGTGCAGCCGACCTAGCGATATTGCCCATTATCGTCTGTGCTGATCGTCACGCCATACCTAATGTTACACCGGGCAGACTGTCCAACGCCAACTTTGAGAGGCTGCGGCTTGACCGCCGCCCCCGGTGGCGGGCACAGGCATTCCCATGAAACTCGAAAACGACATCGCTCTCGCCATGCGTCTTGCCGATGCGGCGGCGGCGGCAATCCGTCCGCATTTCCGCACTGTAGCGGCAGAGCGCAAGGGCGACGCCACGCCGGTGACCCTGGCAGACCGCGAAGCCGAGGAGGCCATGCGCCGCATCCTCACCGCCGAAGTCCCGCGCGACACGATCATTGGCGAGGAGTTCGGCTCCACCGCCGGAACATCCGGGCGCAGCTGGGTGCTCGATCCGATTGACGGCACGGCGGGTTTTCTTGCCGGACGCCCGATCTTCGGCACGCTGATCGCGCTGCTGGTCGAGGGTTTTCCGGTGTTGGGCGTGCTCGATCAGCCGATCACCGGCGAGCGCTGGGTCGGCGCGGCTGGCATGGCGACGACGTTGAACGGCAAACCGGTCCGCACGCGCCCATGCCGCGAACTGGCCGATGCGACGCTTGCCACCACCGGTCCGCACTATTTCGACGATCACGACGGCGCACATTTCATGGGCCTTGCTGCGAAAACGGATCACAAGCGCATGGTCATGGGCGGCGATTGCTACAATTACGCGATGCTTGCCACAGGACAGCTCGACGTGGTGTGCGAGGCAGGACTCAAGGTGCATGACTGGGCCGCGCTCGTCCCGATCGTCGAAGGCGCGGGCGGCACGATGGCCGACTGGAATGGCGATCCGCTTCATGCAGGCTCGGACGGTCATGTTATCGCGCTGGGCGATCCGGCGCGGCTTGAAGACGTGGTCGAGGCGCTTGCCTGCGCGCATTGATCCGACCATGCGCAGGTGCTGGCTCTTTTTCTACGGCACTCTGATGCAGGACCATGACAATGCGCTGACCCGCACGATTCTGCCAATGCTCGAAGGCGGGCGGTGGGCTTTCGTGTCTGGACGCCTGCTGGCGGCGCGCTCCCCCTACGGCTGGTATCCGGTGCTGTGTGCGGGGAACGGGCGGGTAGCTGGACGTCTCTACCGTGCCGGACCGCGCTTTACCGCACGTCATTTGCGGTTGCTGGGGATTCCGGACCGGGTTGTGGTGGATGCCTATGAGGAATGGGACCAGCGGCGCCCCGCGCGGTCGGAATACCGACGTATGAACGTTCGCGTGGCGATTGCTGGTGGAGGCATGGTCACTGCGCAGGCCTATCGTCACAACCGTCCGGTTCACGCGGGGCTTCGCGTCATTCCCGGCGGTGACTTCAGCGCTTTCGTGGCACGCCGTCGCCTATGCGCGTTCGGCTCTAGCGCAGGAGCAGTTCCGCCTCTGCCAGTTCGATCACCGGCACTTCCCATGGATGCGCGGCCATGAGCGAGGCCAACGCGCCGTCGATATCGGCGTCTGCAGGGGCATAAGTCTTCAGGATCACCGTGGGCGAGAGCGCGGTCGTTCCCGCAGCGCCGAGTGCAGGCGCCGCACCGGCAGAGGGCGTGAAGCTTTCCCAACCCAAGGCGATTTCGGCGACGCCGTGATACAAGCCGAAATCACCCAGCGCGTTGTCAGCCCGGATAATCGCCAGAATCGCCGCGGCGACCGGGTCACGCTCAAGTGCTTCGCCATCCCCCTTCAACATCGCCGCCAGCGTTTCAGCTGCGACCGGGCAGTGAACTTTCACCACGGTCACCCGGCGACGGGCCAAGGTCATAGCCCCGCCTTCAACATCCAGTCGTGGAACAGGCGTACCGGGCGCGATTGCAGGGCGCGGGGGCGGCAGACGAACCAGTAAGAATAGGGGCTGTCGACGTCGATGTTGAACAGCCGCGCCAGTCGGGGATCGTGGCTGCGCAAATAGTGATCGTCATGCATGATCGCGATGCCGAGCCCTTGGGCGGCGGCTTCGAGGCTCAGCTGGCCGGAATCGAAATGGTCGATTGCCGCTGGCTCCATCTTTTCCAGATGCAGCGCTTTTTTCCAGGCCTCGAAGCTCATCGGCAGGTCGTTATGAACAAGAAACGTCTGCTTCGAAAGCTTCGCCATGTCCGGCCGCTCGCCCAGCTCCTCGGCCAGTGCGACCGAGGTGATGGCGTGGACGCGGTTGTGGTCGAGCCGCACCGAATGGAGCGCGGCATCGGGGCCTTCGGACAGGACGATGGCGGCGTCGATCGTGTCGCCCAGCTTGGTTTCGGCAGAGTGGCCCGAGTCGATATCGATGTGCAGTTGCGGGTGAAGCTTGCGCAGTTCGCCAAGGCGCGGGAACAGGCGCTGGCTGCCGAACAGCGGCAGCACGCCCAGGCGCAGCCGCATCACCTTGCCGGTATCGATCAACCGGTCTACCCGGTCTGCCATCTCGTCGATCAGCGGGGCTACGGCATCGTAAAGCTGCTGGCCTTCGTCGGTCAGCTTCAAGGCCTGATGCTTGCGCTCGAACATCGGCTTGCCGACGAACTCCTCAAGCGCGCCCAACCGCCGGGACAGGGCCGAGGGACTGAGTGCAAGCTCCGCCGCAGCCGTCTTGGCCGACCCTGCGCGCACGACGCGAATGAACGCCTCAAGCGAACGCAGTGGAGGCAGGCGGCGGATCATCGGTTCTTCCTATTCCTCGTCAACATCGTCGGCTTTTGGCGCGTGAAGCCGGATAGAGGTCAGGCGGCGCTCGTCACCGCCTGTCACTTCCAGTCGCCACCCGCTGGCATGTTCCAGCACGCGGCCGACAGGCGGAACTTCTCCAGCCAGGACCACCGCCAGACCGCCGAGCGTATCCACGTCTTCCTCGACTTCCGCAAGCCGGGGATCAACCGTTTCCGCTACGTCTTCCAGTTCCGCCCGCGCATCGGCTTCCCATGTGTCAGGATCGGCGGATCAGCTCTTCGGGCGCATCGTCGTGTTCGTCCTCGATCTCGCCGATGATCTCCTCGACCAGATCCTCGATCGTGATGATGCCATCTGTGCCCGAATATTCGTCGATCACCACGGCCAGATGGGTACGGCGGCTGCGCATGTCTGCCAATACGTCAAGCGCGCCCCGCGCCTGCGGCACGAACAGCGGCTGGCGCATCAGCGTGGTCCAGTCCTTGGGCGGCAGCTTTCCCGAAAACGTCATGCCGGCTACGATGACGAACACATCCTTGACGTGAATCATCCCGATGATTTCATCGAGCGATTCGCCATAGACCGGCATGCGGCTGTGGCCATGTTCGGCAAAGGCCGCGACTAGTTCCTCGAACGTAGCCGAGGCAGGTACGGCTATGATCTGCCCGCGCGGGATCGCCACGTCGTCCGCGTCGTGTTCACTGAAATGGAGCAGGTTGCGCAGCATCTGGCGCTCAAGCGGCACCAGATCGCCGTTTCCAGCGCTCGCCGGATGGATTTCGCCCTCATGCTCGTCGATCGCTTCCTCGATCTGGGCGCGCAGCGACTGGTCGTGGTCCGGTCCGCGGAAGAAAATCCTGATCGCGCGCCACAGCGCGCGCCATAGTGCGGGACTGCTACTGTCTGCGTCTCCCGACCGGCTCTCGCCGGTGGAGTCATTGCCCTCGGGCACTACCTGGAACTCCCCAATGTTCAGTCTTCGACCGCATATGGGTCGGCGATGCCCATGAGCGCAAGCGCCTTCCGCTCCAGATTTTCCATTTCCTCGGCTTCGGCCTCGCCCAGCTCGTGATCGTAACCGGCAAGGTGCAGCAGTCCGTGAACGACCAGATGAGTCGCATGGACCTCAACCGACACGCCCTTCTCCGCCGCTTCGCGGATGCAGACACCGTGCGCGAGGATCATGTCGCCAAGCATACCCGGCGCGGCCTCGTTCGCGGCGGCACGAAGCACTTCGTCTCGGCTGAGCATCGGGAAGGACAGGACATTGGTCGGCTTGTCCTTGGCGCGCCACTGCTTGTTGAGCGCGTGGACTTCGTCGTCGTCGGCCATGACCAGGCTGACCAGCAGGTTCTCGTGCGCCAGTTCGGACACGACCTGTGCCGTGGCCTCGGCGGCGCGATTGGCCAACCCCTCCCAATCGGTCGCGTCCCCCCACACCGGGTCGATATCCATTTCCAGGATCGGTGCGGTCACGCGTCCTTGCCTTCGTAGGCCTCGACGATACGCCCGACGATCGGGTGGCGGACGACGTCTGCGATGTTGAAGCGCACCGTGGCTATGCCTTCCACGCCTTCCAGTCGTTGCACCGCGTCGTTCAGGCCGCTCGCGGTGACGCCGCCGGGAAGGTCGGTCTGCTTGGGATCGCCGCACACGACCATGCGGCTGTTCTGGCCGAAGCGGGTGAGGAACATCTTCATCTGCGCAGGCGTGGTATTCTGCGCCTCGTCGAGAATGACGAAGGCATCGGCCAGCGTGCGCCCGCGCATGAAGGCAATCGGCGCGATCTCGATTTCGCCGCTCGCCATGCGCCGCTCGACCTGCTCGGGCGGCATGCAGTCGTAAAGCGCATCGTAAAGCGGGCGCAGGTAGGGATCGACCTTTTCCTTCATGTCACCCGGCAGGAAGCCAAGCCGCTCGCCTGCTTCCACCGCCGGGCGTGACAGGATCAGCCGTTGGACCGACCCGGAAATAAGCTGCGCTACGGCCTGCGCCACAGCGACATAGGTCTTGCCGGTACCTGCCGGGCCCAGCGCGAAGATCACGTCATTGGAAATGAGCGCCTTCATGTATTCGATCTGGGTGGGGCTGCGCGGGACGATGGTCTTCTTGCGCGTGCGGATCATGATCGGCGGAGTGCCTCCCGGCATACCGCTGATGATGCCTTCAAGCGTCGGCTCCACGCTCATCGCGATCAGCGATTCGACCGCACCGGCATCAAGATCCTGCCCGGTGAGCAGCCGCTGGTGCATGCCCTTCAGCACATCACGCGCGCGCGCTACCGGATCGTCCGGACCTTCGATCAGGACGCGGTTGCCGCGCGCCGAAATGTAAACTCCCAACCGGTTCTCGATAAGCACGAGATTGGTGTCGAACTGGCCGAACAGGGCGCCAAGCACGGTCTGTTCATCGAATTCGACTTCGACCCGGGCACGCCGATGTTGATCGGGGCGATGTGGTTCCGGGCGATGATGCGCCTCATCGTGGGCGCGGGGGAGTTTTCGGGCCATGCTCTCCTTTCAGGTAAGGGGCCTGTAATAGAGAATAGGTGCGGATGTTGCGCGCGCAAGGCAGCGCGGCCCGAAAAGGTGGGAGAAGCCGTTTATTCCACAGGGATTTAGATCAGGCGGCCAGAAAGCGAGTTCGGTCCGGCCTCGATCAGGTCAACGTCCACCAGATCGCCGATTGCGACGTCTGCGGTGAAATGCACCGATTGCAGCCATGGCGATTTGCCGAGCCATTGGCCGGGGAGCTTGCCCTTGCGTTCGACCAGCACCGAACAGCGCTTGCCCACGCTGGCCATATTGAACGCGAGCGAATCGCGTTGCAGCGCGGCTTGCAGGCGTTGCAGACGTTCGTCCATGACCTCGGGCGCAACGTGGTCGTCCATCGTTACGGCGGGCGTGCCGGGGCGCGCCGAATACTTGAAGCTGAAGGCTTGCGCGTAACCGACGGCATCGACCAGCGCCAACGTCTCCTCGAATTCCGCGTCAGTTTCGCCGGGGAAGCCGACGATGAAATCACCCGACAGGGCAATGTCCGGCCGCACGGCCCGAACGCGTTCGAGCACGCGCAAGTAGCTTTCTGCGGTGTGGCTGCGGTTCATCGCTTTCAGCACGCGGTCGCTGCCTGCCTGGACCGGCAAGTGCAGGAACGGCATCAGCTTGTCGATCTCGCCGTGGGCTTCGATCAGGCCCTCGGTCATGTCGTTGGGGTGGCTGGTGGTATAACGGATGCGCTGGAGGTCCGGCTCTGCAGCGAGCGCGC
>JAZKBJ010000126.1:0-18995 GCA_040388685.1 Pseudomonadota bacterium
ACTTGGCCTTCATGATATTGGGCAGCGAGGCATAGCGCGGCTCGTTCAGGCGCAAGTCGGTGGTGACCACTGCGGGCAGCGCCAGCTTGACCGTCTGCAGGCCGCCGTCGATCTCGCGCTTGACCACGACCGCGTCGCCCTCGACGCTGATCTCGTTGGCGAAGGTGCCCTGCGGACGGCCCAGCAGCGCCGCGACCATCTGGCCGACCTGGTTCGAATCGTCGTCGATCGCCTGCTTGCCGGTGATGATCAGGCCGGGAGCTTCCTCGCCTGCGATCCCCGCGATGATCTTGGCCACCGCCAGCGGCTCGACCTCATCGTCGGTCATCACCAGCACCGCCCGGTCCGCACCCATCGCCAGCGCCGTGCGCAGCGTTTCCTGCGCCTTCTGCGGACCCACCGACACCACCACGATCTCGCTCACCACGCCCTTTTCCTTCAGGCGTATCGCTTCCTCAACCGCGATCTCGTCAAACGGGTTCATGCTCATCTTCACGTTCGCAAGATCAACACCCGTACCATCGCTCTTCACACGAGGCTTCACGTTGTAATCTATCACGCGCTTCACGCAGACCAGGGCTTTCATGCCGGCAGTCCTTTCCTCTAAACCTGTGAGCGCGGCATAATTCGCGCTTACGTAAACGTCAACCATCCAAAAGGAGGGGGTTGGTGTGGTGCAAAAAGGGGCGCCGGTTGCCCGGCGCCCCTTTGATCTGCCACCGCCGTGCGAAGGTCAGGCGACCGCGCGCACTTCGGCCACAATCTTCTTGGCAGCATCGCCCAGATCGTTGGCAGCGACGATCGGCAGACCGGAGTTTGCCAGAATGTCCTTGCCCTGCTGGACGTTGGTGCCTTCGAGGCGAACCACCAGCGGAACCGAGAGGTTCACTTCCTTCGCTGCGGCAACAATGCCGTCAGCGATGATGTCGCACTTCATGATCCCGCCGAAGATGTTGACGAGAATGCCCTTCACGGCAGGGTCCTTGAGGATGATCTTGAATGCCGCGGTGACCTTTTCCTTGGTGGCGCCGCCGCCAACGTCAAGGAAGTTGGCCGGGAATTCGCCGTTCAGCTTGATGATGTCCATCGTCGCCATGGCAAGGCCGGCACCGTTGACCATGCAGCCGATGTTGCCATCGAGCTTGATGTAGGCGAGGTCGTACTTCGAAGCTTCGATTTCAGCCGGATCTTCCTCGGTTTCGTCGCGCAGGGCGAAGACATCGGGGTGACGGTAGAGCGCGTTCGAATCGAAGCTCATCTTGGTGTCGAGGACGAGCAGGTTGCCGTCTTTGGTTTCCACCAGCGGGTTGATTTCGAGCATGTCGCAATCAAGCGTGACGAATGCGGTGTAAAGCTGCTCGGCGATCTTGCCGGCCTGCTTGTTGAGGTCACCGGTAAGCTTGAGCGCATAGCCGACGGCGCGGCCATGGTGCGGCATGAAACCTTCAGCCGGATCAATCGTGATCGTGGCGATTTTCTCAGGCGTCGAGTGCGCGACGTCTTCAATGTCCATGCCGCCTTCGGTCGAGACGATCATGGCAACGCGGCTGGAAGCGCGATCGACGACCATCGACAGGTAATATTCCTTGGCGATATCAACGCCGTCGGTCACGTACAGGCGGTTGACCTGCTTGCCCGCATCGCCGGTCTGGATGGTGACGAGCGTGTTGCCGAGCATTTCCTTGGCGAAAGCTTCGACTTCCTCGATGCTCTTGGCGAGACGGACGCCGCCCTTGGCATCGGCAGGCAGTTCCTTGAACTTGCCCTTGCCGCGCCCACCGGCGTGGATCTGTGCCTTGACGACATAAAGCGGCCCCGGAAGCTGCTTGGCGGCAGCAACTGCTTCTTCAACGGTCAGCGCGGCAATGCCTGCCGGAATGCCTACGCCAAACTTCGCAAGCAGTTCCTTGCCCTGATATTCATGAACGTTCATGCGTGATCCCCGCTTTGAATTGGCCCCGGCTAACCAACCGGAAAGGCCATCAGGCGCGCCGCCATTGGCGCAAAGGTATGCACCGCCGTTGGTGCTTTGAGTCGCGACGCCTAAAGCACAGCGCAGACGGCTTGAAAAGGGGCGTAAACACGCGCCTAAGCCAAAGGTGAGGACCGAGGTGACTTGCGCCTTCGTCTTGAATGGGCCACCTGCCGGAAATCCCATGATCGACCATGACCGCCTTCATCAGATTGTCCGCCAGGCAGGCGCCATGGCAATGGCGACATGGCCGGGCCATGGTCACGCCCTGAAGGTGTGGGAAAAGACGCCGGGCAGCCCGGTGTGCGATGCGGATCTCGCGGTCGATGCCTTTCTCAAGCGCGAGTTGATGGCGCTGCTGCCGTCTGCCGGGTGGCTTTCCGAAGAGACCGTCGATCACCCCGAGCGGCTGGACCGGGGCCTGTGCTGGTTGGTCGATCCGATAGACGGCACGCGCGATTTCATCCGGGGCCGCACCGGCTGGTCGGTATCGGTCGCGCTGGTCAGCGAAGGCCGGGCGCTGATTGGCGCGCTGAGCGCGCCGGCGCGCAATGAGTACTGGTCAGCCGTCGCCGGACAAGGCGCGATTCGCAACGAATACACGCTTGCCGCCAGCCGCCGCGCGCAGTTGCCCGGCGCGCGGGTGCCTGCAGATAGCCTAGCGCCCATCGATTCTGACCTGATCACGGTCGAAAAGCCCAACTCGATTGCGCTGCGAATTGCCATGGTCGGCGCCAATGAGGCCGACCTGCTGGCCACACTGCGCTGGGGCTTCGAGTGGGACATCGCGGCGGCAAGCCTGATCGCGCGTGAAGCGGGGGCTGCTGTGTCTGACGCCTTTGGCCAGCCCATCTCTTACAACAAGCGCGATCCTCGCGCGTTCGGCCTGCTGGTCACCGCGCCTGCCATCCATGCAGCGGCGGTCGAGCGCCTGGCCGACCGTGCGGCCAAGCTGGCTTAAGCGAAATCCTCGGTATCGATCGTCGGCAGGATCGCCCCGGCATAACGGTGCCCCGCCACGGTCTGCTGGTTGATAAGCGCATCGACTTCCGCTGCGACTGCGACCGGAATTTCCCAATCCCAGCGCGCGATGTTTTCTTCGAGGTGCGCGATCTTGCCGGTGCCGGGAATGGCCACGATGTGATCGCCGCGTGACAGCACCCATGCCAGCGACAATTGCGCGGGCGTGACGCCTTCACGCGCCGCGATGGCACCAAACTGCTGAACCAGCGCGAAATTCCGGGGCCAGTTGTCGCCCGAAAAGCGCGGCATCGTGCGGCGGATGTCCTTTTCGTCAAGCGCGGCCGGATCGCTGACGCCTCCCGCCAGAACGCCCCGCCCGACCGGCGAGAACGCCACGAATGTCGTGCCGAGCGCGCGGCAGGCTTCAAGCACCGCGATTTCGGCCTGACGGGTCCAGAGCGAATATTCGGTCTGCATTGCGGCAATGGGATGGACGGCTGCGGCCTTGCGCAAGGTATCCGCCGACATCTCGGAAAGGCCGATCGCGCCGATTTTGCCTTCCTTTACAAGGTCGGCCATGGCGCCCACCGAATCCTCGATCGGCACCGCAAAATCGCGGCGGTGCATATAGTAGAGATCGATGTGGTCGGTCTGAAGCAGCTTGAGCGAGATTTCGAGTTCGCTGCGGATGGTATCGGGGTGGCAATCGGCCCCGCGCTTATCGCCGCTCGCAAAGAGGCCCATCTTCGAGGCGAGGAACACTTTGTCGCGCCGTCCTTTAAGCGCTGTGCCGACCTGCGTTTCGTTGTGGCCGAGACCGTAAAGGCGCGCCGTATCTAAGTGGTCGTAACCAATGTCGACGGCGCGTTGGAGCAGGCGGATGCCATCCTCATCGCTGGGCCGGTCGCCATAGGCCCAACTGAGCGACATGCAGCCAAGTCCGACGGGATTGGTCAGTCGTCCGTTGATGGGGCGCGGTTGAATCGGCATCCGGCAGTCTCCTTGAAGCTTGGCCGATGCCAGCGCGCGGGCGCAGCGGTCAACCGCGAATCGTATGCCCCGCATAGCAAACGGTGCCGCTCCCTTGCCGGGAGCGGCACCGCTGCAACGCAATGGACGCGATTACTGGCCGCTGCGTGCTGCGTTCACATCATCCTGGCTGATCGGCACGATCTTGATTTCGACGCGGCGATTGGCCGAACGGCCCTGCTCGGTATCGTTCGATGCGATTGGCTGCGATTCACCGAAGCCCTGGCTGCGGATACGGGCATAACCGACCCCGCGCGAGGTCAGGTAATCGGCGACAGCCCGCGCACGGCGCTCGGACAAGGCCTGATTGTAGGTGTCCGAACCCGTCGAATCGGTGTGGCCATACACGTCGATCAGCGAGTTGGGGTATTGCACCAGCGACTGCGCAACACGGTCCAGCGTCGCGCCGAACGCAGGCTTTACCGACGAACTGTCAACATCGAAGGTGACGCCGTTGGGCAGGTTGACGAGAATGGCATTGCCGCCGTCAGTCTCGCTGACGTCGATCCCGGTGCCCGCGGTCTGCTCGCGCAGCTCCTTGATCTGCTTGTCCTTCTGATAGCCGATTACGCCACCTGCGACGCCGCCGATACCAGCACCGACGATACGCCCGGTTTTGCCACCGATAAGGCCGCCCAGCAGGGCACCGCCCAACGCGCCGCCGATACCGCCGATGGCGGTGCGGGATACCTTGCGCTCACCCGTGTTCGGATCGGTGACGCAGGCCGACAGGCTGACCAGTGAAACTGCGCAAAGGCTCGACATCATTACACGACGAATTTTCATAACCAGTCCCCTTCGATCGGCATCCCGTCCGCGACCATATGCAACGGATTGCCGCTTTGACAGTTGAGATAAGCCCGATTCGACTGAACGGTTCCCGAACGGGAACCCGAGTTCACCCCATGACGCTGGCATCCACTACCCTTTCGCGTTTTCGCGCAAATCTGCTAGGGCCTCAATCGTGACACCTTATCCTTGGTCTGATGTTCTGCTGATACTGGGCCTCGTAGTGCTCAACGGCTTGTTTTCCATGTCGGAACTGGCGATCGTCTCGGCGCGTCCGGCACGGTTGAAAGTGGCGGCGGAGGAAGGCAGCAAGGGCGCGAAAGTCGCGCTGGAACTCGCTGCCGATCCC
Organism: Pseudomonadota bacterium; assembly: GCA_040388685.1. Classification (GTDB taxonomy): domain Bacteria; phylum Pseudomonadota; class Alphaproteobacteria; order Sphingomonadales; family Sphingomonadaceae; genus Novosphingobium. Next base: position 5,103 of record JAZKBJ010000126.1, read on the forward strand.
GGAAAATTTCTCTCGACCGTGCAGATCGGCATAACGCTCGTCGGCATCATCGCCGGTGCCTATTCAGGGTCGAGCCTTGGCGGACCGACTGCCGAGCGGCTGGTGGCGTGGGGCGTTCCCGAACGGTTCGCCGACGATATCGGCTTTGCCATCGTCATCGCGATTACTACGTACCTCAGCCTTGTGGTCGGCGAACTGGTGCCCAAGCAGCTTGCCCTGCGCGCCGCTGAACCGATTGCCAAGATTGCCGCGCCTGCGATGGCGATGATGTCGCGCATCACCGCCCCGTTCGTGTGGACGCTCGACAAGTCATCCGGCATGCTGATCCGCATGATGGGGCTCAAGCAGGGATCTGAGCAGGAAGTCACCGCCGAGGAACTTCACATGATTTTCGCCGAGGCCACGCGCTCGGGCGTGATCGAGGAGGAAGAGCGCGCCCTGATGAGCGGCATCATGCGGCTGGCCGAGCGCCCGGTGCGTGAAGTGATGACGCCGCGCACAGAACTGCACTGGATTGAACGGCGCGCGCCCGAAGCCGAGCTGCGAGCGGCTATCGAGGACTCACCGCATTCGCTGCTGCTGGTGGCGGACGGTTCGGTCGACAAGATCGTCGGCGTGGTGAAAGTGCGCGATGTGCTCTCGACGCTGCTGCGCGGACGCAAGGTCCAGCTCGGCCGGTTGATGAAAAAGCCCGCGATCGTGCCCGACCAGCTCGACACGATGGACGCGCTGACCATGATCCAGCAGGCCGAAGTCGCGGTTGCGCTGGTCCATGATGAATATGGTCACCTTGAGGGCATCGTCACGCCCGCCGACTTGCTCGCCGCGATTGCGGGCAATTTCGTGGGCCACGGCGATGCGGGCGACGAGCCGATGGTGATCGAGCGCGAGGATGGCTCGCTGCTCATATCCGGCGCACTCCCTGCCGATGCGCTGGCAGATCGCCTTTGCATCGATCTGCCCGACGACCGAGAGTTCGCAACGACAGCGGGCTTCTGTCTATCCGTGCTCAAGCGCCTGCCCGGCGAGGGCGAGCATTTCCACGATCAGGGTTGGCGCTTCGAAGTGGTCGACATGGACGGCCGCAAGATCGACAAACTGCTGGTGAGCAGGAGCAAGGCCGCGCCTGTCGCTGCGATCGAGGCGGACGGGTAGGATGAAAGATGTCGTGCGCAATCTGGTAGGTTTGGCGCTGACCTTTCTCATTTTGCGGAGTTTCGGTTGGACTGGTCTTTTGATGTCGTTGCCAATATTTTTCGCAGTGCCATTCGTCTTGAGTTGGGCGCATGAGAAATGGCGCCACCGAAACTCACTTCGACGAGAGTGAATACCCAAGGTCGTCGACCTCAAAGAAAAAAGGGGCGCCCGGTCGGACGCCCCTTTTCAATGCCCAGTAGCCCCGACGATCAGCGCGGTAGTTCGCTGACGCCCATCAGCGCTTCATCCACGGCGCGCGCGCACTGGCGGCCCTCGCGAATCGCCCAGACAACAAGGCTCTGGCCGCGACGCATGTCGCCACAGGCGAAGACGTTCTCGACGCTAGTCTTGTAGTCCGTCACGTTGCCCTTGACGTTTCCGCGCGGGTCAAGCTCGACGCCTGCCTGTTCGAGCAGACCCTGCTTGCGCGGGCCGAGGAAGCCCATCGCGAGGAAAATGAGATCAGCCTTGATCGTGAACTCGCTGCCCGCGACTTCCTGCATCTGGCCGTTCACCCACTCGACGCGGACGCATTCGAGGCCAACAACATCGTTTTCACCAACGACGCGCTTGGTCAGCACCGCGAATTCGCGCTCGCAACCTTCTTCGTGGCTGGAGGACGTGCGTAGCTTGAGCGGCCAGTTCGGCCATGACAGCGCCTTGTCTTCCTTTTCAGGAGGCTTTGGCATGATTTCAAGCTGCGTGACCGAAGCCGCGCCCTGGCGATTCGACGTGCCGACGCAGTCCGAGCCGGTATCGCCGCCGCCGATGACCACGACGTGCTTGCCGGTGGCGAGCAGCGAACCACGCGGCGCGGCGCGCAGCTCATCGTCGCCAGCGTTGCGCTTGTTCTGCTGGGTCAGGAATTCCATCGCCATGCGTACGCCGGGCAGTTCCGCGCCAGGGATACCGAGGCCGCGCGGGTCTTCCGCACCGCCCGACAGCACGACCGCGTCGAAGTTTTCCTGCAGGCTTGCGAACGAGACGGTCACGCCCACTTCCACTCCGGTGCGGAACTGGACGCCTTCGGCCTCCATCTGCATCGCACGGCGGTTGATGTGGGTCTTTTCCATCTTGAAATCAGGAATGCCGTAGCGCAGCAGCCCGCCGATCCGGTCGTTCTTCTCGAACACCGTCACCGAATGGCCAGCGCGGGCAAGCTGCTGGGCAGCGGCCATACCAGCCGGGCCGGAACCGACGACGGCGACCGACTTGCCGGTTTTCTTCGCCGGAACCTGTGGCTCGATCCAGCCTTCCTTCCACCCGCGATCAACGATGGCGCATTCGATCGATTTGATCGTGACCGGCTGGTCGACGATGTTCAGCGTGCACGCCGCCTCGCACGGGGCGGGACAGATGCGACCGGTGAATTCCGGGAAGTTGTTGGTCGAATGAAGATTGTCGACCGCCTCGCGCCAGTCGTTCTCATAGACCAGGTGGTTCCAGTCGGGGATCTGGTTGTTCACCGGGCAGCCGTTGTGGCAGTACGGAATGCCGCAGTTCATGCAGCGCGCCGCCTGCCCCTTGAGGCCTGCATCGTCATGCGGGATGACGAATTCGCGGTAGTGCTTCAGCCGCTCCGAAGGCGCATCGTAGCTGCGGTCCTTGCGGTCGATTTCGAGAAAGCCGGTTGCCTTGCCCATTGTATTCTAACCCTTATTCCGCAGCCACAGAAGCGGCTTCGAGGCGCTCGGCCTCCATCTGGCGGAGTGCGCGCGCGTAATCGCGCGGCATCACCTTGACGAACTTCGGCAATGCTTCTGCCCAGTTGTCGAGGATCTCGCGGGCGCGCCTGCTGCCGGTGTAGAGGTGGTGACGTTCCACCAGCACGCGCAGGCGTTCCGCGTCGTGACGCAGCATGTCGCCCATGCCGTAGTCATAGACGTTAGTGCCGCGTTGCTGCGGACGACCGGCTCCGTCTTCATCATCACGCTCTGCCGGGATCGGCAGCAGATCGACCATCGCGCCGTTGACGAGTTGGGCGAAGTTGCCGTCCACGTCATAGACGTAGGCGATACCGCCCGACATGCCCGCCGCGAAGTTGCGTCCGGTCTTGCCCAGCACCGCGACGACGCCGCCAGTCATGTATTCACAGCCATGATCGCCGGTGCCTTCGACCACCGCGACGGCGCCCGAATTGCGCACCGCGAAGCGTTCCCCGGCAACGCCGTTGAAGTAGGCCTCGCCCGCGATCGCACCGTAAAGCACGGTGTTGCCGACGATGATGTTTTCCGAAGGATCGCGTTCGACATGCGCCGGAGGACGCACGATCACGCGGCCGCCCGAAAGCCCCTTGCCGACATAGTCGTTGGCATCGCCGACGAGATCGAGCGTGACGCCATGCGCCAGAAAAGCGCCGAACGACTGCCCGGCCACGCCCTTGAACGCAACGTGGACAGTGTTGTCGGGCAGGCCCTTGTGGCCATACTTCTTGGCCACTTCGCCCGAAAGCATCGCGCCGACCGTGCGGTTGACGTTGATGACGGTGCGCTCGAGGCGAACCGCCTGCCCGCTTTCGAGGGCGGCAGCGCTGGCCTTGATCAGGTCCTGATCGAGCGCCGCTTCGAGGCCGTGATCCTGCGTGCCGCTCCAGTTCAGGGTCGTGCCCTCAACCGGATCGACACGGTGCAGCAGCTTCGACAGGTCGATGCCTTCCAGCTTCCAGTGATGGATCGCCTTGTTGGTGTCGAGACGGTCAACCCGGCCAACCATCTCGCCAACCGTGCGGAAGCCCATCTCGGCCATGATCGCGCGCAGCTCTTCGGCGACGAAGAAGAAGTAGTTGATCACGTGCTCGGGCTGGCCGGTGAAGCGCGCGCGCAGGACGGGATCCTGGGTGGCGACGCCGACCGGGCAAGTGTTGAGATGGCACTTGCGCATCATGATGCAGCCAGCCGCGATGAGCGGCGCGGTGGCAAAACCGAACTCGTCCGCGCCGAGCAGTGCAGCCACGGCCACATCGCGGCCCGTGCGCAAGCCGCCATCGGCCTGCACGCAGATGCGGCTGCGCAAGTTGTTGAGCAACAGCGTCTGCTGGGTTTCGGCAAGGCCGATTTCCCATGGGCTTCCGGCGTGCGTCAGCGAGGTGAGCGGCGAAGCGCCGGTGCCGCCTTCATAGCCCGAGATCGTGACGTGATCGGCGCGTGCCTTCGAGACACCTGCCGCCACCGTGCCAACGCCCACTTCGGACACCAGCTTGACCGAGATGCGCGCAGCCGTGTTCACGTTCTTGAGATCGTGAATGAGCTGCGCCAAGTCTTCGATCGAGTAGATGTCATGGTGCGGCGGCGGCGAGATCAGGCCGACGCCGGGGGTGGAATGGCGGGTCTTGCCGATGGTCTTGTCGACCTTGTCACCGGGAAGCTGGCCACCTTCACCGGGCTTTGCGCCCTGGGCCATCTTGATCTGCACGTCGTCGGCATTGACAAGGTATTCCGCGGTCACGCCAAAGCGGCCAGAGGCCACCTGCTTGATCGCCGAACGCATCGAATCGCCATTGGCCATGCGCGTGAAGCGCGCCGGGTCTTCGCCGCCTTCGCCGGTGTTCGACTTGCCGCCGATGCGGTTCATCGCCACGGCCAGCGTGGTGTGCGCCTCCCACGAAATCGAGCCATAGCTCATCGCACCAGTGGCGAAGCGCTTGACGATTTCGCTCGCGGGTTCAACCTCGGAAATGTCGACAGGCTCTTCGGCCTTCTTCAGTTCCATCAGCCCGCGAATGGTCAGCTGCCGTTCGGCCTGATCGTTGATCGACTGGGCGAATTCACGATACTTTTCAGACGTGTTGCCGCGCACCGCGTGCTGCAGGCTGGCGATGTTCGACGCGGTCCAGGCATGTTCCTCGCCGCGCAAGCGCAGCTGGTACATGCCGCCTACATCGAGCATCTTCTTGTAGATCGGGTTGTCGCCATAGGCCGCCGCGTGACGGCGCACCGTTTCCTCGGCGATTTCCTTGAGCCCGACGCCTTCGATGCTGGTGGCGGTGCCGGTGAAATAGGCATCGACGAACGCGCTCGACAAACCGACCGCGTCGAAGATCTGCGCGCCGCAATAGGACTGGTAGGTCGAGATGCCCATCTTGGACATGACCTTGAGGATGCCCTTGCCGATGGCCTTGATGTAGTTCTTCTTTACATCCTTCGGGCCGAGCGGAAGCTCCTTGTCGACCCGGATCGCCTCAAGCGTTTCGAGCGCGAGGTAGGGGTTGATCGCTTCGGCGCCGTAACCTGCCAGCACGCAGAAGTGATGCACTTCGCGCGCTTCGCCGGTTTCGACGACAAGCCCGGTCTGCATGCGCAGGCCCTGACGGACGAGGTGCTGGTGCACCGCCGCCGTCGCCAGTGCCGCTGGCATCGGGATGCGATCTTCATTCTGGCCACGGTCGGACAGGATCAGGATGTTCTTGTCAGCCAGCACCGCTTCGGTGGCCGCCCAGCACATTTCCTTGATCGCCATTTCGAGGCCGTCGGCCCCGGCATTGGCAGCCCAGGTGGTGTCGATCGTGGCGGTGCGGAACGCGCCGTCGAGCGCGGCCTCGACCGAACGGATCTTGGCGATATCCTCGTTGGTGAGGATCGGCTGTTCGACTTCGAGGCGCTTGTGGCTGCCCGCGTCATGGCCGAGCAGGTTCGGGCGCGGGCCGATCATCGACACCAGCGACATCACCAGTTCCTCGCGGATCGGATCGATCGGCGGGTTGGTGACCTGCGCGAAGTTCTGCTTGAAGTAATCGTAGAGCAGACGCGAACGCTTCGACAGCACCGCGATCGGCGTGTCGGTGCCCATTGAGCCCAGCGGATCGTCGCCGTTGATCGCCATTGGCTCGAGGAACTTCGAGATATCTTCCTGCGTGTAACCGAAGGCCTGTTGGCGATCGAGCAGCGAGGTCGTCTCCACTGGCAGGGCAGCCAGCTCAGGCTCGACCAGATCGAGTTCCTTGAGCTTGTACTGCGCGGCTTCCAGCCATTCCTCGTAAGGTTCGGCGGCGGCCAGCTCGGCCTTGATTTCCTCGTCCTCGATGATCTTGCCCTGATCCATGTCGATCAGGAGCATCTTGCCGGGCTGGAGACGCCACTTGCGGACGATGTCTTCCTCGCGGAACGGCAGCACGCCGCTTTCCGAGGCCATGCAGATCAGATCGTCACGCGTGATCGAGAAACGCGCGGGCCGCAGGCCGTTGCGATCGAGCGTGGCGCCGATCTGGCGGCCATCGGTGAAGGCCACGGCGGCAGGGCCGTCCCATGGCTCCATCAGCGCGGCGTGGTATTCGTAGAACGCCCGGCGCGCCGGGCTCATCAGCGGATTGCCGGCCCATGCTTCGGGGATCAGCATCATCACCGAATGGGCAAGCGAATAACCGCCCGCGATCAGCAGTTCGAGCGCATTGTCGAGGCTGGCGGTGTCCGACTGGCCGTGCGGGATCAGCGGCCACATCTTGTCGAGATCGGGGCCGAGCAGCTCCGATTCCATCGTGCGGCGACGCGCGTTCATCCAGTTCACATTGCCGCGAACGGTGTTGATCTCGCCATTGTGGGCGATGAAGCGGAACGGGTGCGCCAGCTTCCAGCTCGGAAAGGTGTTGGTGCTGAAACGCTGGTGGACGAGGCCGAGCGCCGAAACGCAATCGGCATCGCGCAGATCGTCGTAGAACGTGCCGACCTGGCCTGCCAGCAGCAGACCCTTGTACACGATCGTGCGGGTCGAGAAGCTCGGCATGTAGAGCTGCGTCACGCCCGAAAGGCCGTGCTTCTCGGCCATCGAGGCGAGCGGGTTCTGCGTCTGCTTGCGGATGGCGAGCAGCTTGCGCTCAAACGCGTCCTGATCGGGCGTGCCCGCGCCGCGCTTGATGAAGCACTGGCGGATCACCGGCATCGAATCCACGACAGCCTTGCCGAGACCGTCCATTGTGACGGGCACGTCGCGCCAGCCGATCAGTTCCTGACCTTCCTTGGCAATGAACTTCTCGAAGAATTCGGTCACGAACAGGCGCGAAGCCTCTTCCTGCGGCAGGAAGCACATGGCCACGGCATAATCGCCCGGCTGCGGCAGTTCCTTGCCCTCGGAAGCGGCCCACTTGCGGAACAGCTGGTCGGGAATCTGGATCAGGATGCCCGCGCCGTCACCCAGCAAAGGATCAGCACCCACCGCGCCGCGATGGTCGAGATTGCGCAGAATTTCCAAGGCTTGATCGACAATGGAATGGCTTTTCTGACCCTTGATGTGGGCGACGAAGCCCACGCCACAGGCGTCATGCTCATTACGTGGATCGTACAGCCCCTGAACCGGCGGAAATCCCATTTCGATGATCGTCCTACATCCAAAAAGAGGAATAGCGCGCGAATCACGCCGCCAGAAAGGCGACGAAAGTTGCGCGGAATGCCCCCATGACTGCAGGAAAGTTATTTTGCAACCGCGCAGCCGTAACAAGGGCGCGGTAAAGGCCGAAAATACGGTTGCGACACGGCAGAAAGGGCCGAATCCCGCCGTTCTGACGCCAAAAAATCAGCCCTGTGCGGTCATTCTCTGAAGCGTGGCGAGTGCTGCGCGCAAAGCGCGGTCGGCTTCTTCTGCATCGACGCTCGCAGCAGGCGCGCCAATGAAATCGGTTGCCTCAATGTCCGGCATCGCCGCCGAAGGTGCCGCCCGGCCAGGAGCGGCGAGAGGCGATCCTGCCAGCGGCGCAATCGATGGACGCTCGAACGGGCGCGCGGAGCCGGAATTCATCGGCGACTGTTGCCCGGGAAAGACGACCACCGGCTCGATTTCGGCAGCTTCGCCGTCGTCAGCGGCGGCAAGACCGTCGTCGATATGCAGCGGCTCGCGCCGCGTGTTGACCGGCCCCATATCGAGCAGCGAGGGATAGCGGTCCTCGGCCACTTCGGGTTCCGGGGCGGCTTCGGCTGCGCCAGCTTCCTCCACTGGCGCCTTCTCGGGAGAAAGCCTCAGAAAGCGATCAAGCCCCGGGGTTTCGGCTTCGTCATCGAACTCACTGTCGTCTTCCGCGTCAGGCAGCACCGCCGTAACGGGCTGCCATGGCGCTGGGCGCAACTGGACCACCCGTTCATGTTCCGCAGGCCCGGTGGGTGCAGTTGCGGCCTGCTGAACCTGACCAGCCGCCTCGAACCGGGCAATCGCAGGCGCAGGTGGCGGGGCGGCAACGACGTAGTCGGCAGGTTCCGCCGAAGGTTCAGGTGCGGCAGGCGAAACCGAAGCGAATGGGGCCACCGGAGCGCTCGTTGCACTCGCCGGCGCGGCACGGCGCGAGATGGCCAGTGCGAGGCGCTCGATCAACTGGACAAGGCCGAGATTTTCCAGCGGTGCTGCATCGATCGGTGTAGCCGCAACTGCATGTGCCTGAAGCAATGGCGAGGGGGCGTTTTCGCGCACCGACACAACGCGCGTCTCGGCAGCGACAGGCACGCCGTCCAGCACATCATCGTGCAAGACAGCTTCTGCGACAACGTCCTGTTGCTCGTGATGCTCTTCAGGCTTGGCGAACGGCTCGCCGCCCAGTGCATGTGCCTCTTCAAGGAAGGTTTCGAGCGCGAGAGGATCGGCGGCCACCTCGGCATGAGGCATGACAGGATGCTCGGGCTCGCTTTCGCCAGCGTCAAGCTCATCAGCACGCTCCCACGGCAGCGCGCCGGGCAAGGGCGCGGATTCGGCGGGCATGGAAAGCTGCGGCTCTTCGTTCAGAGACAGTGCGCGCCGGCGCAAGGGCACGTCATCAGCAACGGGCGTATCGAGCGGATCGCCCAGATCCAGAGCGGCATTGATAGGGCGGCGCACTTCGAAAGACGGCTCTGCGGTCCCCTTGCCAAACGCCCGGGTGCGGACAGGTGCCGCGATCTTCTCGCGCCCGAGCCAGCGACCGATCAGGAACCCGGCAACCGCGCCGCCGCCCAGCATCAGCAGCGCCAGCAGGATACGTGCGGTGAAGCCAAGCGGAGGTGCCGCAGCCGGAATGACCGAGGCAATGCCCAAGGCAACCACCGGCCCTTCGAGCAAGGCAGGCGCAACGGCGAAACTTCCAAGACCCAGAAACGTGCCGAACCACAGTGCGGTCACGAGCGGGAACATGGGATTTGCGGTGATGGGCTTGGGCTTGCGCTTTGTCGCGGTCACTGGCGGGCGTCCTGTCTCTTTACCTTGGTGATGGCCGGCGACCCTCAGGCCGCGCGTACCGACACTTTGCGATGGGGTAACAGGGCTTGGTAAACGAGTTCATAACGCCGCACGTTGGAAGCCCAGTCGTGGTGCTCCCCTACCCAGGTCCGCGCCCGTTCACGGCGCTCGGGCCATTCGGCTGATGTTTCAAGCATTTGCACCATCGCATCCGCGAGCCCGGCAGGGCTATCGGCGGGGAAAAGTGTACCATTGACGCCATTGCGGACCAGTTCGCGGTGACCGCCGACATCGGACGCCGCGACCAGCTTGCCCTGCGCCATGGCCTCCAGCGGCTTGAGCGGCGTGACGAGATCGGTCAGGCGCATGGCCTTGCGCGGATAGCAGACGACATCGACGAGCGAATAGTAGCGCTCCACCTGCGTATGGGGCACGCGGCCGACGAAATGGATCGCATGAGCGGCAGCGGAAGCCGCAGCCTGCGCCCGCAACGCCTTGTCGGCGGGGCCGCCACCGACCATCAGCAGACGCGCGCCCGGCACCCGCTCCACGATCGACGGCATCGCGGCGATGAGGTCATCGAGCCCCTCATAGGGGTAGAAACTGCCGAGGAAGCCCATGACCGGGCCATCCCCGAGCCCCAGTTCCTGCCCAAGCCCTGCGTCGCGCGGCAACGGATCGCCGAATAGGTGGAGATCGACGCCGTTGGGCATGATAGAGATTTTTTCAGGCGGGTAGCCGCGTCCGATCAGATCGGCTCGCAGGCCCTCGCAGATGGTCACGACCTTGTCCGCACTGCTGACGACATCGTTTTCCAGCACGCGGGTCAGCCAATATTTCGCACTACCCTCGCGCCCGGTGCCGTTGCCGACGGCGGCGTCCTCCCAGAATGCACGGATTTCGTAGACCACCGGAATGCCGAGCCGCTTGCCCGCCTTTACCGCGGCCAGCCCGCACAGAGCAGGCGAATGGGCGTGGATCACATCGGGCCGCCAATCGGCCGCAACTTCGGCAATGCGGTCCGCCAGCGCGCTCACTTCGTTCCATTCCCGCACAAGTGGCAAGCCCTGCGCGGTTCCCGGCGTGCGGTGAAAGGTCAGCCCATCGACCTCTTCCGGCTCGCTGGGCGAAGGCGGCGCGGCGTGGCGCTGACCGGTCAGCCCACGCACTTCCAGCCCCATCGCCTCCTGCGCCTTGAGAATGGCGCGGGTGCGGAAGGTGTAGCCGCTCTGCAGCGGCAGCGAATGGTCGAGAACATGAAGCACGCGGGTCATCGCCTTTCCCTGCCACGGGAAGCTTAACGCCGCGTCAACCTCGATGGTCTAGCGGTCTGATCTGCCATGATCGACAAGTTCACACTCTTCCTGCCGCACATCCTGATGGCCATCGCCATCTGGCGCCTGCTGCACCGTGACGAACTGGACGACGATCCCTCGCTGCCAAGCCGAAAGACGCCATTCCGCCAGCCGCGCGGAGACAAGCCCGATGCTTGACCTGTTCCTGCTGAGCTTCGTGCTGGCCTTCATCGGCGCGGGCTTTCGCAAGCCGTTCATCTTCGTGCTGGCCTATACCTACATCGACATCGTCGCACCGCAGAAAGTCAGCTGGGGCATTCTCAGCCACATTCCGGTGTCGCTGATCGCATTCCTCTGCGCGTTCATTTCGTGGTTCGTCGCCGAGGACAAGAACGGCATCCGCTTTTCGCTGCGCCAGTTCATTTTGCTGGCACTGCTGGTCTATTGCGGGCTTTCGACCCAGACCGCCGACTTTCCGGTGGAAGCGCTGGAGAAGTGGGCGTGGGTATGGAAGGCGCTGCTGTTCGCGCTGTTCCTGCCGCTGACGCTGCGCACGCGCTTGCGCATCGAGGCGATCACCATGATTCTGGTGCTGTCTATCGGGGTGATCGTGATCGGCGGCGGGATCAAGACAGCCGTGGGCGGCGGCGGCTATGGCGAATTGCGCCTGCTCGTAAACGACAACACCGGGCTTTATGAAGGCTCGATCATTTCGGCGGTGGCCATCGCGGCCATCCCGCTGGCACTTTGGCTGATGCGCTTCGGCACGATCTTCCCGCCCGACTGGCGCGTGAAGATTTTCGCGCTGGCCCTATGCTTCGCCTGTGTGCTCATGCCGATCGGCACAGGCGCGCGCACCGGCCTTGTCTGCGTGGTCGTGCTGGCCGCGATGATCCTGCGCACGGCCAGGCGGCGGCTGCTGATCGTCTCGGTCATGGCCATCGGCGCGCTGATCGCGCTCCCGCTCCTGCCCAAGGAGTTCACCGACCGCATGGGCACGATCAAGAACCACCAGTCCGACCAGTCTGCCGGCACCCGCATCGCGGTGTGGAAGTGGACGATCGAATTCGCCAAGACGCACCCTTTCGGCGGCGGGTTCGAGGCCTACCGCCAGAACGAACTGGTCTACGACACGGTCAAGGCCGACAACGCGGGCGACAATAACACCGCGCTGGAATATCAACCAATCGTCGAAAAAGGCCGCGCCTACCATTCGAGCTATTTCGAAATGCTGGGCGAGCAGGGCTATCCGGGCCTGGCGCTGTGGCTGTCGCTGCATCTTCTGGGCATATGGCAGATGGAACTGCTGCGCCGCCGCTTCCGCAAGGAGACCAGCGAGGAATTCCGCTGGGTCGGGCCGCTGGCAGAGGCGCTGCAACAGGCACAGGTCATTTACATGGTCGGCTCCACCTTCGTCGGCATCGCCTTCCAGCCCTTCGTCTACATGCTGGTCGGCCTGCAGTGCGGGCTCTGGGCCTATATCAAGCGGGTGCGGGCCGCCAAGGCCGAGCCATTCCGCAAGGGCAGCCCCGCTGCTTTGCCAGCATGACCGCTTAATCGCCTGTTTAAGCCCGCTTGCGCGCTCGCGCGCTTGCCGCCATGGAGCGCTCGAACAGGCACTGCAGAGAGCGCACGCATGACCAAGATCATTCCCCCGGCCGAGATCGCTGAAATGGTCGGCACGGTGGTTGGCACCTCTGACTGGATCGACATTACCCAAGACCGGGTCGACAGGTTTGCCGAGGCAACCGGCGACTTTCAGTTCATCCACATCGATCCGGAAAAGGCCAGGCTCACCCCGTTCGGCGGCACGATCGCGCACGGATTCCTCACCCTGTCGCTTATTCCATTGCTGACCGAGCAAAGCGACTGCCCGCGCCCGCTGGGGATCAAGATGGCGGTCAACTATGGCGGCAACCGGACGCGGTTCCTGGCCCCGGTCCGTGTCGGCAAGCGCGTTCGCGGGCAGTTCAAACTGGTTGAAATGGAAGAGAAGCGCCCTGGCCAGTGGCAGCAGACCATGGAAATCACCGTCGAAATCGAAGGCGAGGCAAAGCCCGCCCTGATGAGCGAGTGGATCACGCAGTTCTTTGTCTGAGGCCGTAGGCAGCGCTTGACGCGTGAACCCGGATGAACGCCGCGATTCCGGCGAAAAAGGACCGGTCGAACCATGGTCCGACCGGCCCCGATCATTTCACAAGCAAATAAGCCTCAAGCCACGGCAGTCAGCTTCCGGCCCTTGGCCTTCTTCTCGAACTTGCCGATCCACTGCTCGACCACCGGGGCGATGGAGCCGCGCCAGCGCGAGCCGTTGAAGATGCCGTAGTGGCCGACTTCGGGAGCGAGAAGGTATTGCTTCATGTCCTCGGCAAGGTTCGGCGTGACTTTCAGCGCGGCCTTGGTCTGGCCGATGCCGGAAATGTCGTCGCGCTCACCTTCGATGCACAGGATCGCGGTGTCGGTAATCGCGCCCAGATCCACGGCCTGGCCGCGATGGATCAACTCACCCTTGGGCAGGGCGTGGCGCTGGAACACGACGTCGACCGTTTGCAGGTAGAATTCGGCGGGAAGATCGCAGACGGCGCGATATTCCTCGTAGAACGTCTTGGTGGCGTCCGCGCTTTCGTCGGCGCCAACCATCATGTGCTGGTAGAGCTTGTAGTGGCTCATCATGTGGCTGCCGAGATTCATCGACATGAAGCTGGCGAGCTGGACGAAGCCAGGATAGACCCGGCGGCCTTCCCCGGGATAATTGGCGGGCACAGTCGTGATCACGTTGTGCTTGAACCAGACGTGCGGCTTGGTGATCGCGTGATCGTTGACCGCCGTGGGGCTTTCGCGCGTATCGATCGGGCCGCCCATCATGGTCAGGGTCAGCGGGCGGCAGGGGTGCTGGTTGGCGCCCATGATCGCCGTGGCCGCGAGCGCGGGAACCGACGGCTGGCACACCGCCATCATATGCGCGCCCGGGCCGATATGTTCGAGGAACCCGGTCAGGTAGTCGATGTAATCGTCGAGATCGAAGATACCTTCGGCCATCGGCACATACTTCGCATCGGCCCAGTCGGTAATGTAGACGACGCAGCGTTCGAGCATGCGCTCGACCGTGCCGCGCAGCAGCGTGGCGTAGTGCCCGCTCATCGGCGCGACGAGCAGCAGGCGCGGCGCATCCTTGGGCAGCCCGTCGTGCGTGAACATCTTGAGATCGCCGAACGGGCGGGTGATGACCGTGGTTTCCTTGACCGCGTGGGCGGCGCCATCGACATGGATGACCTTG
>JAZKBJ010000127.1:0-2039 GCA_040388685.1 Pseudomonadota bacterium
AGAGTGGCGGGCTGGCGCTCGACGCGACGGCTATTGCGACCGTGTTCGAAGCGCTGGGGCGCGGCCTGGTGGTCGAGCCGCTGACCGAGAACGTGATGGTCGCCGCGCGCCTGCTGGAGCGCATTGCGCCCGAGGACGTGCAGGAAAGCTGGATGGAAGCGCTGGCGATGGGCAGCCGCCGCATCGCGCTGGCCCATGCCGAACATGGCGCACGCGGCGGACGGACCTTCGTGGCGACGACGGCGGACGGCGCTGGCGCGCTTACCGGTGCCAAGGCCTGCGTGCCTGCGGGCGCGGGGGTTGCCGCCTATATCGTGACGGCGCGCGAGAGCGGGGCACCGATCGATGCCGAGGGCGTGGCGTTTTATCTCGTCGATGCCGCAGCGCCGGGCCTTGCCATCAATCCGTGGCGCATGGCCGATGGCAGCGTTGCGGTGTCGCTGACGCTCGACGCGGTTCCCGCGACGCGGCTGGGCGGATCGCTGGACGATCTGGCGCAGAACGAACTGCTGGCGTCGCTGGCGCGATCTGCCGAGGCTCTGGGCATCATGCAGCGGCTGTTCGACGCGACGCTCGATTATCTGCGCACGCGGCAGCAGTTCGGCACGACGCTCGGCAGCTTTCAGGCGATCCAGCACCGCATGTCGGCGCAATATGCCGTGATCGAACAGGCGCGCGCGCTGCTCAATCTGGCCATCGTGCGGCAGGGGTCTGACGACTTTGCCGGCGCCGTGCACGGTCTTCGTGCCTTCATCGCGCCCGCCAGCGTCGAACTGGGACACGAGATGATCCAGTTCCACGGCGGCATGGGCGTGACCGACGAACTGTTCATCGGCCACGGCCACAAGCGCCTGCTGGTGCTGTCACGCTGGCCGGATGAACCGCAAGTGGCGCTCGACCGGTTTGCCGGGGTAGCCTGAGGGGTCGGGCCAGACGCAACTCCCCCCGATCAGAATTCTGCCCAGTCCTGCGCGACGGCGAGGTTGCCTTCGCTTGCATAAGTCGGCGCGCGGACGGCACGCGGCGAGGCGATTGGAGCAGGGGCAGGGCGAGAGACGGCTGGCGGGGCGCTGCGGGCCGGTGCCGGAACATCGGCATTTTGCGTGCGGAATGCGCCGACGCTGGCAGACAGTGTGTTGGCCTGCTCGGCAAGGCTGCGCGCGGCGGCGGCGGTTTCCTCGACCATGGCGGCATTCTGCTGGGTCATCTGGTCCATCTCGGCGACATTGGCGTTGACATCGCGCAGGCTGGACACCTGATCGCCGGTCTTGTCGGCCACGTCGGTGATGAACGTGTTGATCTCGCTCATCCGGGCGGACAGTTCGACCAGCACTTCGCGGGTGTTCTCGACCCTGGTCACGCCTTGCGAGACGGCGGTGGAGCTGGCCTGCACAAGGGTGCGGATATCGCGCGCGGCATCGGCGCAGCGCTGGGCGAGCGCACGCACTTCGGTGGCGACGACCGCGAACCCGCGCCCGGCCTCGCCAGCACGCGCGGCTTCGACACCGGCGTTGAGCGCGAGCAGGTTGGTCTGGAAGGCGATGCCGTCGATCAGGCCGACGATGCGCGAAATCTCCTCGGACGAGCGTTCGATGTCCTGCATCGAGGTGGTGGCCGATGCGGCGATAGTCTGGCCTTCCTGCGTGCGGCTGACGACGCTGGTGACCGAGCGGTTGGCCTCGCGCGCGTTGGTGGCGGTGGCCGAGAGGGCTGCGGTGACCTCGTTCATCGCGTTGGCGGCGCGCTGGAGATTGGCGGCCTGGCGTTCGTTGCGCTGGGCAAGGTCGGCCGAGGCTTCGTTGATCTCGTCACCGCCGCGCAGGACATGGGCGGACATCGAGCGGATCGTGTCCATCGTCGCCGAAATGCTGGCGATGCCCTGATTGTAGTTGACGCGCATGGCCTCGTAGGGGCCGGGGAACGGCTCGTGCAGCGTTGCGGTCAGATCGTTCTGGGCAAGCCGTGACAGCGCGTGGTTCATCTGGTCGATGATGCGCTGCTGCGTTGCAAGGTCGGTGGTCTTCTCGATGGTATCGCGG
>JAZKBJ010000127.1:2049-3403 GCA_040388685.1 Pseudomonadota bacterium
CGACCCCTCGAAGTTCGTGGAGAGCGCGCGGCCCGCATACGCCGCGGCAAACGGGCCATACAGAACGTCGACCCGGTCGATGGCGTCCGGCGCGATCAGTCCCCACTTCGGAGACGCCGTGCTGTTGTTGTTGCCAAAGAGCGCCGATACCAGAATCCCATCGATATAGATCAGGCTTCGCGCCGAGGCGCCGACGCCGGACGTGCGCGTGGCGATCGGCGATTGCGTATCACCGATATGGCGCTGCCGGATCAGCACGTTCGGCAGGTACTTCATCGTGTCCTCCGGCGTGAGAACGTTGGTGGTCTTCTCGATGGTATCGCGGAACGTTTCCATCGCCTTGGTCATCCGGCCCACGCAATCGGCGTGATGGGTGTAGGCGACCGGACTTCTGGTGTCGCCAGCGGCCAGTGCCTCCATGCGCAGCACGGTGTCCACGTAGGGCCTGCAGATCCGCTCGCTGGTGAGCGTCATGATTCCCATGACGGCGGCGATAGACAGACCGGCGATGACGCAGACTTCCATCAGCGCAAATTGCGGGGCGAGCAGGAGCGCTGGCACATCGAGCAGATTGATCACGGCGGCGGCGGTGAGCGCGATGGACAGGATGCGAAACTTTTCGCGAATCGGCGCTTGGGTGACAAACCGGTCGAGCATGGTTTCCTCAATGCCGCTATCCGGTGTGCAATGCGCAGGGAGTGCCTTGGGTCCGGCGCTGTCGGATAGGGTCTGGCGCCGGTTTTAGGGCCTTGCGCGTGAACGGAAGACCCTGCCGGGCATACGCAAAACGCCGCATGACCTTCGGTACAGGCCCGGGGCTGCGGTCATCGTCCCAAGGTACAATTGGCGGGGGCGTGCGTGCAGCCCACAGTGCCACCTGATCTCATCAATAATGAATCTGGAGGACCGGGGATGTTGGAACAGGCCATGGGCAAATTTGCCGGCAGCTCGCTCATTCGTGACAAGTATGAAAATTACATCGGCGGCAAATGGGTTGCGCCGGTGCAGGGGCAGTATTTCGACAACGTATCGCCGGTGACGGGCCAGGTGGTGTGCCAGGTGGCGCGCGGCACGGCGGGCGACATCGAACTGGCGCTCGATGCCGCGCACGCCGCCAAGGATGGTTGGGCGAAGGCATCGACCACCGAGCGCGCGAACGTGCTGCTCAAAGTGGCCGACCGCATGGAGGAGAACCTCGACCTGATCGCGATGGTCGAGACGATCGACAACGGCAAGCCGATCCGCGAGACGACCGCCGCCGACATTCCGCTGGCGATCGATCACTTCCGCTATTTCGCCTCGTGCCTGCGCGCGCAGGAAGGCTCGATTTCCGAAATCGACCATGACACGATCG
>JAZKBJ010000127.1:3413-7932 GCA_040388685.1 Pseudomonadota bacterium
ACTTCGCTGGCTGCGTGCGCACCCAGGAAGGCTCGGTCTCGACCATCGATGAAACCACCTATGCCTACCACTACCACGAGCCGCTGGGCGTGGTCGGCCAGATCATCCCGTGGAACTTCCCGATCCTGATGGCGGCATGGAAGCTGGCTCCGGCAATCGCGGCGGGCAACTGCGTGGTGCTCAAGCCTGCCGAGCAGACCCCGATGTCGATCCTCGTGCTGATGGAAGTGATCGGCGATCTGCTGCCGCCGGGCGTGCTCAATGTCGTCAACGGCTTCGGCATCGAGGCGGGCAAGCCGCTGGCGACCAACAAGCGCATTGCCAAGATCGCGTTCACCGGCGAGACCACGACCGGCCGCCTGATCATGCAGTATGCGTCCGAGAACCTGATCCCGTGCACGCTGGAACTGGGCGGCAAGAGCCCGAACATCTTCTTTGCCGACGTGATGGACGCGGACGACGACTTCCTCGACAAGGCGCTCGAAGGCTTCACCATGTTCGCGCTCAACCAGGGCGAGGTCTGCACCTGCCCGAGCCGCGCGCTGGTGCACGAATCGATCTATGACCGCTTCATCGAAAAGGCGATTGCCCGCGTCGAGGCGATCAAGCTGGGCAGCCCGCTGGATGCATCGACGATGATCGGGGCGCAGGCCTCGAACGACCAGCTGGAGAAGATCCTCAGCTATATCCAGATCGGCCGTGACGAAGGCGCCAAGGTGCTGACCGGCGGTGAACGGGCGCAGCACGAGGGCGAGCTTTCGAGCGGTTACTACGTGCAGCCGACGGTGCTGGAAGGCCACAACAAGATGCGCGTGTTCCAGGAGGAAATCTTCGGACCGGTGCTGGCAGTGACCAAGTTCTCGACCGACGAAGAGGCGCTCGAAATCGCCAACGACACGCTTTACGGCCTTGGTGCCGGCGTGTGGACGCGCGACGGAACGCGCGCCTACCGCATCGGGCGCGGCATTCAGGCCGGGCGCGTGTGGACCAACTGCTACCACGCCTACCCCGCCCACGCGGCGTTCGGCGGCTACAAGCAGTCGGGTATCGGGCGCGAGAACCACAAGATGATGCTCGACCACTACCAGCAGACCAAGAACCTGCTGGTCAGCTACAGCCCGAAGAAGCTTGGCTTCTTCTGAGGCCGGATAATTAGCAAAAGGCGGCGCGCCCTGACCCTGCGGTCGGGCGCGCCGCAAGCCGTTCTGCCAAGGCGCCGGGAAGAGCGCGATCCAAGGAGAGATGCAATGGCACAAGTCGTGGTCAACGTGATGTACAATGCGCCTACCGATCCGCAGGCGTTCGAGCATTACTATGTCGAAACGCACCTCCCGATTGCGGGCAGAATTCCATCGGTCGAGCAGATCGTGCTGATCAAGGGCGTGGCCGGGCCAGACGGCAGCGCGCCGCCTTGTTACCGTGTGGCGCAGCTGTTCTTTGCCGATGCAGGCACGATGGCCGAGGCGATGGGCTCGCCCGAGGGGCAGGCGGCGGTGGCCGACATCGCCAACTTTGCTACCGGCGGCGTCAGCGTGCTGGTGGGCGAGGTCGTTTGACCGCGCCGCCGCGAGTCCTCTCCACACCCGCTGCGGACGAATGGATCGCGCGGCTGAAACGCGCGCATGGTCCGCTGATGTTCCACCAGTCCGGCGGGTGCTGCGATGGCTCCGCGCCAATGTGCTTCGTCGCGGGCGAGTTCCGCGTTGGCGGGCAGGATGTGCTGCTCGGAATTGTGGCGGGCGACGCTCCGGTGTGGATCGGCGCGGCGCAGTTCGAATACTGGCGGCACACCCAGATCACCATCGATGTGGTGCCGGGACGCGGTGCAGGGATGAGTCTTGAGGCGCCCGAAGGGGTGCGCTTCGTCGTGCGCAGCCGGGTGTTCAGCGACGACGAGGCCGAAGCGCTGGTGCGCGCGGGCGAGCCGCCGCGCGGTGACACTTATCCGCTTGGCGGGAGCGACGGCGCCGCATAGACTTTGCGCTACAGGACCAGACGCCCGACAAGAGGTGCGGTCCTTCGGGAGAAAATGATGACCTTGCAAATGGATGCAGACGACAGGCGGCTGGTGGCGTGCACTTCGCGCGAGACCGATCCGGCGCTTGCCGTCGCTGAACTTGCAAGGGCGGTGGGCGATGTGGCGCTGGCGGGCGCGCTGCTGTTCTGTTCGAACAGCTATTCGCGGGGTGCCCTGGCAAGGGAACTCGCGCTGCAATTGCCGAATGTGCCGCTGTTCGGCTGCACCAGCGCGGGCGAGCTGGCCGATCGCGGCTACGACACAAATTCCATCGTGCTGATCGGCTTCCCGGCAGAGATATTCTCGATCGAATCGCTGCGGTTCGACGATCTCGATCATTTCGACGCGCAGGCTGCCCAAGGCGCGATCCGCCAACTGGTGGCGGCCGAGCGCCATGGGCGCAGCACTGACGCAGCGCTGTATCAGGTGGCGCTGTTCTTCGTCGACGGGCTTTCCCACCGCGAGGAATTGCTGACGATGACCGCGCAGCACGCACTGGGCGATATCCAGCTGATCGGCGGTTCGGGCGGCGACGGGCTCTCGTTCAGGGATACCGCCGTCCTGCATGATGGCGCGTTCCATGCCGATGCGGCGGTAATCGTGCTCCTGACAAGCCGTCGCCCGCTCCATGTGTTCTGCACCAATTTCTACCGCCCCGGCCCGTCGAAGATGGTGATTACCGAAGCGGACCCGGAATCGCGCGTGGTCCACGAGATCAACGCGGCGCCCGCCGCCCAGGAATATCTACGGCTCTCGGGCAGTCCCGCTACGGTGCTTGACGCGCACTTCTTTGCCGCGCACCCGCCGATCGTGCGCACCGGCGGGCAGTTTCACATGCGCTCGATCCAGTCGGCCAACGATGACGGATCGCTGACATTCTATTGCGCGATCGATACCGGCGTGGTGCTCTCGCTGGGCGAGCCAGTCGACCGGATCGCGGCGATGGAAGAGCTGTTTGCCGAGATCGAGCGCAAGGTTGGCACGATCGACCATGTAATCGGCTTCGACTGCGTGCTTAACCGGCTTGACGCGGAAGACCGCCAGCAGGCGCGCGCTGTCTCGCAGATGTATGTCGCCAACCGCGTGTTCGGGTTCAACACGTATGGCGAGCAGTTCCGCGCCGCGCACATGAACCAGACTTTCACCGGGCTTGCGGTCGGGCGATGACCGGGATCGCGCTTCCTGCCGTGGCCGAAGGCGAGGGCGAGGTCGCCCGGCTGCAGGCGCGCGTGCGCCAGCTTGAGAAGATCAACGCCGCACTGATGGACCGGGTCGAACGCTCGATCGACATGGAGGGCGGTGCGTTCTCTATGTTCGAGACCGCGATTGCGCTGGAATCCGTGGTGCGAGACCGGACCAGCGCGCTCGAAAACGCGATGAGCGAGCTGAACCGCGTGATCGCGGCGCTGGCTGCGGCCAACGAGGACGCCACGGCTGCGCGCGTGCTGCTGCGCGATGCCATCGAATCGCTGAACGACGGGTTCGCGCTGTTCGATGCGCATGACCGCATGATCCTGTGCAACCGCGCCTATATCCGCATCTTTCCCTCGTTCGAGGAGATTTCGGACGCCTCGCCCGAGTTCTCCGAACTGGCGATCCGGCTGGCCAATACCGGCGCGACGGTGGGATCGAAGATCGCGCCCGAACGCTGGCTGCGCGACAGGGTGGAGCGCCACCGCCGGGCCGAGGGCGCGCATGTCCAGGCGCTGAGCGACGGGCGCTGGATCCAGATCAACGAGATCCGCACCAGCGACGGCGGGATCGTCGGCATCTATACCGACATCACACAGGTCAAGGCCGAGGACGCGCGGCAGCGCGCGCTGGAACTGGCCGAGCGCAACCTTGCGCTGCAGGCGACGCTCGACACGCTTTCGGAAGGGGTGTGCCTGTTCGATGCGCAGCGGCGGATGCAGGCTTCGAACGAAGGGCTGGTGCGCGTGCTGGCGCTGGGCGAGGGCGCGGAACAGGTGGGCGACCATGCCGCGCTGCTGGCGTGGTGTACAGGCCGGCTCGGGCTGGACCTGCCGCAGGCGCTCGACTGGCGGCACGGCACGACGCAGCGGCTGGCCGCCGATTGCCTGATCGGCGGGCGCAACTTCGTGATCCGCTCAGTCCCGCTCAGCAATGGCGGAATGGTGTTCACCTTCGACGACGTGACCGACCACGTGCGGCTGCAACGCTCGCTGACCGAGACGGCGGAAACGCTGGAGCGCCGGGTGAGCGAGCGCACCGCCGAACTGATCGAGGTCAACCGCCAACTGGTCGAGGCCAAGAATGAGGCGGAAAGCGCCAACCGTTCGAAGACCAGCTTCCTTGCGGCGGCGAGCCATGACCTGTTGCAGCCCTTGAATGCCGCGCGGCTGTTCGTTTCGGCGATGGATGGGCACGCGCTGCCCGAACGCCCGCGCGCGTTGGTGCAGCAGACCTCGACCGCGCTCGATTCTGTCGAGGACTTGCTCGAGGCGCTGTTCGAGATTTCACGGCTGGATGCCGGCGCGATCC
>JAZKBJ010000127.1:7942-13376 GCA_040388685.1 Pseudomonadota bacterium
TCCAGCCTGAATTCGTCGAGCTGTCGCTGGGCAGCATCTTCAACGCACTGCGCGTGGAATTCGCCCCGCTGGCGGCGGCAGGCGCGCTCCGGTTCGATGTGCCCGACACGGCGCTCTGGGTGCGCTCGGATGCGCGTTTGCTGCGCCGCGTGCTGCAGAACTTCGTCTCGAACGCGATCCGCTATACCGAGGCGGGGGCAGTCGGCGTCGAGGTGACCTTGCGCGGCGATGCGGTTGTGGTGACGGTGCGCGATACCGGGCCGGGGATTGCCGCGTGCGACCGCGAGGAGATCTTCGAGGAATTCCGCCGCGTGGGGCGCACGCAGAAGATCCCCGGCAAGGGGCTGGGGCTGGCCATCGTGCGCCGCGTCTCGACCATGTTGGGGCACGGCATCGATCTTGAATCCGAACCGGGGCGGGGGTCTGCGTTCTCGATCACCCTGCCGCAAGTCGCGCCGGTTCCGGTCCCCGTGCGCGAGGAGGAGCCGGTGGGCAGAGCGGTGCCGGGAGCAGGCGGCCTCGTGCTGGTGATCGACAACGATCCGGCGATCCTGTCCGGCATGGAAGCGCTGCTGGAGAACTGGGGCCTGGAAGTGGTGACCGCGCGCGATCCGGGCGATCCCGCCGCGCTGGGCGCACTGGCGCAGGGACCGGCGATGCTGATCGTCGATTACCAGCTCGACGACGGGCTGACCGGCGATGTCGCCATCGCCGCCTTGCGCGCGCAGGCCGGGCGCGAAATTCCCGCCATGGTGATCACCGCCGACCGCGCCGAGGAAACCAAGGCGCTGTTCGCCGACCTTGCCCTGCCGGTGCTGAACAAGCCGGTCAAACCGGCGCAACTGCGGGCGTTGCTACGGCAGTTGGAGGTGTTGTGAGGGAGTGATGGCAAACGCGGGGTCAGGCACACCCTCCCCGCTGCGACTAATTCCGCCTGTGGCTCCATAAGTCTCGCTCCCCTCCCTTAAGGGAGGGGCTGGGGGTGGGTGTGCTGAGCCTTACCCCTTCAACCCCACTTTGCCCGCCATGATCACCGCTTGGGTGCGCGAGAAGACGTTCATTTTTTGCAGGATGGCCGAGACGTGGGCTTTGACCGTGGTCATCGAAACGTCGAGTTCGTAGGCGATCTGCTTGTTGAGGCGGCCCGCGACGAGATGGCCGAGGACGACGCGCTGTTGCGGGGTCAGGCTGTCGATGCGGGCGCGGATCAGGTCTTCCTCGGCGGCGGCGGATTCGTCGCCTTCGAGTTCGGGCATGTAGATTTCGCCCGAGAGAACCTGGCACAGCGCGTCGACGATGGCCGCGCGCTTCAATGACTTGGGCACGAAGCCTGCCGCGCCTGCCGCCAGCGCATCGCGCACGGTGTTGCGGTCGGTCACGCCGGAAACCATCACCACGGGCGTTGCCGGGAAGCGGTCGCGCAGGGCTTCGAGGCCCGAGAGGTGCGACACGTCGGGGATGTTGAGATCGAGCAGGACGAGGTCGATGTCGCCTTCGTCCGCGAGAATGCGCAGGGCGCCTTCAAGGCTGTCGGCTTCGAGGATGGTGCATGCGGGAAAGGCATCGTCGAAGATCGAGCGCAAGCCATCGCGCACCAGCGAGTGATCGTCGACGATCAGCACGCGGTCAGGGGTAGCAATGTCTCCCATGATGCTATCCCCAAGCTTGAAGGGCGTCGGTTGTTGAGGCGCTGCGGCCACGTTCGTCATGCTTTCTACCCGGGGAGGGAATGGAGCGCCAGAGGTGTGAAACTCTGGCGCCGGATAATCAGGTTAGCCGGTTGGCCCACCCCCAACACCTCCCGCAAGCGGGAGGGGAGCGAGACTTACGCTTGCGCAGCAGGCGTTAGTCGCAGCGGGGTGGGCTGTTCCGGCACAATCGTTACTTCGGCAGCTTGAACACCCAGAGCATGCCGCCCTGGCTGATTTCCTTGAAGGTCTTGGCCACTTCGCCGCCCCACAGCGGGACCGCGCCGCCCCAGCCCGACATGACCGCGACATACTGTTCGCCGTCCTGTTCCCAGGTTACCGGCGAGCCAACCACGCCCGAGCCGGTCTGGAACTTCCACAATTCGGTGCCGGTCTTGGCGTCGAACGCCTTGAGGTAGCCTTCGGGCGTGCCGGTGAACACCAGGTTGCCGCGCGTCGCCAGAACGCCGCCCCACAGCGGGGCCTTGTTCTTGTATTCCCACACGATCTTGCCGGTGGCCGGGTCCATCGCGCGCAGCGCGCCGATATGGTCTTCGGCGATCGGCTTGATCGTGAAGCCCGCGCCGAGATAGGCTGCGCCCTTCTTGTAGGCGATGGGTTCGTTCCAGATGTCCATGCCCCAATCGTTGCTGGGAACATAGAACAGGCCGGTGTCCTGCGAGAACGCCATCGGCATCCAGTTCTTGCCGCCAAGGAACGACGGGCTGGAGAACACCGACTTGCCCTTTTCGGCGCCGTTGGGCGCGGGCGGACGGTTTTCAGGCACGTAGTTCGGACGGCCGGTCTTCATGTCGATGCCGTTGGCCCAGGTCGTCTGCATGACGAACTTGCTGGCACCGACCAGCTTGCCGTTGGTGCGGTCGAGCACGTAGAAATAGCCGTTGCGATCGGCCTTGGCGCCGAGCTTCATAGGCTTGCCCTTGATCGTGGCGTCGAACGGCACGAATTCGTTGACGCCGTCGAAGTCCCAGCCATCGTGCGGCGTGGTCTGGTAGTGCCACTTGATCACGCCGGTATCGACATCGATGGCGAGCGTGGAGGCGGAGTAGAGATTGTCGCCGGGGCGCAGGTTGCTGTTCCACGGGCCGGGGTTGCCGGTGCCGAAGTAGACGAGGTTGGTGCCGGGATCGTAGGTGCCGCCAAGCCAGGTGGCGCCGCCGCCGGTCTTCCACAGATCGCCGGTCCAAGTGGCATTGAGCTTGCCGGTCATGCCGTTGGGCTGGCCATTGAGCGTGCCGGTGTGGCCTTCGATGACCGGGCGTTCCCAGACCAGTTCGCCGGTATCGACGCTGCGTGCCTGCACCGCGCCGACGATGCCGAATTCACCGCCCGAGTTGCCGGTGATCACCATGTCCTTGACGATCAGCGGGGCTGCGGTGGCCGAGTAACCGGCCTGATATTCGCCGGTCTTCTTGTTCCACAGCACTTTGCCGGTGTGGCGGTCGAGCGCGACGAGGTGCGCATCGAGCGTGGCGAAGAGGATCTTGTCGCCGTGGATGGCCGCGCCGCGGTTGACCACGTCGCAGCAGGGCATGATGCCATCGGGCAGGCGGGCGTTGTATTCCCACTTCTTTTCACCGGTGCGCGCATCGAACGCGAAGAGGCGCGAATAGGAGCCGGTGACGTAAATCGTGCCATCATAGACCAGCGGCTGCGATTCCTGTCCGCGCTGCTTTTCGCCGCCGAGCGAGGAGGCGAAGACCGGAACCAGCTTGGTGACGGTCTGGGTGTTGACCTTGTCGAGCGTGCTGAACCGCTGCTGCCATGGGCCCATGCCATAGCTGAGCACGTCGCCGGGGGTGGCCGCGTCATTGACGATGTCCGCGCTGGTCGGGCCAGCTGCTGCAACCGGCACCGCGATAAGGCTGGTCGCGCATGCGAGCCCTGCGATGAGATGTGAAAAACGCCGCTTCATCCTGTCCCTCCTGTTATGGGGTTCTTGTGCGATCGGGTGTTTGCGCCTTGCGGGACTCTCCCCAGATGCGCCGCAGACATTCCCGTCGTCAATCGGCAACCTATCGGTTGGGGAAGGCCGCACAATTGCACCTTGGGATGAGGGGGTTGTGCGTTTGGGTGAGGGCGGTTGCCCACCCCCGACCCCTCCCTCTTACGGGAGGGGGAACAGGCGCTGCACTATGCCCTCCAGCAAGCAGGAGGGCCGCGAGACTTATGGAGCCGAAGGCGAAATTAGTCGCAGCGGGGTGGGCATCGGATGTGCGAAATCGCGCCAAAATGCTGCGCAGCATTTGCGGTTCGGGGGACGCCGGTCGCAGACGGCATCCCCGCTCCCCCCTCTCGCCTTGCGGCGTGAAGTTCGATCAGGCCTGCGCCGCCAGCGCAGGTCGCCAGACAACGCCGTAGCGTGCGAAGATGTCTTTCATCTGGCCGCCTGCAATCATCTTTTCGATAGTCGCGTCGAGCGCGAAGCCGAGGTTGCGGGAGTTTTCCTTGACCGCGATGCCGATGTCCCAACCTGCCGACATCATCAGCGGCAGCGGGCCCTTTCGCACCTTGATTCCGGCATCGGGATGATCGGCGACGACTGCCTGAATTTGCGCGGTGGTGGCGACGGAAAAGTCGGCACTGCCATCGACCAGCGTCGCGGCGGCGGCATAGCCGTTGGGCAGGTGGACCAAATCCTTGGCGAGCGCACCGCCTGCATGGCCGAGCAGGTAGAAATCGGGGATGGAAGCGAGTTCCGCCGCAACCGGGTGGCCCTTGAAGCTGACCGGGTTGGCCTCGCAGTTGCCGCCATCTGCCGAACATGCTGCGCCGAAGGTTTCGCGATAATAAGGCGCGAGGAAGACGCAGTTGTCTTCGGCCTGCATGATTTGCCGGTCGAAGGGCACGTGCAGCATCACGTCACAGGGCTGGAAGCCGAGCAAGCCGCCGCGCCAGACAACATTGCGCAGATCGCCCGAAAGGTCCTCGTCGGCAGGGAACAGCTGGAGATCGGCGCGGACGCCGAGGCTGGCCGCCAGCGCGCGAGCGATATCGGCATCGATCCCGGCGACTTTGCCACTATCGTCCCACGACCAGGGCCGGTTGTCCGTATAAAGTCCGACCCGAAGGACTCCGAGGTCTTTGACCTTCTCGAGCGGGGCGGCCCTGATCGTGGTGGGCAGGGCCAATGCGGCCGTGGCAACCGTCAGCCCTGCCAGGAAATCGCGGCGATTGGTGCGCCCGGCGCTCATCCGCCCGCTTACTCTTCGGTGTGCTTGGATTCGATCCAGGTCCGGATCGCCCATCCCGCCTTCTGGCCGATCACTTCGCCGAACGGCGGCATATAGACCTTGCCGTCATGGCTGGAGCCGTGCCGATAGCGTTCGGCGAACCATTCGTCGCCCGCATCGCCGGTTTCGAGATAGCGCAGATCGGGGGCGATCCCGCCCGAGATGGCTTCGAGGCCGTGGCACCGCGCGCAGTTCTGGCCATAGGCCGATTGCCCGATTTCGAGCGCCTTGGCGTTTCCGCGATAGGGATTGACGCTCACCCAAGTGTCGTTGCCACCGGCCAGGTCGGGCAAGGCGCTGGTATCGACGGCTTGCGGGGTGACGTTGCCGTGGGCCGAAAGGCTCGATGCGACGGCGGCGGACGCCAGGGCAGCCGCTGCCAACAGGGCCACGCGGGCCAGGGGGATCTTCATCGGTCAGGTATCCTCTGCGACTTGGGGTTCGGATGAGTGTCCGCCCCAAGAATTGGCTTTGTGTAACAATGCTGTGGCG
>JAZKBJ010000128.1:0-3975 GCA_040388685.1 Pseudomonadota bacterium
ATGTAGCCAGTCAGGTACTGGCGCATGCTGCGTTCCATCTCGCGGTCGAAGTCCGCGGACTGGACAACAGCGGCACCTGGCAAAGCGTGGCGCTGGATGGCGCCGGCCGCCTCAAGCTATTGCCGACGCAACCGGGCTTAATCGAGATTCGCGTCACCGCGACCGACCTGGATGGATTCACCGCGACCCGAGTGCAGACCGTGCGCGTGAAGGATCCCGCCGATAGCGCGGCACCGCAATTGAACTGGACCGGCTTGCTGGCCGGTGGCGCGGTCGCGAGCGGCCCGTTCGGCGTGACCGGTGGGTATGTTTCTCCGTCTGCACGCGCCAAGAATGCGGGTGCGGTGGAAGAGGCGCAAGACATGGCGATGAATCTGCTGCCGCCGCTCACGCCGAAGCCGACGTGGCGTGGGACATCTTGGTCGGGCTGACCAGCGAAGTCGGGCCGCGCATGCCGGGGAGCGAAGCCGAGGCGCGGGCGCGGGTTTGGGCCGAGGCGCGGCTCAAGGCACTGGGATTTAGCAAGGTAGCGGTCGAACCGTTCGTGATCCGTGGCTATGTCCGCGGGCGTGACGAGGCGAGCCTGATTGCGCCGATCCCGTTCAAACTGGCGGTCACGGCACTAGGCTACAGCGGAACCACGCCCGAAAAGGGGATCGCAGGTGACGTCGTCTATTTTCCGACCCTGGATGCCCTGAAAGCCGCGCCTGACGGTTCGCTCGCAGGCAAAATCGCGTTCATCGACCATGCGATGAAGCGCAGCCAGGATGGCAGCGGCTATGGCCCCTATGGGCAAGTGCGGCGTGCGGGCCCGGCGATTGCATCGGGCAAGGGGGCGATTGGCGTCGTTATCCGGTCAATCGGCACCGACAGTCACCGCAATCCGCACACCGGCGGCACCACGTTCCCCGATGGTGTGAAGCCGATCCCGGCGGGGGCGGTGTCCAATCCCGACGCCGACCTGATCGCGCGCATTGCGGCGAGTGGCAAGCCGATCCGGCTTTCCCTGACGCTGACTGGCAAGACCACCGAAGGCCTGCCTTCTGGCAACGTTATCGGAGACCTGCCGGGGCGTGACCCCTCCCTGCCAGCCATCCTGCTTGGCTGCCATCTCGATAGCTGGGATCTTGGCACCGGCGCGATCGACGATGCGGCGGGATGTGCCATCGTGACAGCGGCGGCGTTGAAGGCGCAGGAAGGCGGCCAACTTCTCCGCACGATCCGTGTGCTTTGGGCAGGCTCCGAGGACTTGGGCGGCTTTGGCGGCAAGGCCTATGCACAAAAGCATGGCGAGCCGCATGCGCTGGCGATGGAAAGCGATTTCGGGGCAGGGCGTGTCTGGCGTGTGAACACCAATTTCTGGACAAGCAACAAGCCGCTGGCCGACCGCATCGCTGCGGCACTCGCACCGATGGGCGTGGTGCGAGGATCAGGACCGGTGGAGGGCGGGACCGACGTCGAGCCGATGATTGAGAAGCAGAAGCTGGCCGTGGTCGATCTAAATCAAGACGGCACTTATTACTTCGACCTGCACCACACACCCGATGACACGCTCGACAAGGTCGATCCTGCAGACCTCGCGCAGAACGTGGCGGCGTGGACTGCAGTGCTGAAGATTGTCGCCAACGAAGCGGGAACGCTCACACCCGCGCCCTGAGTAGCATCAATCGAAGTCTTCAGGAAACTCGACGATTGTCGTTACGCCGTTATCACCGACGACGTTTACCGTTCCGCCCAACTGGGAGGCGAAGCCGCGGATAATCGTGGTGCCAAGGCCGCGAGATCTGTCCGAGGCGGCTGGCGCTGTCTGGGGCATGCCGCGCCCGTTGTCGGAAATCGTCAGGCGCAGTCGGTTTCCATCGATCCGGTCGAGATTGATCCGAACTTCCCCGGCCTGACCATCCTGAAAGGCATGTTTGATGCTGTTGGTCAGCACTTCGGTGACGAGCAGCATCAACGTCATCATCCGGTCGATGGCAATCCGCGCATCGATCGCGTTGACGACGACTGCAACGTGGCTCGCTGCAGCCACTTCCTGCGTTTGCCGAACGGTATGAATAATCTGGTCGGGCAGGGCGAGTTGGCGCGCAGCGGGATCATAGAGCTGGCGATGGACCCGGCCCATCAGATCGATCCGGGCGTCGGCGCTGTCGACCACAGCCAGAGCAGACGCAGGATCCCGCTCGATGCGTCGCCGCTGGAGGCGCAGCATCGATGATATCGACGCGAGATTGTTGGCCACGCGGTGCTGGAGTTCCTTGAACAACAGCGTCTGGTGATCCGCCATGTCCGCGAGTTGGCGTTGGCTTTCGACCAGTTGCTGCTGACGTGCGAGAAGCCCGTCGATGAGGGCAACATCTACGGCAACGACCAGCGCGTAGAAAATCATGGCCGTCACCACGGGGCCATCGAAATGGAAGCTGTGGAACGGCGGGATGAACCAGTACCACGCAGCCAGACCGCTGAGCACCGCACAGACGATGCCGGGCCCGCGACCGGCAAGGAACGTGCTGATGATCACGACGGGGAAGAATGTCAGGAACGGAAAGCCCGGGGGCAGCATGCCGTCGGCCAAAAAGCGGACAGCAGAACCCACCCCCGCAAGCAGGATGGCGGTTCCATAACGGGGCCAAGTGCCGCGAATGGGCTGAAAAAGTGCTCGCGGCAAAAAGGTCATGTCAGCCACACATGCCGGGATTCCGTAACATATGCAACCACGCGCCGAGCCGGTGGCGAGATTGTCGCAATTCGATGGGATCGTTAACTCGGCCTGGCACCCATATTCCGGCCCGAGAAATCTAGGGCCGGAATATGTGGCGGGTATCAGGTTCAGATGCGTTCTATGATGATGGCAGGGGCCATGCCGCCAGCCGCGCACATGGTGATCAGCCCATAGCGGCCCCCCGACCGTTCGAGTTCGTCGAGAGCCGTCCCGATCAGGATCGATCCGGTTGCGCCAATGGGGTGGCCCAGCGCCATGGCGCCGCCGTTGATGTTCACCTTGGCGCGGTCCAGTTCAAGATCGCGGATGAACTTTTCGGCGACGACGGCAAAGGCTTCATTGATTTCCCAGACGTCGATATCGTCCTTCGTCAGTCCCGCCTTGGCCAGCACTTTCCTCGCGGCTGGCACCGGGGCGTTGAGCATCAGCGTCGGGTCATCGCCCTGATTGGCGTAGGCCACGATGCGGGCGCGAGGCTTGAGGCCATGCTTTTCCGCATAGGCGGGCGAGGTGATCAGGATCGCCGCCGCGCCATCAACCACACCCGAAGAATTGCCGGCATGGTGGAAGTGCCGGATTTCCACAGCGGGATAGCGGCGGTTGATCTGCTTGCGGAAAGTGGTGCCGCCAAGGTCGAAGTCGGCAAGGCCTGCAAAGCTCGGCTTGAGCGCGGCAAGGCCTTCGGCTGTGGTTTCGGGGCGAGGGAACTCCTCGCGGTCGAGCGCGACCGACCCATCTTCGTTCAGCACGGGCACGACCGACTTGGCGAAACGGCCATCCTTGATCGCCATGTCCGCGCGCTGCTGGCTGACCAGCGCCAGGCCGTCCAGATCTTCGCGGGTGATGCCTTCGATCGAGGCGATTGCATCGCCGCACACGCCCTGATGCGATTGCGGGTGCAAGGCGTCGAGCGCCATGTTGCCTGAACCCATCCCGAGCGGCTGAAATCCGGCACCCGCCTGCTCCGCCACGTGCGCCGTCTGGAAGCTCATCATCTCGGTGCCGCCAGCGATCACGCAGTCTTCCATGCCCGACATGATCGACGCGCAGGCCAGATTGACCGAGGTGATCCCGCCGCCGCAAAAGCGGTCGAGCGTGGTGCCGCTGGCTTTCACGTCGTACCCCGCCGCAAGCGCAGCCATCCGGCCCAGGTCGCCGCCCTGTTTGCCGACCTGCATCGAGGTCGACCAGATGATGTCGTCGACCGTGGCGGTATCGAGGTGGTTGCGTTCCTTGAGGGCGCTAAGCACCGT
>JAZKBJ010000128.1:3985-11530 GCA_040388685.1 Pseudomonadota bacterium
CGTAGCGGCGAGGTGCTGGGGGTGAAGGTGAGAAAGTGCGCCCTTGCCGGGCTTGCCCACGCCGCGCGGCGTGCGAACGGCGTCGATGATATAGGCTTCGGGCATCGAGAAAACTCATCGCTTGAATTTAATCGTTCGATTAATGGTGGTCGCGGGTAAGTGCAAGCCCAATCATGCAGGGGTCGACAGCGCTGCGCGGGCGTGCCAGCCTTGCTCAATCCGATCCCGATGCGAGGCCATGATGCTTCAACACGAACTGCTCGAACAGGCGCGCGGATTTTCCGATGCGATCATCACCCTGCGCCGGGCGATCCACGCCGAGCCCGAACTTGGCCTTCACACGCCCAAGACGCGCGACAAGGTACGGCTGGCGCTGGCACACCTCCCGCTCGAATGGCGCGAGGGGCCTTCGACGACGGGGCTTGTCGCCACACTAAAGGGCCGAGCGGGCTCCGGACGCCGAGTGCTCTTGCGCGGTGACATGGATGCCCTGCCGATGACCGAGGACACCGGCTTGCCCTTTTCCTCCACCATCGCTGGTGCCATGCATGCCTGCGGCCACGACACGCACACGGCCATGCTGGCGGGCGCCGCAGAGCTGCTCTGTGCCCGCGCGGATCGCTTGTCGGGCGAAGTCCAGTTCATGTTCCAGCCGGGCGAGGAGGGCTTTCACGGCGCACGCTTCATGCTGGACGACGGACTGATTGATCCGCTGCCTGATGCGGCCTTCGCGCTCCACATCATGCCTAACAGCCCGCACGGCCTTGTGGCAGGGCGCGCGGGCACGCTGATGGCTTCGGCAGACCAGTTCGATATCGTGGTGCGGGGCAGGGGCGGCCATGCGTCGATGCCGCATGATGCGCTCGATCCGGTGCCGGTCGCCTGTGAGATCGTGACCGCGATCCAGGCAATGGTCACCCGGCAATTCCCGGTGTCCGACCCGGTCGTCGCCACCGTCGCAAAGATCGAGGCAGGCACGGCGCACAACGTGATCGCCGATTTTGCCGCACTCAAGGGCACCTTGAGGACGCTGTCGCCGGGCAATCGCGCGCGGTTGCGCGAAGTGCTGGATCGCGTCGCAACCCATATCGCCGCGGCGCATGGCATGAGCGCCGAGTTGACCATAACGCCGGGCTTTCCCGTCACCATCTGCGATCCGCGCGCTGTCGATTTAGGGGAAAGCGTAGTCCGCGAAATGGCGGGCGAGCATGCATTTCATCGGCTGGGCCATCCGATTATGGGGGCCGAGGACTTTTCCTACGTGCTGGAGAAAGTGCCGGGCGCCATGTTCTTCCTCGGTGTTGCGCATGAAGGCGCGGATTGGCGGTCGTGCTGTTCGATCCATTCGACGAGAATGATGGTCGATGAAAGCGTGCTGCCGCTGGGCACCGCCGTTCTGGCGGGATGCGCCGAACGATTTCTTGGAGAAGGATTCGCATGATCTGGTGGAATGGTGAAATGCCTTCGATGGACCGGCTGACGCTGTTGGGCCGTGATTCCATGCCCGCTCACCTCGGCATCGAGTTTGTCGATTGCGGCGAGGATTGGGTTCGCGCGCGCATGCCGGTCGACCATCGGACGCACCAACCCTTCGGGCGGTTGCATGGCGGGGCATCGGTCGCACTGGCAGAGACGATCGGGTCGATGGCAGGCGCAATGGTGCTCGATCCAGAGCGCTTCGTCTGCGTCGGCATGGAGATCAACGCCAACCACTTGCGGCCTGTTCGTGATGGCTCGGTCTACGCTACGGCGCGGCCCGAGGCCGTGGGGCGATCGACACACGTCTGGTCGATACGGATCGAGGACGAGGCAGGCAAACTGGTCTGCGTCTCGCGGCTGACGCTGGCGATCATTCCGGTAGAGCGGAAATAGTCCGCAGGTAATTCAACCTTTTCAGGAACCAACGCGAATTTGCTGCATTTCGATCGGCAGGTGCCTTTTGATATGCATGACAAACAAACCGAACTCCCTCTTCGGCCTGGTCACACGGATCAGGCTCACACCGCATTTGACCCCGCCGTTGCGCGCTTCCGCGCCCAGCACCCCGAAGACACTTTCGACGGGGCATCCGGCGTGTTGTTCGAACAGGCAATGGCGCAGACGCGCATGGCGATTTGCCTGTGCGATCCTTATGCGCCCGACTTGCCGATCATTTTTGCGAACCGTGCGTTTCGGCACCTTACCGGCTATGACGAGCATGAAATCGTTGGTCGCAACTGCCGCTTTCTCCAAGGGCCTGGCAGTGACCCCGCCCAGATTGAAAAGATGCGCAAGGCGATTGCCCGAGAGGACGTGGTCGTCGTCGAACTCCTGAACTATCGCAAGGACGGCACCGCGTTCTGGAATGCGCTTCACATTGGGCCGGTTTACGATGCTGAGGGAAAGCTCGTATATCTGTTTGGCAGCCAATGGGATGTATCCGATGTGCGTGCCGCCCGGGCGGACGAGCGCCACGCCCGTGACCTTGCGCGCGAACTCTCGCACCGCATGAAGAACATGTTCGCGGTGATTGGCAGCATCGTCAATTTCACCGGGCGAATGCGCGGTATCGAGGTCGAAGCACGAGAAATCAATGACCGCATTCAGGCATTGGGACGCGCTTACGAAACCACGCTTGATGATTCGCATCGCGGCACGGTTGAAGTAGGGCAGGCCATCCGTGCGGTGCTCTCTCCTTATGACCCCGATGGCACGCGCATTGCGTTCGAAGGCAATGGTTTGCGGTCGGATTTTGCGTCTGTATCAGTGCTGGGAC
Source organism: Pseudomonadota bacterium (assembly GCA_040388685.1). Taxonomy (GTDB): domain Bacteria; phylum Pseudomonadota; class Alphaproteobacteria; order Sphingomonadales; family Sphingomonadaceae; genus Novosphingobium. Next base: position 6,741 of record JAZKBJ010000128.1, read on the forward strand.
TTTCGCTGCACGAGCTCGCCGTAGACGCCATACGATATGGTGCCCTTGCCAGTGATAGTGGGCGTGTGGCGGTCGGATGGCGCAGGAATGGCACGCCAGAGGAGCCTGTCATTCGCATCGACTGGATCGAATCAGGCGGCTTGCCGCGAGATACATTGCCCGGCAGTGCCGGCGGAATTGTGGAGCGCATGCTGGACATGGCCAAGGGAGGTATCGTGCGAGAGTGGCGAGGCGATGGGTTGCGGGCAAGCCTCAACATTCCATTGCGGAACGCGTGAGCATGACCACGCTCCATCCATCCCCGACCGAGCCGTGCCGCATTCTGGTGCTGGATGATGAACCCCTGATTCTCCTCGATCTCGAATTCGCGGTCGAGGATGCAGGGTGCAAGCCGCTGACGGCGCTTGACCTTATGGAAGCGCTCACGATCGTGCAAAACCACGCGATTTCCGCTGCCATCCTCGATGTTTCCCTCGGCAAGGGTCAGACCTGTGAGCAGGTTGCACGGACTCTGGCTGCCATGGGTGTGCCTTATGTGCTGCATACGGGCGATCTCGACCGGATGGACGAGGCCGTACGGGGACTCGGTGGCACCCTGGTGCCCAAACCAACACCTGCTGCAGTGGTTGTTGCCCGCGCACTGGAATCTTTGGCAATTCGGCCTGTCTGAAAGCTTGCTTCCCGCCGTTGATCTGCGGCAAGGCGAGCGCTCACCAGAAGGACAGACCCAATGACCGGCGCACCCGACCAGCGCGTAATTGCGATGACTGGCATCCACAATTTTCGGGACTACGGCGGGTATGCTGCGCGCGGAGGCCGGATCAGGCGCGGCAAGTTGTGGCGCTCGGGCCAACATTCCTACGCAACGGCCGACGATCTGGCTATTGTCCGCCGCCTTGAGATTTCAACCGTTGTCGATTTGCGTGGTGACAGCGAGCGGGCGTCAGCCCCTTGCTTGCGCCACCCCGCGTTTGCAGGAGAGGTCCTGTTCGAGCCCGGCGAAACGGCCAGTGCAAAAGGCCGGGCGGTCCATGAGGAAGTGGCATCGCGAGTCCACACCGCAGACGATGCGCGCGTCGCAATGGTCAGGCTCTACAAGACACTGCCGTTCAGGCCTGTGCTGGTGGGGACATTTCGCCTTTACATACAGGCCTTGGCGAGCCGCAAAGCGCCGAGCCTGCTGCATTGCTTTGCCGGCAAGGACCGCACCGGCCTGGCCGCTGCACTGATTCACACCGTGCTGGGTGTCCACCCCGACGACGTGATGGCCGATTATCTTCTTACAAATACCGCTGGCGGCTCCGAAGCGCGCATCGAAGCTGGTGCGCGCCACGTGCGCGCCGGGTTCGGTCGCGCGATGAGCGACGATGCCGTAAGGGTGTTGATGGGTGTGCGAGCCGAGTTCCTCGACGAAGCCTTTGCGGTCATTCGCAAGACCCATGGAAGTACCGAAGTTTATGCCCGCGATGTTCTTGGCGTTACACCCGAGATTCTTGCAGGTCTGGAACGCAACCTCATCGAGACCTGAGCGCTTTCTCGCTGCTTTCGCATAGCCCTAAAGCCGGGCCGTGATCGCCGCCTTTTTCGCCTAGACGCAGGCACGCCCTCCGCCTTTCCGGGAAATGCCAGCAAGGTCTCAGCGAGGCAAACCCTGTCACGAAATCCCTGCAATGCACCTCTTGCGCCCTTTGCTTGTCCGGCGGGGCAGTCGCCGCGGTTCCGAGCCGTTTTGGCCAGGGCGTCGTGACAAATTGCGGACAGGGCACCCCCAAGAAATTCTGTCCCGATAGCTGCGGATAAAGCACGTCTGCCGGACTCGCTTTTCGCGCCCACGCTGCCTATTTCGCGAGGCCTACTGGAGGACATTCCCATGGCGACGACGCACAAGACCCGCATGCTCATTATCGGCTCAGGCCCAGCCGGCCTGTCGGCAGCGATCTATGGCGCGCGTGCCGGCATGGAACCGATCGTGGTACAGGGCCTTCAGCCCGGCGGCCAGTTGACGATCACCACCGATGTCGAGAACTACCCCGGCTTCCGCGATGTGATCCAGGGGCCGTGGCTGATGCAGGAAATGCAGGCACAGGCAGAGCACGTCGGCACCCGCATGATGTGGGACACGATCCTCGAGGTCAGCATGGACGGCAGCCCTTTCCGTGCCATCGGTGACAGCGGCGATGTTTATGAAGGTGATGTGCTGGTCATCGCAACCGGCGCGCAGGCCAAGTGGCTGGGCGTGCCGGGTGAACAGGAGTTCTCGGGCAAGGGCGTGTCCGCCTGCGCCACATGCGACGGGTTTTTCTATCGCGGCAAGAAGGTCGTGGTCATCGGCGGCGGCAATACCGCCGTGGAAGAAGCGCTCTACCTCACCAACCATTCGCCCGATGTGACGCTGATCCACCGCCGCGATTCATTGCGTGCGGAGCGCATCCTGCAGGACCGCCTGTTCGCCCATCCCAATGTCAAGGTGCTGTGGAACCAGAAGGTCGACAGCTTTGTCGGTGAGCCGGGCAAGGGCCTCACCGGGGTGAAGGTGACCGACACAGTCACCGGTGCGGAATCGGTGGTCGAGACAGATGGCGCGTTCGTCGCCATCGGGCATGCGCCTGCAACCGAACTGTTCAAGGGCAAGCTGGAACTGGACGAAAGCGGCTACATCGTCGTCGAACCCGGCACGCCCAAGACCGCGATTCCCGGCGTATTCGCCTGTGGCGACGTGATGGACCACACATATCGTCAGGCCGTCACCGCAGCGGGCACGGGCTGCATGGCCGCGCTTGATTCCGAGCGCTTCCTTGCCGATCTCGATTTCAAGGCGAGCCAGTCAGTTCCGGCGTAAGCGCACCGGCAAGGCGCGCGAACAGCCATTCGCGCGCCGCGTCGTCCGAGAAACTGTGTGATGCGCTGGCGATCCGGGCAATGCGCGGGTCTGTCTTGTCCCATGCAGCCGTGAACATCTGCGCGGTGCGGTCACCGGTGGCGAGGAGGATGGAAATCTCGCCGCCAAACGCGGCAAGACCTGCCTGCATCTCGGAAACCAACCCGGCGGCTTGCGACTCTGGCGTCTTTGCCGCGCTGCGCAGGCCTTTGACCAGCTTGGCAAGGTTGACCCCACCGGTCAGCAATCGCCAGACTTCGCGCGGATTGGTCAGCTTGGCGAGATAGCGGCTTCGAATGGCCGACGCTGGCATGGCCTGTGGCGCTTCCTCGCCGTCGATTGTCCAAGGATTGGCAAGCACAAGCCCGTCGATCGGCAGATCATGGGCGAACAGCATCAGCGCCGCCGCAGCATCGCAATTGCCGAAGGCGACCACGCGCGAAAGGTGCGGTGCGGCTGAACGAAATGCCATCAACGCTGCTGTAATATCGGGCCGGGAGTGGCGGAACGTCGGGTTGTCGCCCTCGCTATCACCTACCCCGCGCCGGTCATAACGGAACACCGGATAGCCGGCTTCGGCCAGCCGCGCGGCCATTTGCGCCTGTCCGCCCCAAGCCCCGCTGCGCAGTTCGTTGCCGCCCGACACCAGCAGTAGCCCGGCAGAGCCACTCGCCTCTGCGATGTCGAGCGTGCCGACGAGCGCCGTCCCTTCGCAGCAAAATGTGATGTGGCGGCGAGTCATCCGTGAAGGTCCGCCGCGATCCGCCGTGCCAGCGCTGCCGATTGCTCGGGCGCAGCGGCAGGTTCCGCGCGAAGCCACAACCCGCCACCGCCCAGTTCGGATTGCGTGATCACGCGCTGTCCTTCAAGCTGCGGCAAGGCATCCTGCAAGCCTGCGATCAACGATGCCCCGAAGCGATACCCGGCAAGTTCCAGCCCCTCTGTGCGGCCTTGTTCAAGCAGCGCGGCGCTGTCCTCGTGCAGGCCCGCCTCGCGCGCCGCAATCGTGCGGGCGCGCAGCAACTGGCGCAGGATCGACGGCCCCTTGGCAGGTTCCAGCACAAAAATGCTGCGCGGCCTGGTCCATCGAAACGCGCCAGCCATGCAGGCTCTGCGCTTCGAACGATTGGAGGCTTTCGTTGCAGCCCGGCAGGTCGGGCAGGAAACTGTCTATCCCGGCATCGTCGAGCAGGCGCATCGTATCAACCAGCATCCGCCGCAGCCGGTTGGCCTCGTCGAACAGCGCGGGCACGATCAGCAACCGTCGGGTGCGGCCCCGGTCAAAGGCCAGCGCATATTCCTCGCTCTGCCCTGAAGGGCCGGGGCAGGGCCAGCTTGCGATCACGCCGCTACTTTGGCTTCCAGAAACGAAAGCAGGTTGCCGTAGCTTTCAAGCAGTTCGCCATCGATCACGATGTCGAGCCGGTCCTCGATCTCGGTCAGAAGGCCAGCAACCGCCATCGAATCGAGTTCGGGCAAGTCACCAAACAGGCCGGTCGAGGCATCGAACGCGGCCACGCGCTCTGCCGAGAGGCCAAGCACGTCCTGGAGGATCGCGCGCAGAGTGCTGTCGGTGTCGTTCATTTCTGCCCTGAATGAAGGAAATCGGACGAGTTCAAATGCGCCCTTAACCATCGTGGTTTGCGGAAACAAGGGGTTGGAGCAAATGCCGGGCCTTGGCGCGCAACAGCGAGGGCCAATGGCGGACGGCTGACGGCTTCCATGCGCGGACGCGGTAGCGGGTTCGCACCGCCTCCATCCAGTCGCGCTTGTAGGGATCGTCGCCCGTGCCGAAGTCGACCAGGTCCACCCTGTCCCGGTCGATCACATGTTCGAACATTGCTCCCGTCAGGAGCGTGCCCGGAGACTGCTTTCGATAGCGCTCGTCATGCGCCAACTTATGGATGAAGGC
>JAZKBJ010000128.1:11540-15774 GCA_040388685.1 Pseudomonadota bacterium
CTTCCACGGTCCAGAACTGTGCGGCAACGGGTTCGCCTCCGATTTCGGCGATGCCCAGCCGCAAACGTCCGACAGCCCCGTCCATCTGCGCCCACTTGCGCAGGAAATCCGGGCTGCCTTCGCCGGGCTTCCAACTGAGGTTGTAGACAGCCTCGTAAGCCGCCCAGTCAGCGTCTGAAAATTCCGTGGCGATGCGCAAGGATACGTCGCCCTTCTTGCCTTTGCGCCGCACCGTCTCACGCAAGGCACCGGGGCGTGCAGCCCAGTACTCGGCAAAGCTGCGACCGTTGACCGGCAGAACGTGGTTTGCGTCGCACGGCTCTGATAGCACGATCCAGCCCGCTTTGCGAAATGCCGCAGCCAGCATGTCCGCATCGTCGTGCGCCATGGGCGCGAACGTTGCGCGACCATGCGGCAAGGCTTTCACAAGTCCCACAAACAACGAAACATCGCCGCAAGGTTTGACGAAGAAATTATACCAGTTCGCCAGTGCTTCAACATGGCCACCAGCATCGCGCCATGGCAGAATGGCTAAGCCCTCTCCGTCCACAGCCGCGGTTACATGCGCCTTTGCCGGATCGAGGCATTCCTCGGCCAGCAGCGCCAGCCACTCCAACCGCTCGAACGGTGAAGCGCACGCCAGTGCAGCAAGACGCGGGTCCGCTTGCGCTTCCTTAAGACTGGCGTGATAGACGTCCAATTGAAGAAATCCTTTGCCGAGAACCTGCTTGTCCGCCGATCCCGATCCCACAGCATATCCGCTCGATCACCTTGCCGTGCGTGGACAAGGCGATGCCTTGGCGCTGGTGCTCAAGGACCGCACCCATAGCTACAACTCGTTAAACGCGCGTGTAGGCCTGTTGGCGGGCTGGCTGAAATCGCGCGCGGCGGAACCGGGCGCGCGCATCGCGACATGGCTGCCCAAGACCGAGCTGGCCTGCCTGATGCCGCTGGCGGCGGTGCGGGCAGGGCTGGTCCACGTGCCGATCAACCCCTTGCTCAAGCGCGCGCAAGTGGCCCACATCCTTGCCGATAGCGGCGCGGCCCTGCTGATTGCGAACAAGGGGCGGCTAGATACGCTGGAGCCGCGCGATGCGATCTGCCCGGCGCTCGATGAAGCTACTGCCTGGGCCGAGGCTGAGGCACTGGCTGCCGACTTGCCCCCATCGAAAGCCCATCCCGACAGTTTGGCGGCGATCCTCTACACCAGCGGGTCGACCGGTCGCCCCAAGGGCGTGATGCTCAGCCAGGCCAATCTCTGGCTCGGCGCGGTTAGCGTGGCGCACTACCTCCAGCTCACGCCCGAAGACCGCGTGCTTGCGGTGCTGCCGCTGGCATTCGACTACGGACAGAACCAGTTGCTCTCGACATGGTATGCCGGTGGCTCGGTCGTCCCGCTGGATTACCTGACTGCGCGCGATGTGGTGAAGGCGGTAGCGCGCCATGGCGTCACCACGATCGCTGCGGTGCCGCCGCTATGGCTGCAACTCGTCGAAATGGAATGGCCCGCCGAAACAGCCGCGCAGCTCAGGCGGCTGACGAACAGCGGCGGAGCGCTTACGCCTTCGCTTGTTCGCGCCTTGCGCACGACATTTTCCCAGGCCGACCTCTATCCAATGTATGGCCTGACCGAGGCATTTCGTTCGACCTATCTCGATCCAGCGTTAGTGGATGCGCATCCAACGTCGATCGGCAAGGCGATCCCCTTTGCTGAAATCCTTTTGGTGAATGACGCGGGCGATGAAGCCGCTCAGGATGAGGAAGGCGAACTGGTTCATACAGGGCCGCTGGTGGCCCAAGGCTACTGGCAGGACCAGACGCGCACCGCAGAGCGGTTCAAGCCTGCGCCCGTGTTTTCGAAGCTGGGCGGCATGGCGGTTTGGTCGGGCGACCGGGTGCAGCGCGACGCGCAAGGATTGCTCCATTTCGTTGGGCGGCGCGATGCGATGATCAAGACCAGCGGCAATCGCGTCAGCCCGCAGGAAGTGGAAGAGGCGGCAGTTGCCACCGGGCTGGTGGCCGAGGCGGTGGCGCTGGGTCTGCCCGATCTGCAACTGGGGCAGGCAATCCATCTGGTGGCCCGCGCAAGCGGCGATGCCGAAGCCGCAAGGGAAGGGCTTATCCCCGCACTCACCCGCGCACTGCCCAATTTCATGGTGCCGCGCCATGTCCACTGGCGCAAGGAAATGCCGGTCAGCCCCAATGGCAAGCTCGACCGGGTTGCGCTGGCCGCTGAACTCGCCAAGGAAATGTCTTGATGAAGCCCCTCGGCCCGATCCCCCACGGTTACACTGCGATTGAGGGCGAACTCGCCATTGCCGGACGCAAGGTGTCCGACATCATCGCCAAGGCTGGCAGCACGCCGTTGTTCGTCTATTCGCGCGATCTGTTGAACCAGCGGATCGCCGCCTTGCGCGCCGCCATGCCCGAACGGTTGTCGATCCACTATGCGGTGAAGGCCAATCCTTTCGGGCCGGTGCTGCGGCATATGGCGGCGCTGGTAGACGGGTTCGATATCGCCTCGGGCGGTGAACTGGCGCTGGTGCGGGCCGCCGGGATCGATCCGGCGCGCGTGAGCTTTGCAGGGCCGGGAAAGCGCAATGCGGAGCTTGAAGCGGCCATTTCGGCAGGCGTGACGCTCAACCTCGAATCGGAAGGGGAAGCGGCGCGTGCCTTGGGCATTTCGCAACGCCTTGGCGTCACCCCCCGCCTTGCCATCCGCGTCAATCCCGATTTCGATCTCAAAGGCTCAGGAATGAAGATGGGCGGCGGTGCCAAGCCCTTCGGCATTGATGCCGAGCGCGTGCCGGCTCTTGCCCGGCAACTGATCGCTGAGGGCGCGGACTGGCGCGGCTTCCACATTTTCGCTGGAAGCCAGGCGCTGTCCGCCGATGCGATCATCGAAACGCAGGCGCAGACGCTGGATCTTGCCGCTCGGCTTGCCGAGCAAACGGGCGTGCCCCTGCCGAAATGCAATCTGGGCGGCGGTATCGGCATTCCCTATTTCCCCGGCGATGAGCCGGTGGATATCATCAAGGTCGGCGCGGCGCTCGCTGAACGCTTCTCCGCCTTGCCCGACGTGTTGCAAGAAACTGCCTTCGTGATGGAACTCGGGCGCTATCTTGTTGGCGAAGCAGGGGTTTATCTTGCAACCATCGTCGATCGCAAGGTGAGCCACGGCGAGATATACCTTGTCACCGATGGCGGTCTCCATCACCAACTGGCGGCCAGCGGCAATTTCGGCACCGTGGTGCGCCGCAATTACCCCAGCGCTATCGCAACCCGCTTTGACGCGCCTGCCGACGAAGAGGCGAGCATCGTCGGCTGCCTGTGTACCCCGCTGGACCGGCTGGCCGACAAGGGCGGCTTCCCGCGTGCCGATACCGGCGATGTGGTGGCGATTTTCTGTGCCGGAGCCTATGGCGCCAGCGCCAGTCCGGCGATGTTCCTGGGGCAGGGGCCTGCGCAGGAAATTCTTTTGTAACAAAGTGATGCCGCGCCTGCGTTAACACCTGCCATATCGCCAGTCCCGTTACGGGACACGGGCAAATGCCTGCTTGCCGCTGCCTGTTCTGCAATCAAGGCTAACGCAATCTTCACCCTTTTTGGCGATAGCCGGTGATGAATTGCGGTTCCTGTCCTGCGCCCGTCCTCGAGACGCCGGGCCGGGTCTCGCAGCAGACAAGGACAGGCCATGCCGTTGAATTCGCGCGTTACCCGTATGCTTGCAGGCACGGCCATGTTGAGCCTTGCCCTTTCGGGATGCGGCGGCGTTGGCGGCGGGCAGCAGTTGCCGCCAGCATCGTTCGTGGCGCTGCAGGAAGGGCCGGGCGAGGAATACGTGATCGGCCCGCTCGACGAGCTGACGATCTTCGTCTGGCGCAATCCTGAGCTGGGCGCATCGGTGCAGGTCCGTCCTGACGGGCGCATCACCACGCCGCTGATCACCGACATGCCCGCCGTGGGCAAGACCCCGTCGATGCTGTCAGAAGACATCAAGCTCCAGCTGTCACAGTACATCCAGGAGCCGATCGTCTCGGTGATCGTCAACAAGTTTGCCGGCACCTTCAGCCAGCAAGTGCGGATTGTCGGCGCGACCGAAAAGCCCGCCTCGATCCCGTTCCGCGCGAACATGACGCTGCTCGATGCGATGATCGCGGTGGGCGGTCTGTCGGAATACGCCGCCGGCAACAAGGCGCGGCTGGTGCGGTTCGACAAGCAATCGGGCAACCAG
>JAZKBJ010000128.1:15784-24246 GCA_040388685.1 Pseudomonadota bacterium
GCGGGCACCGACATCGCCTACGCGGTGCCGCGGACGGCGATCGGCGATCTGCTGCGCAAGGGCGATACCAAGGCCAACGTCCTGCTCATGCCCGGCGATGTGATCATCATCCCCGAGAGCACGTTCTGAGCGGCGGGCGGGGGACACGGCGGCCATGACCAACATCTATGAAGAAGTGCGCATCGCGCTCCACGGCATCTGGTTGCGGCGCTGGGTCGCACTGGGCATCGCCTGGGGCGTGTGCATGCTCGGCTGGCTGGTCGTGGCGATGGTGCCCAACAGCTACGAATCCAAGGCGCGCATCTTCGTGCAGATCGACGATGTGCTGGCCGACCAGATCGGCATCGGCGGCGACCGCAAGCGCGATATCGAGCGCGTTCGCCAGACCCTGACCAGCTCGGTGAACCTCGAAAAGGTCATCCGCGCCACCCGTCTGGGCGACAAGGTCACCACCGACAAGCAAATGCAGGCGGCGGTGGGCAGTCTCGGCAAGAACGTCACCGTAGTCAGCCAGCAGGACAACCTGTTCGAGATCACCGGCGTGGCCGGCGGCGGCGGTTTCAACGACGGTGAGAATGCCAAGCTTTCGCAGGACATCGTCCAGAAGATGATCGACATCTTCCGCGAAGAGAACCTTGCGGGCGGTCGCGGCGAGATGACCGATACGCTCGCGTTCATGGACCAGCAGCTTGCCGATCGGAAGAAGGCGCTTGATGCCGCGGAACTGAAGCGCACCGAGTTCGAAGGCAAGAACGCCGACATGATCCCCGGCAGCGGCTCGCTGAGCACCAAGCTCGAGGCCGCGCGCGGGGAAATGCGCGATATCGAATCGAACCTGCTTGCCGCGCAAAGCGCGCTGGCATCGATCAACGGCCAGCTTTCGGGCACGCCGCAGACCATCGCCATTCCGGGTGCACAGGGCGGTGCCAAGGGTGCCCTTGCACAGGCCTTGTCCGACCTTGGATCGATGCGCGCGCGCGGCCTGACCGACAGCCATCCTGACGTGATCGCGGCCAAGGCGCAAGTCGCCAACCTGCAGCGTTCGGCCCATGCCGAAGGGCCGGGCGGCGGCACGCCGAACCCCGCTTACAGCTCGCTGATCTCGATCAAGGCCGATCGTGAAGCCAGCCTCGTTGCGCTGCAATCGCGCAAGGGCTCGCTCCAGGCCGAAATCGCGCGGCTTTCTGCCCAGCAATACGGCGAACCTGCCATCGCTGCCGAAGCCGGACGCATCAGCCGCGATTACGATGTGCTCAAGGAACAGTACGACAAGCTGCTGCGCGACCGCGAGGCGCTGCGCCTGCGCGGACAGGTGGAAACCGAGCGCGACGCGGTGAAGTTCGAAGTGATCGATCCGCCGACGATGCCGACCGGCCCTGCCGCACCCGATCGTCCGCTGCTGCTGATGCTGGTGCTGATCGTCGGGATCGGCGCGGGCTGCGGCGGAGCCTTTGCGCTCGGCCAGTTGAAGTCCGCCTATTCGACCACGGGTCAGTTGGAACGCGCCACCGGGCTGCCCGTGCTCGGCTCGGTATCCGAAGCAATCACACGTCCGGTGCGCGCACTGCAGGTGAAACGGCTCAAGTGGTTCGCCGGCGGTTTTGCCGGGCTGTTCGTTGTCCTGTTCGTCCTGCTCGGCATTGAGATGCTGAAGCGTGGCATGGTGGCATGAGGGGGAATGGGACGATGACCGACCAGAGCAAGATCCCCGTGCCGCCGTCCGGCCCCTCGCTGATCGAGCGCGCCTCGGGCAGCTTCGATTTCCGCACGATGACGCGTCCGCCGATGGCCGACCTGCCGCCTGCGCCGCAGCCGGTGGTTGCTCCGGTAGTGAAGGTTGCGGCCGTACCAGTGCCGCAGCCCAAACCCGCAGCGCAGTTCGAGACCACCGTTCCCCAAGGCGATCCGCAGCCGTTTCGCGGGGTGTTTCACCCCATCGACCGCGCGCATTTGCGCGAACAGTGCCTGATCCAACCGGAAAGCGCGGTCACTGGACTGCTCGAAGAGTTCCGCATCGTAAAGCGCCAGCTTTTGCGCACGGCGGCTGAATCGCGCGAAGGAAAGGGCGCGCCGCACGGCGAACGCATCCTGATCTGCTCAGCCCATCCGGGTGAGGGCAAGACGTTCTGCGCGGTCAACCTCGCGCTGTCGATGGCGGCGGAGAAGGACACCGAAGTCCTCTTGGTCGATGCCGATTTCGCCAAGCCGTCGGTCCTCTCGACGCTCGGCCTGCCGGGCGGACCGGGACTGATGGATGCACTGGCAGACCCCACTGTGGCGGTCGAGGACTGCATCATCGGCACCGATATCGCCGGGCTTTATGTGCTGCCCGCAGGCAACGCCACGGGCTCGGACACCGAATATCTTGCCTCGACCCGCACCGACGTGGTGCTCGCGCGGCTCACCAGCCACGCGCCCAATCGCATCGTCATCTTCGATTCGCCGCCAGCGCTCGCCGCATCGCCCGCCTCGGTCCTGGCCAGACACGTCGGCCAGACCGTGATGGTCGTTCGCGCAGATGTGACCGGCGAGGCCGCACTACGCGATGCCGTGCACCTGCTCGGCGCCTGCGAAGACATCAAGCTCCTGCTCAACGGCACCCGCTTTTCCACCACGGGTCGCCGCTTCGGCACTTACTACGGATACAAGGAATGACCCGTCCTGTGATCCTCGCTCGCCATGCGCTGGCGACGGGCGCGGCGCTTGCCGTCCTCGGCAGCCAGCCGCTGCACGCGCAGTCGATGTCCTACGAACCCGTCGATGGCGACAGCGGGTCTACGGAAAAGAGCGACAGCCGTGGCGGCTTATCGCTGCGCGGAGCCGGTGGCGGCGCGCGCACCACGATCAAGCCCTACATCGAAGCCACCCAGAACGTCCTCTACGAACTGTCACCCGGTGACGATGTGCTGACCTACAGCACAATTGCGGCGGGCGTGGACGTGGCGCTGAATGGCCGCCGCACGCAAGGCGCGGTTTCGGTCCGCTATGAGCGCCGCATTGCCCAAGGCAACCGCGTGGCCGATGGCGATACGCTGTCCGGCCTTGCCCGCGTCAAGCACGACCTTATCCCGCGCACGCTGTCGGTCGAAGCTGGCGCGCTAGCTGCCCGCACTTCGGTCGAGCGCAGCGGTGCCGCCTCGCTCAACCCGCTCGCCAATGGCGATGCGGTAAGCCAGGTCTATTCACTCTACGCCGGGCCTGCCGTCTCGACCCACGTTGGCGACGTCGCGCTCGCAGGCTCCTACATGCTCGGCTACACCAAGGTGCAGCAGAAGGATGCGCTGCAGTTCGTTCCGGGCCAAGGCCGGACGGACATCTTTGACGATTCCATCGCCCAGTCGGCGCAGGTCTCGGCAGGAATCGCGCCCGGAACGGTCCTTCCCGTCGGGATAACCGCGACCGGCTCCTACTATCAGGAAGACATCTCCAACCTCGATCAGCGCGTGCGCGACATGCGCGCGGGCGTTCAGGTGACGTATCCCGTCACCATGGACCTCGCAGTCGTGGGTGCGGTGGGTTACGAGGACGTCGAAGTTTCGTCTCGCGATGCCGTGCGTCTCGCCAATGGCGATCCCGCAGTTGGCGCCGATGGCCGCTACATCACCGACAAGTCGCGCGCCCGTCAGCTGGCTTATGAGACGGATGGCCTGACATGGGACGCAGGCGTGATGTGGCGACCCAGCCGCCGCACCGCGCTGTCCGCCTTTGTCGGGCGCCGCTACGACAGCACGACGTACTACGGCAGCTTCTCCTACAACCCGAACGAGCGCAGTTCGCTCAGCGTTTCGGTCTATGACAACGTCTCGGGCTTCGGCGGACAGGTCAGCCGCGCGCTGCGCGATCTCCCGACCGATTTCCAGGTCAACCGCGATCCGTTCAACGGCCAGATCAGCGGCTGCGCGATCGGCAGTGAGAGTGGCGGTTGCGTCAACAACGCACTGTCCTCGGTCGCATCGTCTGTCTTCCGCGCACGTGGCGTCAACGCCACCTATTCGCGCCAGATCGGACGAATGCAGGCGGGCATCGGCGCAGGCTACATCCGCCGCAAGTATATTGCGCGGCAGGATTCTGTGCTCGGCGCCGCCAATGGCCGGGTGGACGAAAGCTTCTATGTCGATGCAGGGCTGAACGGTCCGATCGACCGGCGTTCCAGCTTCGGCGTCTCGGCCTATGCGGCATGGTTCCAGAGCGGCGCATCCAGCCTTGGCGACGTGACCACAGTCGGCGTCAACGCTGCCTATTTCCGCAACCTCACGGACCGCCTCGTAGCCACCGCAGCCGTCGGTTTAGACGCTGTTAACCGTAAAGTGATTGAAGATGAATTCTATGGCCTGACCGGCCGCCCGTTCCAGCTCACCCCCGATCCGCGCTTCTATTTCGAGAGCGGAACGCACCGCAAGGCGCTGTCCTATCTTGGCTACGGCCTGGCGCAGGGTGAGGGCTTCATTGTTATCACTGGCGAGGTCGGCGCGGGCAAATCGACGCTTGCGGCGCATCTCATGGCCTCCGTCGACCGCCAGCGGTTGACGGCTGCGCAGATCGTTACGTCCGCGCTCGATGGCGAGGAACTGATCCACGTTGCCGCGCGCGCCTTCGGGCTCGAAGTTGCCGGTCACGACAAGGCGACCGCGCTCGCCCAGATCGAAGCCTTCCTCCACCACGAAGCACGCGAGGGCCGTCGCTGCCTGCTCGTCGTCGACGAATCGCAAAACCTTTCGGTCGAGGCGCTCGAAGAGTTGCGCATGCTCTCCAACTTCCAGCTGGGTGCACATCCGCTGCTGCAAATTCTGCTGCTCGGCCAGCCTGAATTCCGCACGCTGCTGCAGACCTCCAGCGAACTTGAACAGTTGCGCCAGCGCGTGATCGCAACGCATCATCTTGATGCGATGGAGCCTGCCGAAGTCGGCACCTACATCGAACACCGCCTCGCTTGCGTCGGTTGGCAGGGTAACCCGCAATTCGATCAGCGCGTCTATGCCGATCTGGCAAAAGCCAGTGGCGGCGTGCCCCGCCGGATCAACCAGATCGTCAATCGCCTGATGCTGATGGGGGCGGTCGAGCAGCGTCCGCACATCGATGCGGCGATGCTTCAGGCCGTGCTCGCAGACCTTGCGGGCGACAGCGCGGTAAATGCGCCCCAGCCAGCGGCTGCGCCTGCACCTGTTGCAGAAGCCCCTGCGGTACAAGCGTTCGCCACCCCGGTTGCCGCACCCGTTTTCGACGACAGCGCATGGCGCGCGGCTTTGGCCGAGCGTGACGAGCAGATCGCCGAACTGCAGCAGGCGATCATCGAACTGGCCAACATGCGCCCCGCGCCTGCCGAGCCCGCGACTGATCCCGCCATCTTCGCACAGTTGGAGGACGCAAACCTCCGTCTGGCCGCGCTCGAAGCGCGCGATGGGGACGAAGAAGTGGTTGCCGCCCTGATCGAAGCGCAGCGCCGGATTGCCGCGCTCGAAACACGTTCGGCCGAACAGGAGCAGGCGATCCGCCACACCCTGACCATGCTGATCGAATGGATTGAAACCGAAGATTACCAACGCGCCGCTGCCTGAAGCGGCTCAAGGGGACTGAATGATGAACGCGCCGTCCGTCCTCAACGGACTTTCCGTCGATGTCGAGGACTGGTTCCAGGTCGGCGCGTTCGAAACAGTAATCGACCGCAAGGACTGGGACGGACTCGATTGCCGGGTAGAGCGCAATTGCGCGCAGATTCTCGCACTTTTTGAAGAAGCGGGCGTCAAAGGCACATTCTTCACGCTCGGCTGGGTGGCGCAGCGTTATCCCGCCCTGATGCGCCAGATCGCCGATGCCGGACATGAAATCGCCAGCCACGGCTGGGACCACGCCCGCGTGTTCACGCTGGGCCACACCGCCTTTGCCGATGACATATCCCGCGCCCGCAAGGTGCTGGAGGATACGACCGGACAACCCGTTTCCGGCTACCGCGCGCCCAGCTTCTCGATAGACGCGCGCACGCCATGGGCACATGAAGTGCTGGCCGAACAAGGCTACGCCTATTCCTCATCAGTCGCGCCGATCGTGCACGATCACTATGGCTGGCGCGAGGCTCCCCGCTTTGCGTTCCGCCCGGTCAACGGCGCGGATTTCATCGAAATTCCGGTGACAACCGCTGAAGTCGCGGGCCGCCGCATGGCGGCGGGTGGCGGCGGTTTCTTCCGGCTTCTGCCCTATTCCGTTTCGCGCTGGGCTATCCGTCAGGTCAACTTGCGCGATGGCCGTCCGGCGGTGTTCTATTTCCACCCGTGGGAGATTGACCCCGATCAGCCGCGTCCGGCCAGCGCCCCACTCAAATCACGGTTGCGGCACTACACCAACCTCGATGTCATGGCGGCCAAGCTGTCACGCCTAGTCCATGAATTTCGCTGGGGTCGGATGGACGAAGTCGCCATCATTGAAGCCGCGCGCACGCCTGCAAAGCTGGCCGCATGAACGCGCCGTTCGTGCCCGCGCGGGTGACCGTGCGCCTCGCCAATCCGGGTGACCGCGCGGCCATCGCGCGTTTCCTCGGCGCTCATCCCGATACGACCGCGTTCCACCGCGCCGAATGGCTGGATGCGGTCGAGCGTGCGACAGGTCACCGCACGCACATCCTTCTGTCCGAGCAGGACGGCGCGATCCGTGCCGTGTTGCCGCTGCACGAAGCGCATAGTCCGTTGTTCGGGCGGGCGCTCGTCTCGACCGGCTTTGGCGTCGGTGGCGGCATAGTGGGCGAAGGCGATCCGGCCTTGTTTCAGGCGGCGCAGGAACTTGCCACGCGCCTCAATTGCCCCAGCCTTGAACTGCGCGGCGGTCCTTTGCCGTCGGGCGAGGGCTGGCACGTCAAGACCGACAGCCACGCAGGCTTCGTCAATCCGCTCGCGGCTGACGACGATGCGCAATTGCTCGCGATCCCGCGCAAACAGCGCGCTGAAGTCCGGCGCGGGCTTGGTCACGCCATGGACGTGCGCACCGGCAGCGATGCCGAAACCCGCGCGATGCACTACGCGGTCTATGCGGAGTCCGTGCGCAATCTGGGAACGCCGGTTTTTCCGAAGGCGCTGTTTGATGCAGTGATGGACGCATTTGGCGATGAGGCAGATATCCTCACCGTTCTGCACGAGGGCCAGCCGCTGGCGTCTGTGCTCAGCCTCTACCACCGCGGCGCAGTCATGCCCTACTGGGGCGGCGGCGTGTTTGCGGCGCGGACCATGCGCGCCAACGATGTGATGTACTATGCGCTGATGAACCATGCGCGCAAGCGGGGCTGTGACCGTTTCGATTTCGGCCGCTCCAAGACCGATACCGGCGCCTATCATTTCAAGCGCAATTGGGGTTTCGAGCCACAGCCGCTGTCCTATGCCAGCTGGACCGCCGACGGGGTGCCGTCGCGTGACGTCAATCCGCTGAGTCCGCGCTACAAGGCCAAGATCGCGCTGTGGCAGAAGCTGCCTCTGGGCATCGCCAACCGCCTTGGGCCACTGATCGCCAGCGGGCTGGCATGAGCGAAGTCCTGTTTATCGCGCACCGCATCCCGTTCCCGCCCGATCGCGGGGACAAGATCCGCTCGTGCCATATTCTGCGCCACATCGCCGCCCTCGCTCCGGTTCACGTCGCCTGCTTTGCCGATGATGAGGCGGATCTTGCCCACGAGCCGGAACTGGCAGCCGTTTCACAAAGCCATTGCCTGCTCCGCCGCACCAAGCCCCTGCCGCTTGCGGGCCTTCAGGCGCTGGCTACTGGCAAGCCGGTCAGCCTCACCGCCTTTGCCGACAAGGCGCTGCATGGCTATGTCTCGCGCGTGCTGGCCGAACGCCCGATCTCGGCAATCTATGTGTTTTCAGGCCAGATGGCCCAATATGTCCCGGCTTCTTTCTCGGGCCGCGTGGTGATGGATTTCGTCGATGTTGATTCGGCCAAGTTCGAAGCCTATGCTGCCGGAGCGGGTTTTGTCGCACGAACGCTCTACCGGCGTGAAGCTCGCCTCCTCAGCCGATTTGAAAGCCTGACTGCGCGCCGCGTTCATACCAGCCTGCTCGTCACGCCCGAGGAATCCGAATTGCTGCGTTCGCGCCTTTTGCCCGGTGGTAATCCGTCGTTGCAGGCGCTGTGCAACGGCATCGATACCGCCTTCTTCGATCCGGAAAGCGTGCCGCCTGCGCCTGAAATGGCAGGCGAGGGGCCGCAGATCACGTTCACCGGGCAGATGGACTATCCGCCCAACGTCCTCGCCGTGGACCTGTTCGCGCGCGAAGTCATGCCCGCTATCCGCGGCGTTTTCCCCGGCGTGCGGTTCAATGTCGTCGGCCGTGCGCCAACGCAGCAAGTGCGCGTTTTGGACGGGATCAACGGCACCCGCGTCACCGGCGCCGTCCTCGATGTGCGCCCATGGATTGCAGGGGCCGACCTTGTCGTCGCGCCACTCACCATTGCGCGCGGCGTCCAGAACAAGGTTCTCGAAG
>JAZKBJ010000129.1:0-1869 GCA_040388685.1 Pseudomonadota bacterium
TGCTCGCCACCCTGCCGCAGGAAGCGCAGGATTCGCTGGGTCGGCAGGTGCCGTTCCCCAGCCGTCTGGGACACCCCAGGGAATTTGCCCAGCTGGTCGAATCGATCGTCACCAACCCGATGCTCAACGCGGAGGTAATCCGCCTCGATGGTGCCATCCGCATGGCGCCGAAGTAGGATGAGCGGCATTGGCATCGAGGCGGCCACCGCCCTCGCCCGCAAGGTGGAAGAATTCGTGCGCAACGTGATCGTGCCCTACGAGCACGATCCCCGGCGCGATCATCATGGCGGGCCCACCGACGCTTTGGTGATCGAGCTGAAAGCGAAGGCGCGCGCCGCCGGGGTGCTGACTCCGCATATTCTGCCCGATGGCGGCCACCTCACCCAGCGCGAGACGGCACTCGTGCTGGCGGCGACCGGGCTTTCGCCGCTGGGCCCACTGGCCTGCAACACGGCCGCGCCCGACGAGGGCAACATGTTCCTTCTGGGGAAGGTGGGCAACGCGGCGCTGAAGGAGCGGTTCCTGGCACCGATGGTCGCTGGCCGCGCGCGGTCATGCTTCTTCATGACCGAGCCCGCCGAATTGCAAGGTGCGGGTTCCGATCCGTCGATGATGATCACCACGTGCCGTCGCGACGGCAATCACTGGGTGGTGAACGGCAAGAAGTGCTTTTCTACCGGCGCGCAAGGGGCGCAAGTCGGGATCGTGATGGCGCGATCGGAAGATCCTGACAGTCTGGGCGGTGCCTGCATGTTCCTGGTCGACTTGCCCGACCCCGCAATCACCGTGACGCACATCCCCAACACCATCGACAACTCAATGCCCGGCGGGCACTGCGAGGTGAGCATCGATGACTTGCGCGTCCCCGCCGACCAGATGCTGGGCAACGCGGGCGAGGGCTTCACTTATGCACAGGTGCGCCTGTCGCCCGCGCGCCTCTCGCACTGCATGCGCTGGCTGGGGGCGTGCACCCGCGCCAACGAGATCGCCACCGATTATGCCAACCGGCGCATGGCTTTCGGCAAGCCGCTGATCGATCACGAGGGTGTGGGCTTCATGTTGGCCGAGAACATGATCGATCTGAAACAGGCCGAATTGATGATCGACTGGTGTGCGGGCGTGCTGGACAGCGGCAGCCTCGGCACGGTCGAAAGCAGCATGGCCAAGGTCGCGGTGTCGGAGGCGCTGATGCGCGTGGCTGATCGCTGCGTGCAGACGATGGGCGGCATGGGCGTCACCGACCATACGATCGTCGAGCAGGTGTTCCGTGAGGTCCGGGCCTTCCGCATCTATGACGGGCCGACCGAAGTGCACAAATGGTCGCTCGCGAAAAAGATCCGGCGTGATTGGAAGAAGACCCATGGCGAATGAACCCGGCCACATCGGGGCGCAGGACATCGCTGCGGCCAACAAGGGTGCAGGGGTGGTGCGTGCGGCGCTCGACGAGACAGCGTTGGCCGCGTGGTTTGCGAGCAACGTTGCGGGCTTTGCCGGACCGCTGGAGGTCGCCCAATTCAACGGCGGTCAGTCCAACCCGACCTATCAGCTGACGACGCCGGGCGGGCGCTATGTGCTGCGCCGCAAGCCGCCGGGGGCGCTGGTCAAGGGCGCGCACGACGTCCTGCGCGAGGCACGGGTGCAGCAGGCGCTGGCCGGCAGCGATGTACCCGTGGCCCGGATCATGGGCGTTTGCGAGGATGATACCGTCATTGGCACCGCGTTCTACGTCATGGATATGGTCGATGGCCGGGTGTTCTGGGATGCCGGTTTTGGCGACGTGCCAAAGTCTGAACGGGCCGCCTATTTCGACGAAATGAACCGGGTCATCGCGGCCCTGCACAGCGTGGATTACGCCACGTGCGGGCTTGG
>JAZKBJ010000129.1:1879-14526 GCA_040388685.1 Pseudomonadota bacterium
ATTTTGGCAAGCCGGGCAATTATTTCGCGCGTCAGATCGCACGGTGGACCCGGCAGTACCAGGACGACGAACTCGCCGGGCGTGATGCGGACATGGACGCGGTGATCGCATGGCTGCCGACCGCGATTCCGGACGGGGACGAAACCTCGATCGTCCACGGCGATTTCCGCTGCGATAACATGATCTTTCATCCGACCGAGCCGCGTATTCTGGCGGTGCTGGACTGGGAGCTGTCGACGCTGGGCCACCCGCTGGCAGATTTCGCCTATCACGCGATGATGTACCGTATGCCACCGGACATCGTCGCCGGGCTGGGCGGCGCCGACCCGATCGCGCTGGGCCTGCCAAGCGAGGCCGATTACATCGCCGCCTATTGTGCGCGGACCGGCCGCGATCGCATTGCCAACTGGGATTTCTACGTGGCGTTCCAGTTCTTCCGTCTGGCCGCGATCTTTCACGGCATCAAGGGTCGCGTCCTGCGCGGCAACGCCGCCAATGCGCAAGCGGCCGTCCGCGCCGCGGCGTTTCCGCGGCTCACCGGTCTGGCCCGAGAGGCGATAGAGACTTACGCATGAGCGATTCCCCTGTCTTGCTGACACACGATGGCGCCGTTGCGATCGTCACGCTCAATCGCCCTTCTGCCGGTAACACGGTCGACATGGCACTGGCGGTGGCGCTGGAACAGGTCGTGGATGCGGTGATTGCCGATGACGCGGTGCGCTGCGTCGTGCTGACCGGGGCCGGTAAGCTGTTTTGTGGGGGCGGCGATATCGGTGCTTTTGCGGCGGCCGGCAGTGAGGCATCGGCCTTCCTGCATGGCCTTGCCACTGCCCTGCATCGCTCGGTGTTGAAGCTGGCCGGAATGGCCAAGCCGCTGGTCACGCTGGTCAATGGTCCGGCGGCCGGGGCAGGGCTGAGCCTGGCGATCAGCGGCGATATCGTACTGGCATCGGCGCAGGCGCATTTCACCGCTGCTTATGGCGCGGTGGGGCTGACACCGGATGGTGGGATGAGCTGGCTGCTGCCGCGTCTTGTGGGCTTGCGCGCCGCGCAGGACATCATCCTGACCAACCGGCGCATCGATGCCGAGGAGGCCGTCAGGATCGGGCTGATCACCCGCGCCGTAAGCAGCGAAGCCTTGATGACCGAAGGGCTGGCCATTGCGCATCGCCTGGCCAATGGCGCGACACAGGCCATCGGTGGCGCGCGGGCCTTGCTGGCAAGCAGCTTTCACCATGATTTTGCCGAACATCTCGAAGCCGAGGCAGCGCGCATCGGCGTAGCGGGCGATGGTGCCGAAGCCAGCGAAGGAATCGCCGCATTCCTTGACCGTCGCAAACCCGATTTTTCCGGAAGGACCCGGCATGCCTGACGCTTATATCGTTGAAGCTGCGCGCACCGCGGGCGGCAAGCGCAAAGGCGCGCTGGCCGATTGGCACCCCGCCGATATGGCCGGTGAGGTGCTGAATGCCCTCGTGGACCGTTCCGGCATCGATCCCGCCGCTGTCGAGGATGTGATCCTGGGCTGCGTGACACAGGCAGGCGAGCAAGGTTTCGCCTTTGCACGCAATGCCGTGCTGGCCTCGAAGCTGCCGGTGAGCGTGCCAGCAGTGACAGTCGATCGCCAGTGCGGTTCAAGCCAACAGTGCCTGCAGTTTGCAGCGCAGGCGGTGATGAGCGGGACGCAGGATATCGTCATCGCTGCCGGGGCGGAAAGCATGACCCGCGTGCCGATGATGTCGAACATCACCTTACATGCCGGGGCTGGCGTGGGCACCGGCCCGTTCTCGCCGCGTATTCTCGACCGCTTTGGCGTCAAAGGCTTCAGCCAGTTCGAGGGCGCGGAGATGATCGCGCGGAAATACGGCTTCGATCGCGAAACGCTGGACCGCTATGCCTTGCAAAGCCACCAGCGCGCCTTTGCTGCCACGCAAGCCGGGGCGTTCGCCCATGAGATCGTGCCCCTCGCGGTCGCTGGCGGCCTGCACACGCATGACGAGGGCGTTCGCGGCGATGCTACGCTGGACGCAATCGGCTCGGTCAAACTGCTGGCGGAAGGCGGGGTCATCTCGGCGGCCAATGCCAGCCAGATCTGCGATGGCGCTTCGGCGGTGCTGGTGGTGGGCGAGGCGGCGCTCAAGGCGCATGGCCTGACCCCGATCGCGCGCATCGTCAACATGACGGTTACTGCCGGTGATCCGGTCATCATGCTGGAGGAGCCGATCAATGCCACGCGCAAGGCACTGGCAGGCCCCGGAATGACCATCGACGACATCGACCTTTACGAAGTCAACGAGGCTTTCGCCCCGGTTCCGCTGGCTTGGCTTCAGGCGCTGGGCGCAGATCCGGCAAAGCTCAACGTCAACGGCGGTGCGATCGCGCTTGGCCATCCGCTGGGCGCGACGGGCACCAAGCTGATGACCACCCTGATCCACACGCTGCGCGCGCGCGGCCTGCGTTATGGCTTGCAGACGGTGTGCGAGGGCGGCGGCATCGCCAATGTGACGATCGTGGAGGCACTGTAATGGCCCTGAAAACACGCATTACAGAGCTGCTGGGCATCGAGCACCCCATCGTTCAAGGCGGGATGATGTGGGTCGGTCGCGCCGAACTGGCAAGCGCGGTGTCGAATGCTGGCGGCCTCGGCATCCTGACGGCGCTGACTCAACCAACGCCCGACGATCTGCGGCGCGAGATCGATCGGTGCCGGTCGATGACCGACAAGCCGTTCGGCGTGAACCTGACCATCCTGCCCTCGGTCAGCCCGCCGCCCTATGCGGAATACCGCCGGGCGATCATCGAAAGCGGCGTCGGGATCGTCGAAACCGCCGGCTACAAGCCGCAGGAACATGTCGACCACTTCAAGAGCCACGGGATCCTTGTGCTGCACAAATGCACCGCCGTGCGCCATGCGGTCTCGGCGCAGAAGATGGGCGTCGATGTGATCAGTATCGACGGCTTCGAATGCGCCGGTCATCCCGGCGAGGACGATATCCCCGGCCTGATCCTGATCCCGGCGGCCGCCGACAAGGTGACCATTCCGATGCTGGCGAGCGGCGGCATCGGCGATGGGCGCGGGCTGGCAGCGGCACTGGCGCTGGGCGCCGAGGGCGTAAACATGGGCACGCGTTTCTGCGCGACGGTCGAGGCGCCGATCCACGATACCGTCAAGCAGTTCATCGTCGGCAACAGCGAGCGGGATACACGCCTGATATTCCGCAAATTCCACAATACCGGGCGCGTGGCGGCCAGTTCGGTTTCCAACGCAGTGGTTGAGATCTCGGCACGTCCTGATGCGGAATTCAAGGATATCCAGCCACTGGTGTCCGGCGCGAAAGGACGCGTGGCGCTGGAGACTGGCGATCTCACCGCTGGACTGATCTGGGCGGGGCAAGTGCAGGGGCTGATCCACGACATCCCGACTTGCGCAGAGCTTCTGGCAAGGATGATCGCCGACGCCGAAGCGATCAACGTGAAACGCCTGGCCGGTTTCGTGGCCTGAGAGGACAACATGGACTGGAAATATGTACTGGTCGAGCGCGAGGGGCCGCTGACAGTCGTCACGATCAATCGTCGGCCACCAAATGGTCGTATGACGGAATGGAAAGGCCGGTGAGCGGTCCGCTCGATGGTTTGCGGATCCTGGAGTTTGCCGGGATCGGGCCGGGGCCTCATGCCGCGATGTTGCTGGCCGACCTCGGTGCCGATGTTTTGCGCATCGACCGCGCGGGGGGGAATGGCTGGCCGAACTCGATCGTTGATCGTGGCCGCGCGACAAAGGAGGTCGATATCCGCGACCCCGCCGGCAGCGAATGGTGCCGCGAGGTAGCCGCGCGGGCCGATGTTGTCATCGAAGGGTTTCGGCCCGGCGTGATGGAGCGCCTGGGTCTGGGGCCTGATGCGCTGTGTGCGGCCAATCCGCGCCTTGTCTATGGGCGCATCACTGGTTGGGGGCAGGAGGGGCCACTTGCGCGGGCTGCGGGGCATGACATCAACTATATCGCGCTGACCGGCGCGCTCGCCGCGATGGGGCAGTCAGGACAGCCAGCCGCCGTTCCGCTCAACCTTGTCGGCGATTTCGGCGGTGGATCGATGTTTCTGGTATTCGGTATCCTCGCGGCGCTTTGGGAACGCGAGCGGTCCGGGAAGGGGCAAGTCGTCGATGCTGCCATCGTCGATGGTGTCGCCTCGATGATGACGATGTTTACCGGGCTGACCCCGTCCGGGCGAATTTCGCTGGATCGCGACCGCAATCTGCTGGGCGGTGCCGCGCCTTTCTATCGTTGCTATCTGTGCAGTGATGGCAAGGAAATGTCGGTCGGCCCGCTGGAACCCCAATTCTTTGCCCTGATGATGGAAAAGCTCGGTCTGGCGGACCTTATCCCACTGCAATATGCCGAGGAACGGTGGGGTGAACTGGCAGGCGCATTGGCAGCGACCTTTGCAACCCGGCCGCAGCGCCACTGGGCCGAACTGTTCGCCGGAACGGACGCCTGTGTCGCGCCGGTGCTTGAAGCAACGGATGCACCGCATCACCCCCATCACATCGCGCGGGCAACATTCGTCGAGCACGAGGGGCTGGTTCAGGCCGCGCCGGCGCCACGCTTTTCCCGCACGGCGGGTGCCCTTCGTGCCAGGGCCGACGCAGAGGAAATGCTGGCGAATTGGCAGCGCGGTGTCGGATCGCGATAGCCGGGCAGTTGGCGCGAGTGCGCGGATATGCCCCGTAGCGCAAAGGCCATAGCGCTGCTTGAATAATCCTTAGTTATGGTTGCGCGAAAATTCCATATTTTACGCGATGGTCAAGTTCATGAACAGGAAGCACCTGAAGCGATAAAACGGGAGAGAAGGCATGGGCGATGGAATCAACCGCCGGATATTCGTTGGCTCGGCAATCGCATGCCTGGCCAACCTGGCGCATCCTGCCACTGCTGCCCCGAACAAGCAGCCTCCCTCTGCCCGCGTCATTATCGACAACGACTTCGCCGGTGATCCCGATGGCCTGTTTCAATTGGCGCATCATGTCCTTTGCCGCTCGATCAGCATTCCGCTGATCATCGGTTCGCACCTGCCTGCTACATTCAGCAGCGGGCACGATGCGCAGGATTCCATGTCCCGCGCCCGTGAACTCCTTTCCATCATGAAGCTGGACGGCGCGCACAACTTGATCGCCGGATCGGAACGGCCGATCGCATCGCGGGCATCATGGAAGCCCAGCCCCGCATCAGCCGCGATCGTTCGCGAGGCCATGCGCGAGGACGTTGGCGGGCCGCTGATCTATGCGTCTGGCGCAGGCCTCACGGAACTCGCTCTGGCATGGTTGAGCGAACCCCTCATCGGGCGGCGTATCAAGTTGATCTGGATCGGCGGCAACACCCATGCCGGTTTCGGAAATCCCGGTACGAAATCCTACGGACCGGAATTCAACTTCTCTATCGATCCGGTGGCGGCGCAAGTGTTGTTCAACGAGTCCGATATCGAAATCTGGCAGGTGCCGTCCGACGCCTACAGTCAAATGCTGTTCTCTACCGCCGAATTGGAAGAGTTGGGTGCCACCGGGCCGTTGGGCGCCTATCTCAAAGCCAAGGTCGACGCGGTGCCCGAGATGTTTGCCAAAATCCCCGGTGTGCCACCCGTTGCCGCAACGGACGCCTATGTCCTGGGCGATAGCCCGCTGGTCACTTTAAGCGTCCTCATACCTCCGATGCAGCCCGATCCGACCTCCAGCAGCTATGCGCTGCTGCCTACGCCACGGCTTCTGGACAACGGGACCTATGCGGCAAGGCCGGATGGCAGACCCATGCGGGTCTACACGAGGATCGATGCAGGGCTTACCATCCGCGACATGTTGGCGCGTTTCAGGATTGAGGCGGAATCGCATCGTTGATGCTGGTCCAAACTTAACATAACTATTATTATCACATCAAACCCAAGTAAGCGAGGTGGGTTTTCCCTGCCGGCCGCGTCTCGAGCGTCGGGACGCAGCCGGGGGTCGGTGACGACTGTTACCTCTTATTGCTCATCCAGGTTCCGGTTCGCGGGTTCCACGGCGCGAAGTTGGCTGCATCATCGGGATTTCCCGTTCCCTTGTATCGAGCCTGGATCGGGTAGGGATAGTGCGGCCGCGAATAGAGCACGTTTTCCGGCACCATGTCCTTGTCGAGCACGATCGGGCCAAGCATGATCGTGATCGTCTTGAGCTTGTTGCCGACAAGGCGGTCTGGGGCTTTGCTCTTCTCTACCCAGTCTTCGAGCGCATAGAGGTAATTGATACTTTCAGCGCCGACATTCCCCGGAATGTGGCTTTGGCCAGGGATCATGAAGGTGCGGAAAAATGACTGGGTTTCCTCGCGACTGCCCACGAGGTTCTCAACCGCATCGTAATAGCCCGAGGTGCCGATGGGGTTGACGACTTCATCGCCCCACCCGCCATAAAGGATGAACTTGCCGCCCGCTTTCTGGAATGGCCGAATGTCGGGATTCGAGCTGTCGTTCAAGACCCAGCTGTAGGGATAGGAATAGCCCTGTTCGTTCTTCGGGATATAGCGACCCTTGCTGTTGTCCTGCGCGACATAGGCGCCGATCCAGCCGAGTTCCGAGCCGCGCTGGGTGCCACCGGAATAGATTTCAGCCAGCGTATTGACCTGCTTCTGATCGAGGCAGGCGTCTGACTTGCCCGCTTTGCACAGCAGTTCGACAGGCTGGAACGGGCAGGACTTGCTGTCGGTGATGATGCCATCCTTCAACCCGTCAATGGCATCGCATTTGCGCATCACCGCGCCATGGACCATGCGGATTTCATCGGCGGTCAGAACCGCCCGTCCGTCCCGCCACAGCAACTTGCCCCCTGCCGGCATTGGTTCGTTCGGATCGAGGCCGGGGTTGCGCGCCATGGCCACGCCGCCGATCACCCCGTCGAAATCCTTGGGAAAGCGCTGCACTGCCACAAGCGCCTGACGACCGCCGGTCGATGCGCCGATGAAGTAGCTGTGCCCCGGCTTGCGGCCGTAGTAGCTTTGGGTGATGTGCTTGCCGACGATCGCGGCAACGTGCGTGGCGCGGAACCCGAAGTCGATTTCCGCCGGGACATCGTCGATTGCCCAGACATTGTCATAAGTCGTGGAGCGATGACCAAGGTCGTGCGCAAGGCAGGCGTAGCCGCGCTGGTACTGGATCAGGCAGGTATCGGGCAGCAACTTGCCGCAGCGTCCACCGCATCCGGTCTGCAAATACTTGCCGTTCCAGTTCTCCAGCGGAAGCCACATCGTAAAGCCGACTTGCGGCGCGATGTAGCCATCGACCTGACAAAGCGAGGGCGCGCCATCCTTGCCCGGTGTGACGCTCGCGCTCAACATCTGGGCGGGCGCGTCCTTGATTCCGGTGAGATCGCGGTAGGACAGCAGGATGCAGCGGGTGGCGGGGTCGTCCCCGGTCGGCGGCGCCTTGGGCTGGCCGACAATCGTCTTGAGGATCGGATCGGCCTTGGTGGCCGGTGCCAGTGTCACCGTGACAGGGCCGCTGTTGCCGCCCTCGCCTCCACTCAGGCCCGGAGCCGCGCTCATCGCGCGGACCGGCGCTGCTTGCGCAGCGGCCTGTGCCGAAGCGACGACTGGCGTCAGCGCCATCACGCAGCCGACAAGCCACGTACTCCACGTTCGCAAGTTCATGGTTGATCTCCTTGGAGAGTAATGATGCCCGGCGCCGCGTTATCGCGCAGGGTTTACGGGTTTCCAGTTTGCGGCGTCGGCCACGCTGCCCTTGCCGGAATAGCGGGCCTGAACCGGGTAGGGATAAACCGGACGCGCAAACTCGGCGTTTTCCGGCGTCAGGAACTGGGCGTAAGTCACGGGTCCGGCAAAGCGCGCCAACGTCTTGAGTTTCTGCGCCAGCAGGGCGTCAGGGGCTTCGCCACGCTCGACCCATGCTTCAAGATAGCTGAGGTAATCGACCGTTTCGGCGCCGCCATTGGTTGGAATGTGGCTTTGGCCGGGAATCATGAACAGGCGGAAGAAGTCCTGTGTGGCGGCCCGCGTGCCCATCAGCTTTTCGACGGTTTCATAGTAGATGACGGGGTTCAGCGGATACGTCGCCTCGTCGGCCCAGCCCTGATAAAGGATCAGCTTGCCCCCCTTGGCCTTGAAGGCTCGCAGGTCGGGATTGGTCGCGTCGTTGAAGATCCATGCGTAAGGGTAGTGGTATGGATTCTTAAGCTTCCACGCATATCGCCCGGCTGCGCCGTCCTTGCCTACGTAAGCTCCGAGCCACGCCTTTTCGGAACCGGGCTGGGCACCGTTGGCATAGACGAATTCGAGCGCCGCGACCTGCTTCGGGGTCAGGCAATCGGGCGTCTTGTCGCCTGCGCACAGCAGCTTCGAGGGCTTGAACGCACAGCGCCGGGGATCGGAGATGATCCCGTCGCGGGCGTTGTCGTCCATGTCGCATTGGGCGATCGCGGTGCGATGGAGCAGCATGGCATCATCGGGCGTGATGATCGTCCGGCCATTTTCGTGCAACCGGGCGACATTGCCGTAGAGCGCGGGACCGACTTCGGGTTGAGCCGCGCCGGGAGTGCCCATGGCGGGTTCTCCGGCGATGATGCCGTCGAAGTCTTCGGGAAAGCGCTGCGCTTCGACCAGCCCCTGACGCCCACCTGTGGAGGCACCGAAGTAATAGGAATAGCGCGGCTTGGCACCGTAGAATGCCTCAGTCACCAGCTTGCCGGTGATGTTGGCAACGTGGGTCGACCGGAAGCCGAAATCGATGTCGCCCAGGACGTTGTCGATGGCCCACAGATCGTCATAGAACGTGCCCTTGTGGCCCATGTCCGCCGCAAGGCAGGCATAGCCGCGCGCGACGACGACCTGGCAGCCGTCATCGAGAATATCGCCGCAGCGCCCACCGCAGCCGCCTTGGGCGTATTTGCCGTTCCATGTCGCCAGTGGCAGCCACATCCGATAGCCGATGGTGGGCGCGATGCGACCATTGACGAGGCACAGCGCGGGCAGTTCTGCGGTGGCCGCCTTTGCCTCGGTGCTGACGATCAGCGAGGGCGCATCGGGCGTCAGCGAGAGATCGACGTTCTTGAGCGCCCTGCAAGCGGCCGCGGGATCGCCGGTGGGTGCACCTGTCCCCACCGGCGTCGGGCGCGGCGGAACGGGCGCGGCGGCACTGGCCATCACAGGCTGGAGCAACAGCGCGGGCACGGCGAGCAAAGCTGCAAGAATGCGCGCGCGCATCACTTGTGGCCCTTACCGACGGCGGCATCGCGTTCGACCGGCCAGCCCGAGCCTTGCCCCTTGCCGTCCTCGACATGGGCGATAATCTCGATTTCCTCGATCCTGCCCTTGTGGATCCTGAAGCGTTCTGCCTCATGCACGGTGTAAGTCCCGGCGGGCTTGGTGACGGCTACCTTGTAATCGGTGCTGCCGGCGCGCGTCGTTGCGGTCGCGTCAGCTTCCTTGAGATCGACGTTGAGCAGGAAGAAGGCCACGACCTCGCCCTTTTCGGGGACGGTGTAGAAGCGCAGATCGCCGATGGATTCAACCATCGTGGTGCGCACGAAGCTTTCGCGCACTTCGTGTTCGCCCCGGGCATTGGTCAGCGCGTTTTCGGTGCGGCGCACGTTGGGTGCCAGCGGCACCTGCGAGCCATCGTGGGAAACCAGCGCGTCGATATAGCTTTTCGCCACGGCCTCCAGACAGGCTTTGGTGCTGACCGTGCAGCCCTTCAACGTCGCGCGACTTGCCGCCTGCGCAGGCGTGGTCATCGTCGGGGCCGCGATCAGCAGCGAAATGGCAAATGCTGCGCGAAATGATCGGATGATCATGCCAATGCTCCTTCTTTTTGCGGAAATTTCGTCAAGGGTAACTGCACCCGGCAAGCCGTCAATTGCGCGTCGCGGTCATGTGAGACTTCACCAATATGCGGTTAGAAAGCGCGGAGTTCACGGCAGTTCGCGCATCACGCGGAAGCCGAGACTGCTGCTGCGCATGGCAGGCGGCAGGCTGAAGCGCGTCGCGGGACGAAGCGTCGATACGCTGTTGTGCCATGACCCGCCACGGATCGAACGGGACTTGCACTCGCCCTGCGCAACGGCATCACCGGCGCTGGTGGGATCAGGCGAAAAGCAGTTCGCGGTCCATTGCCATGCGTTGCCCAGCATATCGTGCAAGCCAAAGGGGTTGGCCGGATAGTGCCCGACCGGCGATGTGAACGCATAGCCATCGGAGCAGGCAAGATTGGCGGTCCTGTCGCCCGGAACGGCAGCGGCATAGCGCGCATCGCCGCCATTGGCGCGGCGGCAGATGTCTTCGGTCCCGTCGCCCCACCACCGGGCCGTTTCCCGGCCGCCGCGCGCGGCATATTCCCATTCATCCTCGGTCAGCAGGCGGTAGCGGGCGCCGGTCTTGCGCGAAAGCCATGCGGCATAGGCATTGGCGTCGTCCCAGTTGACGCACAGTGCGGGGTGATTGCCGCCTTGCCGGTGCCCCACCGCCGACCAACTGGCCGATGAGACTGGCCCATCGCTCCACTTGCCCCCCTGCACCACGACGCAGCCGCCCAGCGCGCGGCCGGTCTCTTTGGCAAAGGCTGCAAGTTCGCGCCGGGTCACGTGGTATTTCCCCACCGCGAACGGGCGCGTGAACACGGCTTCGTGCCGGGGCCGCTCCCACTGCGCAAATGCAGGCGTCCGCCCTTCCCGCGTCGTTTCGGCTTCCGTCGATCCCAACAGCGCCCGGCCTGTCGGGATGACGATCATCGCCGGCGCCGCCGCGTTATCGCGGAATTCCTGGCCTGCGCGGAAGGATCGGCCCCATCCCTGCGACGGGCTGAAGGCCAGAGCGAGAAGCACCGCGTAAGTTTGCAAACGGAACGTCATGATGCGGCAGTTCCCTGATCTGCGGAATGATCGTCACCATCATAGTCGCACTACGCGGCGCGCGGCGCGCCTTGCCGGAGGCTTCACCGCATAACGGGCGCAAGGCGTGCGGCACGTGTGCAGGTCCAGCCGATGATGCCAGCCTCGCTTCGGATCACTCTTCTGGCTTGGGGCAATGCGCGCATATTTCCTCTCGATTGTCATAGTGACGATGGCGTTAGGCAGTCCGGCAAAGGTGCAGGCCGCCGCACCGGCACCTGCGCCGACGTTTCAGGATTGCCGGGATTGCCCGCAGATGGTCGTCGTCCCGGCAGGCAGCGCCAGCCTTGGCTCTTCGGCGGAAGAAAGGGCTGCATCGGGAATCGTGCCGCTGTTCGGCGATCGTGAAGGCCCGGTCTATCGGGTTGCCATCGCCAAGCCTTTTGCCCTGGGCCGTACCGAAGTGACCCGCGCGCAATATCGCTCTTTCGCCATGGCAACGCAGCGGTCCGATCCCGCAGGCTGCGGCGTGCATGAACCAAAGGCCGATACCTGGGGGCCGCAACCGGGCTACAGCTGGCATAATCCCGGCTTTGCCCAAACTGACGATCACCCCGCCGTGTGCATCAGCTATGACGATGCCGCAGCTTATGCCGCGTGGCTCTCGGCAAGGACCGGCAAGGCATATCGCCTGCCAAGCGACGCGGAATGGGAATACGCCGCGCGCGCAGGCACAACGAGTTCCTGGACGTGGGGGCAATCGCCAGAGGCTGGCTGCGCGGCGGCCAATATCCTGTCCGCCGGAACCGTTGCCGCGCTTGGCTGGCCGAAAAGCCTTGCCGACCGGTTCGTTTGTTCAACCGGCCGCAGCTTTACTATGCCCGTGGCCAGCTACCATGCCAACGCGTTCGGCTTGCACGACATGATCGGCAATGCGTTCGAATGGGCGGCGGATTGCAACAGCAAGGACAACGCCGACGCTCATGCCGATGGCACGGCGCGCATTGCCGGGGAAAGCGGCGTCGATTGCACGCGGCATTACCTCAAGGGCGGGGCATTCCACACCCCGTTCTGGCTTACGCGCCCTGCCGTCAGAGGCGCTCCGATCCCCGCTGACCTGCACATGTTTGCCGTCGGCTTCCGGCTGGCCCGCACGCTGGACTGAACCCGATCAACCGAAGGATTTCGACAATGTTCAAACACACGATGCTTTTGCCAGTGCTTGCATTCGGCCTGCTGCCTTTGAACGCGCAGGCGGCAGGCGATGCTGCGGCAGGCAAGAAGCCTGGCGAAACCTTTCAGGATTGCACCGGATGCCAGACGATGGTGGTCATCCCGGCGGGCAGCTTCAAAATGGGTTCTACGCCGGAAGAGCGGGCGCGCGAAGGTGTGCCGACATCTTTCGGCGATCACGAAGGGCCGGTGCGCGATATCACGCTTGCCAAACCAGTAGCGATGGCCACCACCGAAACCACGATCGGCCAGTTCAGGCAGTTCGTGGCAGAAACCGGGCGGCCGATCCCGACCGAATGTGCCGATTACAACCCCGAAGACGATAGCTGGGCCGGCACGCCGGGCAAGCTGGTGAACTGGCAGAACACAGGTTTCGCGCAGACCGACGATCACCCGGTTGCGTGCATCAGCCTGGTCGATGCGCAGGATTACGCCGACTGGATGAGCCACAAGACCGGCAAGACCTATCGCCTCGCCAGCGAAGCGGAGTGGGAATATGTTGCACGCGGCGGCAAGAACAGCACCCGCCCGTGGGGCGATGGCATTTCGCAGATCT
>JAZKBJ010000129.1:14536-14921 GCA_040388685.1 Pseudomonadota bacterium
TGCAACAAGGCCCGCATCATGACCACGGGCACGTGGGGCAAGATCAACAACAGCGAAGGCTGGACCGGCGAACTGATGTGTTCGGACAGCGAAAGCTACACCATGCCGGTTGCAAGCTATGATGCAAATCCATTCGGCGTCTACGACATGCTGGGCAACTTGTGGGAATGGATTTCGGACTGCGCGGCGCCCGATCATGCGCTGCTGCCAGCCGACGGTTCGCCCCAGACGGCCGCCAATGGCGGGGATTGCAATCACCGCGTAACCAAGGGCGGCGCGTTTCACAGCCGGACTTGGCTTGCCCGCCCTGCCACGCGCGGCGGCGGCCAGCCCGGGCAGAACCGCCCGGTCGCTTCAGGAATCCGCATCGGGCGCGAACTCTAAG
>JAZKBJ010000130.1:0-4358 GCA_040388685.1 Pseudomonadota bacterium
CGGCGTTGAAAGTGAAATGACAGAGCGCTTGCGGCCGCAATTGCGGCTTGTTGTTTCTTCCTGACGCACGGCGGGATAGCGGCGAATAGCCGACCACATACCAAAATTGCCATTTTTTGAAACGGGAGCGTCATGCGCTCCCGTTGTTGTGTTTGGAGGCGGTTTGTCTCCGGCAGAGTGCATTCCATCGCACGATCATTGTCTATTTCATTGGTAGAGTTTAATGGCGCGATCATGGCCGGTCGGGTACGCGCATGCCTCGATCGGCCCCCCTCTCTTGTGCTGAAAGAGGAACTTGCGGGCGGGACAGTGCTTCTTTAATGTCTATTGAAACAGTTGAGTATATTAGGCGTTCAACGACGGACGAATCGCCGGACAGACAGCCCGGGGGCGAGGCAAAGTGCACAAGCAAATGGCGAGCCTCCCGGCGCAGTAACAGGATCCAGACTGCGATGACCGAACCATCGACCACTCGCATTGCCAACCAGGATCAGGCTAGTTCCGGGCAGGATGGCGAGCGCCAGATCGAGGACAGCATTGCCAGCGTACGCGAAGCCCTGACCGGCCTGCGTTATGGAAATGTCTCACTCACCGTCCATGAGGGGCGGGTCGTACAGATTGACGTGACCGAGAAGCGACGGCTCAAGCCGAACTGATCGTTCACCGCGACTTTCAAAAACAGAACAAAAACCACCGTACCGCTGACCGGATCAC
Source organism: Pseudomonadota bacterium (assembly GCA_040388685.1). GTDB lineage: Bacteria > Pseudomonadota > Alphaproteobacteria > Sphingomonadales > Sphingomonadaceae > Novosphingobium. The sequence goes on from JAZKBJ010000130.1 coordinate 715, forward strand.
CGGAGGCATCGTTCGGGAACACCCATGAGGTCCTACGATGAACTTCCGCGTACTTCTCGCGGCGGGGGCTGCGCCTCTCGCCTTGGTCTCGCATGGCGTCTATGCTGCCGAGGCTCCCGCTACCGTCCCTGTTGAAACGGCTCCAGCCGACGCGCAGACCACTTCGGCCGGCACGGGCGCAAACGACAGCGGTGAAATCGTCGTTACGGCACGTCGCCGTCAGGAAACCGCACAAGAGGTTCCCCTCGCGATCTCCGTCATCGGCGGAGAACATATCGACAGCACCGGCAGCTTCAACGTCGGCCGGTTGCAGCAGTTGACGCCAACGCTGCAGTTCTACTCCTCGAACCCGCGAAACACGGCTGTGAACATCCGCGGGCTTGGTGTGCCGTTCGGCCTGACCAACGACGGCATTGAGCAGGGCGTCGGCATTTACATCGGCGACGTTTACAATGCCCGCGTGGCTTCGGCGACCTTCGATTTCCTCGACGTCAAGCAGATCGAAGTTCTGCGCGGTCCCCAGGGCACGCTCTACGGCAAGAACACCACGGCCGGTGCGATCAACATCACGACCAACCAGCCGACCTTCGATTTCGAAGGCAAGGCCGAGGTCAGTGTTGGCAACCTCAACTACGTTCAGGCGAAGGCCGCGATTTCCGGCCCTATCACAGAGACGCTGGCCGCGCGTCTTGCTGTCTCGTCGACCAACCGGCGCGGCACGATCTATAACGTGACGACCAACCAGTGGATTCAGAGCCAGGATAACCTTGGCCTGCGCGGGCAACTCCTGTTCAAGCCGAGCGAAGCACTGAGCATCACGCTCGCTGGCGATTACAGCGAGCAGGACGCGGTGTGTTGTGGGTCGGTCTATGTCCGCACCGGCACGACCCAGCGCGCGCTGAATCGCCAGTTCGCGGCACTCTCAGCGGCGCAGGGCTATGCCGTGCCCAGCACCAATCCGTTCGATCGCCTGACCGATCTCGACTCGCCTCTGCAGGCCGGTAACAAGATCGGCGGCGCGTCGCTAAAGGTGAAGTGGGATCTCGGGCCAGGGACGTTGACGTCAGTTACGGCTTGGCGCTTCTGGGATTGGAAGCCGCAGAACGACCGCGATTTTACCGGTCTGTCGGTCGTCGCAAAGTCGCAAAACCCGTCGCAGCAGGACCAGTATTCCCAGGAACTGCGGTATAACTACAGCGCGGATACGTTCGACTTCGTCGTCGGAGCCTTCGGCTTCTACCAGAGGATCGATACGCAGGGCACTGAGTCCCATGGCAGCGCTTCCACCAAATGGAATCTTGCGCCCAGCAACAGTCTTTACAATTCCAACGTTCTCAATGGCCTGACCGCACTCAACACTCAGTACCTTAAGAACACCAGCGTAGCGCTCTACGGGCAGGCCAGCTGGAAGGTGACGCCGGAATTGACGCTGCAGCCCGGCCTCCGCGTCAACTACGACAAGAAGGATGGCTTCTACCAGCGGCGCGTATTTACCGCTGCAGGCACGGAAGTTCTGCTAAGCAGCCCATCGAGCTCGACCAAAACTGCGCAACTCGGCATCTTCACGCCGCAGGAAATCGCGCCGAAGTTCAGCGACTGGAACTTCAGCTACGATTTCACCGCCAGCTACAAGGTGGCGCCGAGCATCCTGTTCTACGCAACTTACGCCAAGACCTTCAAGTCAGGCGGCATCAACCAGAATGGCGTGCCGACCGACACCGCGAACAATCCGATCCTTGCGGCGGCTACGGTAAAGCCAGAGTCGGTGCGTCACTACGAGGCTGGCCTCAAGACCGAGTTCCGCGACCTTGGCGCGATCCTGAATCTCTCGATCTTCCGGACCGACATCAAGGACTATCAGGCCAATGTGAACAACGGTCAGTTCGGCGTGTTGCGCGGCTATCTGGCAAACGCCGGGGCGGTCCGTTCGCAGGGCGTCGAGGCCGACTTCTCGATCCGTCCGACCGAGCGGTTCAACGCCTATGTGAACGGCGCTTACACCGACGCCACCTATCGCAAGTTCGTGGATGCGCCGTGCCCGCCCGAGCCGCCTTCGGTCAGTTCGCCCAGGACGTAGACGTGCCGCGTTTCCGGCACGCGTCGCTCAATGGCAAGCAGCAACCGCTCCTCAAGCACCCAGTCGCCCTGCCCGCCTGAATTGTCAGGCGGTACGGTTGCCACCGGCACGCAGGTCTCCGGTGCGGCCGGCACGCCCGGCGCACTCAGCCCCGCGAACTGCGATATTTCCGGCCAGCGTCTTCCCGGCGTTTCGGAATGGTCGTTCTCGTGGGGTCTGGAAGCCAACGCGCCGGTCAAGTTCATCGGCCGTGAAGGGCAGGTCTATCTGGGTTATGACGGCAGCTACCGCTCGGACTTCTCGTCCAACCCTTCGCCGTCAGCCTACACCCAGGTCAATGGCTACTCGCTGTCGAACTTCCGCGCAGGCTTCCGCACCGAAAGCGGTTTCGACATCTACGGCTGGGTGCGCAACGCATTCGGCGCGAATTACTTCGAACAGCTTTTCGTAGGCCCAGGCAACACCGGCCTGATCGCGGGGCTTCCCGGCGATCCGCGCACCTGGGGCTTCACTGTCCGTTCGGCGTTCTGACGATCCACCCCGCACCACGTGCGGCAACTCGGGCCGGTGGGGTAATCCACCGGCCCTTTTTCGTCAGTTGTTGCCGCCGATGAAGTCACCCAAGGCTCCCAGTGCCGACCCTTCGCCACGGTTTTGGCCGCCGCGCGATCCTGCGGCCGCAAGCATGCGTCCGGCGAGCCGCGAGAAGGGCAGCGACTGAATCCATACCTTGCCGGGACCACGCAGGCGCGCGAAGAACAAACCTTCGCCGCCGAACAGGACCGAGCGCACACCGCCTGCTGTCACCAGATCGAAGTCCACCGAAGGCGTATAGGCCGCAAGACAGCCGGTATCGACATGCAGTTCCTCTCCCGGCGCGAGTTCGCGTTCCACCACGGTGCCTCCCATCTGGACGAAGACCCAGCCATCGCCGTCGAGCTTCTGCATGATGAAACCTTCGCCGCCAAACAGCCCGGTCATGACGCGGCGCTGGAAGGCGATGCCGATGGAGACGCCGCGCGCGGCAGCCAGGAAGCTGTCCTTCTGGCAGATCAGTGTGCCGCCCACGTCCGAAAGCTTGATCGGCAGGATTGCCCCTGGGGTAGGGGAAGCGAACGCGACCCGCGCTTTGCCATGGCCATTGTGCGTGAACACCGTGGTGAACAGACTCTCACCCGTCACCAGCCGCTTGCCCGCGCCCAGCAGTTTGCCCATGAAGCCGCCGTCGCTGCCGCCACTGCCATCGCCGAACACGGTGGTCATGCCGATTGCGGCATCCTTCCACACTAGCGCGCCGGCTTCGGCGACTGCGCTTTCGCCCGGATCAAGCTCGATTTCGATGAACTGGAGCTCTTGCCCCTTGATTTCAAAATCAATGTCATCGGCAATGCTGGCGCTGCGATGATGGGCCCACGGACTGTTCGACATGGATAGGATCTCCGGTGAAGTGGTGGCATCAGCATAGTTGCTTGGCGCCGCGATGCGAGAGGGCATACCCAGGTTTCGTCGACGCTGGTATGACGCTCGTGATGGCGACGATTGAGGATTCCCTGACTACCCCTGACCG
>JAZKBJ010000130.1:4368-5789 GCA_040388685.1 Pseudomonadota bacterium
GGGCTGAGCGATTGGTCGTCCGCGAGGGTGTGCGGGCGCTGACAGTGCGCCGGATTGCCGAGGAGGCTGGCGTAAATTCCGCTCTGGTGCGCTATCATTTTGGCGACACCGATGGCTTGCTGGGTGAACTGGCCCTGCGCAATGCGGCGCGGCTTGCCGATGCGCGCGTGGAATTGCTCAAAGTGATGATACAGGGCGTTTTCGCAGATGCCGTAGATGCTCTCATCGTTCCGCTTTGGGCACGGGCGGCGATGAACCCTCGCTACCGGGCCATTGTTGTGTTGGACGAAGTGTTTTCGCGCTCGGGTAAGGATCTCAATACCCGGATATGGGCGGTGTTCGCCGATGGGGTTGCCCGGGTTCAATCTGCGCTCGAAGCTTGTTTGCCCGGCGTCGATCCGCAGGCGTTGGCGTGGCGCATAAGGTTCGTTACCGCCGCCGCACTTGACATTCCGCCGCGCGGACTGCCCGACGGACGCGAAGGCGCGCGTTCGTTCTACGGCGCTGACAGCGATGAAGAGCGCCTCGCGCAATTCCGCCGCTTCGCTCTGGATGCGCTCCAGATGGACAAAAGCGACTGGCCTGGTTCATAGCTGAGCGACGACGGGAGATTCATCCATGACTGAACTGCGCCCGGCACGCTATTCGCTTGCCGCCATTGTCCTGCACTGGGCCATCGCCGCCCTTCTGCTGTTCCAGATCGGACTCGGCTGGGCGCTGGAGGACTTGCCGAAAGGCGTTGCCCAGTTCGCGGGCTTTCAGTTCCATAAATCGGTCGGTATCGCGATTCTGCTGCTGAGCGCTGCGCGCCTTGCTATCCGCCTGCTCAAGGCGCGGCCAGCGCCTGTTCCCGCAAGCCGGCCGCAGATGCTGCTCGCTTCCGGCGTGCACCTGCTGCTTTATGCGGTCATGATCCTCGGTCCGTTGACGGGGTGGATCATCGTTTCGACGGCCAAAATCCGCTTGCAGACCATGCTGTTCGGAGCGATTCCCTGGCCTGATCTTCCCGTGGGAGCAGCATTGCATGAACCCGCCGAAGGACTGCACGGCCTGCTCGGGACAGTTGGCTTTTTGCTGATCGTGTTGCACGTGGCAGGTGCCTTGTTCCATCACTTCAAGCGAGAAGATGTCATCGGGCGGATGCTGCCCGCTGCGATTTCGAGTCACAAAGCGATTGGCATCGCTGCTGCCGTCGCGGTCATCGCGGGCTTGGGTGTGATGATTGCAGGACGGTCGATGTCCTTTGGCGCTGCGCCAGTTTCGCTTCCGTCAGCGGAAGCATCCAGTCAGCCTGAGGCATTGGCCCCGGCGTTGGCCTCCGAACCTGCGGCTCTGTCCAGCGAAGTTGCCCCGGCGGCACTCGCCTCCGCAGACAGCGCCAACGTGAAGGCGTCAGCCTGGACGCTCGGGAAGGGCGGGCG
>JAZKBJ010000130.1:5799-7389 GCA_040388685.1 Pseudomonadota bacterium
TACCGGCGAGACCATCAAGGGCACCTTCGCTAGGTGGGACGCCGCAATCGTTTTCGATCCCGCCGACTTGCCAGGTTCATCGATCAAGGTGACGGTCGACCTCGCTTCGGTCGAAAGCGGGGACAATCAGCGTGACGACATGCTCAAGAGCGACAGTTTCTTTGGCGTTGGCACCCATCCAAAGGCCGTGTTTACGTCCAGTTCGATCCGCGAGAACGGGGCCGGGCGCTACGTGGCCAACGGCAGTCTGTCGCTTCATGGCAAGTCGCGCCCGATGGCGGTCCGTTTCAATCTCAAGATCGATGGTGATCGCGCTACCGTATCGGGCAATGCCGCGCTTCAGCGTCTGTCGTTCGGCGTGGGTGAGGCGGAGTGGTCGGCAACCGATCAGCTCAAGGATGCGGTGGCCATCGATTTCTCGCTGAACGCAACGCGCAAGCCCGGTTAAGCGCAAATTCCAGCGAAGTAGAATTCCGAATAACTGCGTGCCCAGCGTTCGGTCTCGTCGCGATCGAACGCGCAGGTCGTACCGGTCATGCGCGCATGGCCGAGAATACCTTCGAGCCAGAACCTTGCGGCCAGGGCCATGTCGGCAATTTTCACACCCTCTTTCTCGGCACCGATCCGCAGTTCGAACTCAACGTCAGCGAGAGCATGGGCAAACATCGCGTGGCGGTAATTGACCTGCGCATCACCGAACTCCTGATCGCACCAGTCGACCAGTCGCTCCATCAACACCCCATCGGGCGAAAGCAGGATTTCCACCGCGGTTGCGGCGCGTTGGCAGAAGCTTTCCACCAGCGAAAGCCCCACGCCCTTTGACATTATGGAAACCCGCCGCTCTTCCACATTGTGCTTGAGCAAGGCTTCTAGAAATTCCCGCTTGCTGGGGAAACGATTGTAGATTGTAACCTTGCCGATGCGCGCATGGCGCGCGATGCGGTCAAAAGTGAAGCCTTCAAAGCCGTGTTCGGCAAGGACTTCCCAGCCGGCTTGAAGGATGCGAAGTGGAAGTCTCTGGGCGTCTTCCAATGAAGGTCGCCCACGCCTGCTTCCCGGCGCGCCATCAGCAAGCGTGCACTTGATTTCAGTGCAGAGTGCTTCTGGTTTCCTTGGCAGCCCTGCCGGCGTTTTGGGCGAGTTCATGTGTCTCGTCCCGCGCACAGGCAAGCCACTGATCGACCCGCTGCACCGGGCACGACATCTCCAGTCCCTGACAATAGGCCTGCCACAAACGGCGACCCGCTACGGAAATCCAGCTCATCTCTCTCACCTTTCCGCCTTTCTGGCGGTTTATGGGAGAAGAGTGCCTCAGCCATTGGCAGAGTCAATATACTATAAAATGGACGAAACCGGCTCATTTCTGCGGCTCCGGTGCCTGCCAGCCCAGTCCGAGCGCCTTTTCGACCGCGATAAACGAGGTCGTCAGTTCGGCGCGCGCGCTCGTCGCGGCCATGTTTGCCTGCAGTGCGGTCCGCTCGGCGTTCAGCGTGTCGACGCGGCTCGCGGTGCCTGCCGCAAGGCGCTGCTGCTGCAATTGCACGGTATTCTGCGCGCGTTGCTGCGCATCGACCGAACGTGCAAAGGCGA
>JAZKBJ010000131.1:0-12565 GCA_040388685.1 Pseudomonadota bacterium
TATCGCCTTTGGCTATGGCCCGCATCTGTGCCTGGGCAACATGCTGGCCAAGCTGGAAATGCGCATCCTGTTCAAGGAACTGCTGTCCCGGATCGACGAGATCGCTCTGGATGGCGAACCGGCATGGGTGGAAGCGAACTTCGTTTCAGGGCTGAAGCGGCTACCGATCCGATATACTGTCGCCAAGTGAAACGGTGGCCGACACCGCGATAAGACACGATGAGCATGGGGGAGATGGGCCGGTGACGCAGTGCAAGGCCGCCGTGGCGCGCAGGGCCAACCAGCCCTTCACCATCGAGAATGTAACCGTGGCCGCGCCGCGCGCGGGCGAAGTGCTGGTGCGGATCGCGGGGGTGGGATTGTGCCACACCGATCTGGTGTTCCGCGACCAGTTCGATGCCTTTGCGAAGCCCGCCGTGCTCGGCCACGAAGGCGCGGGCGTGATTGAGGCGCTGGGCGAGGACGTGAGCGGGCTGGCGGTGGGCGACCGGGTGATCCTGGGCTTTTCCTCGTGCGGGGAATGCCCGCGCTGTGCCGAGAATCTGCCAAGTTACTGTGCGGAATTCGTGCCGCTGAACTATGCCGGGATGCGGCTGGACGATGGATCGACCGCCTATGCAGGCGCGGACGAGGGGCGCATTGCGTCGCACTTCTTCGGCCAGTCCTCGTTCGCCACTCTGGCGGTGACGCGCGCGCGCAACGTGGTGAAAGTGCCCGAAACCGCGCTGCCGCTGGAACTGCTTGGGCCGCTGGGTTGCGGGCTGATGACCGGCGCGGGCGCGGTGATGAAATCCATGGATTGCCGGGCGGGATCGTCGCTGGTGGTGTTCGGCGGCGGGCCGGTGGGGCTTTCGCCGGTAATGGCGGCCAAAGTGCGCGGCTGCGCGCGCATCGTGCTGGTGGAGCCGGTGGCGGCGCGCCGGGCCATCGGGCTGGAACTGGGGGCGACCGACGTGATCGACCCTGCCGGGGCAGACGTCGGTGCGGCGATCCGCGCGCTGTTGCCGCTCGGCGCGGATTTCGCGCTCGACACATCCGGCAACGTGGCGGTGATCGAAACCGGGCTTGCCAATCTGGCGCCGCACGGCATGATCGGGCTGGTCGGCGTGCCCAAGGATCTGGGCGCCTGCTTTTCGGTCAACATCGCTGCATTGATGACGCCGGGGCTTCGCATCGTGGGCATTATCGAGGGCGATGCCGTGCCGCAGGATTTCATCCCCGAACTGCTGGCCTTGCATACGGAAGGGCGGTTTCCGTTCGACCGGCTGATCCGCACTTATCCGCTCGACCAGATCAACGCGGCAATCGATGCGCAAGCGCGCGGCGATTGCATCAAGGTCGTGCTCGTTCCCTGATCCCACCTCGCCGCGTTCGGCGGGGCGTGCCTTCGCCCCGCCGATGCCGTAGGATTCAGCCTGCGGCAGCCGCGCGCTTGTCCAGCAGGGTGACGTAGGCGGGGAGAACCGCGCCGAAGGCCTGAAAACGCGGATCGGCAATGCGGCCGCTGTTGAACAGGTGTGCGCCGACCGAAATGATCGCCGAGATCTTGGCCTGCCCCAGCACGACGTAGCGGTCCACATCGACCGCAGTGCGACCGGTGCGCTTTTCCCATTCGTCGGTCATGCGCTGCGGCGACCACCAGCCGGGCAGTTCGAAGCCCGCGTTGGCCAGCGCCGCATCGCCCTGATCGTGGAACAGCTGGACATAGCCCAAATCGAGCAAGGGCTCGGAAATCTGCGCCATCTCCCAATCGAGCAGGCCGGTGAGCTTGCCATCCTGCCACAGGCAGTTGCCGTGCTTGGGATCACCATGCACGGGCGTGGCCGGGCCGGAAGTGCGCGGCGGTGACTTCACAAGATGTTTTAGGATCGCAATGAGGCGCGGATCTGCCTCTGATCCTTGCGATACGGTGAGCCAATGCTGCGCTTCTTCCTGCACGGTGCGACCGCCCGGCGGCATGGCCGAAACGGGCATGGCGTGGAGCGCGCCGAGCGCATCGAACCACTGGGTGCAGACGCTGTTTGCGCCGTCCACCGGATCGGCGGCCAGCCAATCGGGCACGGCATATTCGAATGCCTCGCCCGGAATGCAGCCCATCAGGAAGAACTGGTCGCCCAGCACTTCGGCATCGGTGCACAGTTCGAGGATCGGGGGCAGGGGAACGCCCGGCGCAGCCCCGGCCACAGCGGTCAGCACTTCATGCTGGCGCACCATGTCATAGGGCGGCAACAGGCCTTCCTCTGACGGGGGCATGCGCAGGATTTCGTTGATTCCTTCGACGAGATAGGTCTCGTTCGAATGGCCGGCGGAAAGGGTGCGAACGCCGGTTATGCGTTCGCCCCGATCCTGGAGCCAGCCGCGAAGCCCGTTTGCAAGGGCGTTGGTATCGCGCGCCATCCGTCAAACCAGCGTGTTGACTGAGGTGAGGCCCATTTCGGGATGGGCACCGTGAATGATCGTTTCCATGATGCCATGGCCAACCGCATCACCGCTGCGCACAGTGATCGGGCAATCGCGCAACTGGCGGATGCGTTCGAGCGTCTTGCGATCCAGCGTGTCGGCGAAATATTCGCCCTCGACCGTGAGCGGGCCATGCCACGAACCATGCTTGCGTCCGTCGAAGCCGAGGTAGAGGCCCGGACCGAGGTGAACGCCTGCGGTGCCGGCGACTTCGACATCGACGGTGACGGATTCCCCTTGGAGCATGTCGAAATGCAACTGTCCGCCCTTGAGGCGCCGGGTCACGTCATCGTATCGCAGGTCCGGGCGGACGCGGGCAATCTTTTCCTGCGTGCCATCGGGCAGGTTGCGATAGCCCGAGGAGTAGAACACGCGGCCCTGCTTCGACATGTAATACATGTGGTAAGCCGTCTTCTCGCCATTGGGGGCGACAAGCATGAACGGGCTCCACAGCAGCACGAATTCGCCTTCGCCGAATTTCACGTCGCCGAAATCGGAAGAGGGGCGGATATCGGGATTGTGCGCACCGACATCGAGACGGATGCCCCACGAATGGTCGCGGTATTCGGTCCATTCTTCGGGATTGATCTCGATGCGCTCGCCTTCGATCTCGACCCAGCCCGAAGGCACGCCGATCTGATGGTAGCGGATCACATCGGAGCCGATGCGGAAGCCGTCCTTTTCGCGCTGCTTGTGCCGGTCTTCAAAGAAGGGGGGCATTTCCGCGGTGAAGGTGATGTCATAGGCGATGGGCTGAATATCGTTCTTGGCCAATGCATAACGGACCTGGCGGAGCGGTTCGATGATCTCGTAAGTCAGCGGGCCGACTTCGGTGATCAGCGGATCGTCACGCAGTTCGCGGTTGGCCCGGACGGTCCACTGCTCCGATCCGCGCGAAACGGCGGCCCAGCCATCCAGGACGCCCCGGTTGTGATAGCGGCCAAGCCCGAAATCGATGCCCATCGTGCCATCCTTGCGGACGATCGCGGACCAGATCTTTTCGGTCCAGCCTTGTTCCGAAGTGCTGACCGCAGCGAACGTATCGACGATCTGGTGGTTCAGCATCTCGTCCAGCGCGGTGATCATGCCGATGTCTTCCATCGCATTGCGCACGAAACGCGGCGAATTGTTGCGCAGCATTTGTTCCATTTTCAGGCTCCCGTAATTTCTTGTAGCGTTCAGGCGGATGTGTTGCATACTTGCAGGACAGGCGCCGTGTCGGTGTAGTTCGGCAAATCGGCAAACAGCGCGTCGCCGCAAACGGCCATGGCCGCATCAAAGGCTTCGCGCGAAGGAAACTGCATTTCCGAAATGGCCCAAAAGGGCGGCGGCGCGTCATCGAGTGCGGCCACGCCGAGGGTGGACGAAATGCCCAGAAGGCCGTGCGGTTCCAGCAGTTCGCGCGCCAGCGCGGTGTGCCGCCCAGTGTAATAGGCCCCGTCAAACCGGCTGTGCGCCGTGTTGGTATATATCGCCACGATCCGAATCATCAGCGCGCCTTCAGGTAATTATTACTCCCGGCGACATTGGTAAAACCGTCTGACGATTTCGTCTAGTGATATTGCAGGGGCGGTAGCGCTTTTGAGCAGGCCTGCTGCACCGCTGGTCGCAGCCGTTGTTTAGCTGGAGAATTTCATTTCCCGGGGACCGGGCCGCGCTCCAGCTGCCATTGGCCCGTATCCTGACGGCATTGCCAAAGACCGTTTGCGTTCACAAAATCGTCAAACGATATTGACAGATATAATTGGGAGGAGGATACCGGAAGGGTGCAGCAAATTGGAAGCCAACCGGTTTGCGCAACGATAAGAGGGAGGATACCGAAATGGTACGCATGAATCGGATTCTGGCGGCGACGGTGTCGTTGCTTGCCATTGGAACGGCGGCCACGGCGCGCGCGCAGGAAACCGCTCCGCAACCGGCCCAGGCCGAACCAAGGGCGGCTGAAAACAACTTTCGCGAAATCATCGTCACGGCAAACAAGCGCCAACAGTCGATCAACGATGTTGGCCTGTCGATCACGGCAGCGTCCGGGGATTCACTGGTCACGCGCGGCATCAATTCGCCGGTGGATCTGGGCAAGATCGTGCCCGGTCTGACCGTGCAGCCTTCGCCGTTCAACACCCCGGTCTATACCCTGCGCGGCGTCGGCTTCTATGAAACCACACTGTCGGCCTCGCCCACCGTGGCGGTCTATACCGACGAAATCGCCCTGCCGTTTTCCGCCACCACGCGCGGCGCGGCGTTCGATATCGAGCGTGTCGAAGTGCTGAAGGGTCCGCAAGGCACCCTGTTTGGCCAGAACACCACCGGTGGCGCGATCAACTATGTCGTCGCCAAGCCGACCGACCACTTTACCGCAGGCGTGGACGCCAGCTTCGGCCGTTTCAGCACCGGCGATATCTCGGGCTTCGTCAGCGGCCCGTTGTCCGACACGATCAAGGCGCGCCTTGCGCTGCGCACCGAACAATCCGGCCCGTGGCAGTACAGCTACACCCGTCACGACGAACTGGGCAAAAAGAACCTGTTCCAGGGCCGCTTCATCATGGATATCCAGGCCAGCGAAAAGCTGAAGCTGGAAATCAACCTGAACGGCTGGCGCGATCGCGGCGATACGCAAGCGGCGCAGCTGCAATCCGACGACTGCGCTGGTTCGGTAGCCGGCACCTGCGGCAGCCCGGATGCCACCAATTTCAAGAACTATCCCCGCGCGCCGCAGAATGCCCGCGCCGCTGATTGGAGCTATGGCATATTCGGCCGTCCGCTGCAGCGCGATGACACGTTCTGGCAAGGCAGCCTGCGCGCCGATTACGAGATCGACGATCACCTGACGTTGACCAGCATTTCAGCCTATTCGTCTTACAAGACGGATTCGGTGCAGGACTTCGACGGTTCGAAATATGCCACGGCGGACACCAACACCACGGGCTATATCAAGAACTTCAATCAGGAACTGCGCGTCAGTGGCAAATACGACAAGCTGAACTTCATTCTGGGTGCGAACTACAACCGCGCCGATACATATGACCGTCTGTTCTACAACTTCAGCGAAGGCCCTTCGTCCAACCCGTTGTACATGATCCCGGGCGCGCCGCGCGGCATCCTGACATATAGCGATTCGGCGCAGGATACCCGCGACATCGGCGTATTCTTCAACGCGGAATACGAGATCACGCCGAACCTGACCCTGATCGGCGGCGCGCGTTACAACGATTCCAGGCGCAGTTTCGAGGGCTGTACCCACGATTTCGGCGGCGACACGGCCGTGTGGTGGAATGCCATTTTCGGTACCAATGTCGGCACCGGCGAATGCATCACCTTCGACCCGACGTTCACGCCCTATGGCGCAGGCGCGCTACAAAACGACCTGAACGAGCACAATCTTTCGTGGAACGCCGGCCTGAACTACAAGACCGACGGTGGCACGCTGCTCTATGCCCGCGTCTCCAAGGGCTATAAGTCGGGTAGCTTCCCGACCGCTTCGGTTGCCAGCTACCGCGGCTACAACCCGGTGAAACAGGAATCGGTGCTGGCCTACGAAGCCGGTTTCAAAGCACCGATTGCCAACCGCGCACTGGAGCTGACCGCAGCGGCATTCTATTACGACTACAAGGACAAACAACTGCGCGGTCGTCTGCCTGATCCGGTGTTCGGCACGCTCGACGGGCTAGTGCAGGTGCCCAAAAGCCACCTGTACGGTGTGGAAGCGTCGCTACTCGCACGTCCGATCGACGGCCTGACGCTGAGCCTTGGCGCCACCTACATCAAGACCAAGATCACCGGTTTCATCGGTTATGACGCGCTGGCCCAGTTGCAGGACTTCAACGGCCAGCACTTCCCCTATGCGCCGGAATTCACCCTGACGGGCGATCTGGAATACAAGGCGCCGATCAACGACACGACCAAGGCCTATTTCGGCGCGTCGGTGACCCACAACAGCAGCTCGACTACCGCGCTGGCCAATACGACCACGTCGCTGGGCGTGACCGCCGACCACCGCTTCGACATGCGCGGTTACACGCTCATCGATCTGCGCGCGGGCGTGGAGTTCAACGAAGGCAAGGTGCGCGTGGGCGGCTATGTCCGCAACGCCGGCAATGTCTATTACTGGACCAACACGCAGGATACGCTGGCCTCCATCGTCCGTTACGCGGGGATGCCACGGACCTATGGCGTGCAGGTGAGCTACCGCTACTGAACGACGGCCTGAATGACCCCGGACGGCGAGATCGTTCGGGGTTTTTCGGTTTGACAAGATTGTTGTACAAAACAGACGAGCGAATCGGCGCTGCCAGATCGGCGGGTGACCAGATTGCCGGGAGATGGACGATGGCGACGCAGGCAATCGACGACCCCATTGTGACCGAAGGTGGCCAGACCGGATCGACCTTGCGGCGCATCGTCGACACCATTCCGCTGATCCCTGCACGCGACAAGGCGCTGGGGCCGTTGACGGCCTACCGCGTCCGCCGATTCCAGTTGGGGCTGGCGCTGGTTTTTCTGGCCGGGCTGGCGCCGCTGCTGCTGGGCATGAGCGCCCAATGGAAGGCCTTCGGGCTGGGGCTGATCGTGCCGGGCGGCGGGTTCCTCTATGCCGGTGGCGTCGTGGGCGTGCTGGGCGCGATCGTTTCGGCCATGTGCTTTGCGGTGATCATGTTCATCTGGTGGGCGCGCGGTGTGATCCTCGGCCCTCCCGGCGTGCTGGTGGGCACCGCGCTGCTTTCCGCCGCTTGGATCGAGGGCAGCGATGGCGTGGCGGTGATGGGATATGTCATCCCAGCCGGCATGGCCGCGCTCTATGGCTGGCTGGCGCTGGGTCGCCGCCGCCGTTTTGCCGAACAGCAGGCGCGCGGGGTGGAGCTCAACACCATTCTGGCCAAGACCGAACCGCTGCTGCGTGAGGCCCCGGTCGAGGCTTCGCCCGAAATGCCCGACGGGCAGATTATCGAATATCGCCGGATGCTGGATCTGGCATTGCAGGACGTGGACGACTGGACCGGGTTCGCGATGAACGACACCTGGCAGGACGGCGCGCTGCGTTATCAGATTTGCACGATGAGCTGGAATCTGGCCTATGGCCAATATACCCAGCTGCCCGCGTTCCACGGCTATCTGAACAAGGCGCAGGAAAACCTGATCCACAAGCATGTGGACCGCAAGACCTGGAATTACTGGTTCTGGGAAAGCCTGTGGGGCAATTTTCAAATTTCGAAGAACCCGGTGGCCATCGACAACATCATGCTCTCGGGCTTCCTCGGCGTGTCGCTGGGGCTGTTCGAGACGGCCAGCGGCACCTCGCCGTTTGCGGCGCCGGGCGCACTGACCTTCCGCTGGGACAAAAAGACCGCGTTCCCCTACAGCCACGAAACGCTGCTCAAGGAAGTGCAGAAGAACTATCAGCGCTATGACCTCGGCTGGTTCCCGTGCGAGCCGCGCTGGGTCTATTCGATGTGTAATCTGGTGGGGCGCAATTCGCTGGCGCTACACGATGCGCGCCATGGCACCGACCTGCTTGGCCCGGTCGATGCCCGGTTCGAGCAGACCATGCGCGAGGAAATGATGATGGCCGACGGGCGGGTGAAAGTGTGCACCTCCACCCCGTTCGGTTTTCAGGTGCCCAGCCTTTCGGGGCTGTTCGGCGAGACATGGGGCATCCGCTTCCTTACCCCGCATGCGCCCGAACAGGCCGAGCGGCTGTGGCAGGTGCTGAAGCAGGATTTCATCAAGCCCAAGCCCGATGGCACGCTGGATTTCAAGCTGTTGCCGCTGGGGTGGGACACGCGCAAGCCGGCGAACTTCTCGTTCGACCAGTGGCCCGAGATGAACCCGCTGACGATGGTGCTGTGGGCCGCGCTGGAAATGGGCGATGACGAGATCATCGCCGCCACCCGCGCCTCGCTGATCGAGCGCCACGGGCCCGACATGCCCGATATGCTGACGTGGACCCGCCGCAACACGATGCGCGACATGGTCAACACCGGGCTGCCCGAGGCGTGGAAGACCGGTCCGCTGCTGACCGAAGCGACCTATCCCGAAGTGATCGTGACCCGCGCCGTCAGCGACGGGCAGGCGCTCGATCTGGTGCTCCGCGCCGGGGGCGCGCCAGTGCGCACCCAACTGGGCTTTGGGCGGTTGGTGCCGGGGCGCAGCTATCGCGTGGCGGAAACCGGGCAGGTGCTTACGGCGAATGGGGCGGGCAAGGCCAGCCTGACCTTCGACCTCGACAAGCGCAGCACACTGACGCTGACCCCGGTGGCCTGAGCCATGCTGTGCTGCATGATCGCCGCGCTGATCATGGCGCATATCACCGCGATGGTGCGGGGCTGGCTGGTGTTTCTGGGGCTGGTGCGGCCCCGACCAGGCGAGGATGCCGACACGATCTTCCGCCGCCTGAAAACCGTTCTGCGGCGACCCAAGGTGCGCCGGTTCGTGGCCTTGGCGGTCGCGCTGGAACTGAGCGTGGGCGGCACATGGGTAGGTGTGGCGCATGGCGAGCACCTCTATCGGCTCGGCGATCAGGCGGTGGGGGCATTGCAGGGCGAAACCATCCGCTATGTCGGGCTGTGCGACCGCACCGGCGGGGACGGCATGGTGCGCATCGCCATCGACCGCCACGGCGCGGTTTCGAGCCGCGAGATCTGAGCCGGGCGATGCAGGCCGAATTTGCAGGCAAGTCGGTGGTCGTCACCGGGGCATCGCGCGGGATCGGGCTGGCAGTGGCGCGGATGTTTGCGGCGCGCGGCGCCTTGGTGGTGGCAGTGGCGCGCGAGCGGGATGCGTTGGAGGCGGCGGTGCGCTCGCTTCCGGGCGATCATGGGCAGGCACATGGCGCAGTGGCAGGCGATGCCAACAGCGCGGATACGGCTGCGCGCGCGGTGGCGGCTGCGGTGGAGCGCGGCGGCGGGCTGGATGTGCTGGCCAATATCGCGGGCTGGTATCCCACGGGGCTGGTGGCCGATACCAGTGACGCCGATTTCGAACAGACCTTGGCCGCCAATATCGGCGCGACCTTTCGCATGTGCCGGGCGGCGGCAGGTGCGCTGGGCCAGCGCGGGGGCAGCATCGTCAACATGTCGTCCACCGCCGCGCGGTTCCCGACGCCCGGGCTTGCGAGCTATAGTGCGAGCAAGGCGGCGGTGGAGGGGTTCACGCGCAGCCTTGCCGCCGAACTGGCCCCCGCAGTGCGCGTGAACGCGGTGGCGGCGGGCCCGACGCTGACCGAAACGGTGCGCGACCTGATGGACAGCGATACCACCGGCGCGGTGCGGGCGGTCACGCAAAGCCTGCCGTTGGGGCGGCTGGCCGAAGTGGACGAAATCGCCGAGGCGGTGCTGTTCCTGGCATCGCCGCGCGCCTCCGTGATTACCGGGCAGGTGCTCTATGCCAATTGCGGCGGGCATATGGCCTGATTGGGGCTGGCCGATCCATCACCACATCTTCGGGGGACTTACCAATAGTGGAACAACACGGTGGTGGCTGCCTCTGCGGACAAGTACGCTATAGTTTTCAAGGCGAGCCGCTGATCGTGGCGGTGTGCCATTGTCGGCATTGCCAGCGCCAATCGGGCAGCGCATTTTCGCTGGTGGTCGCGGTGCCGGACGGGGCAGTTGTCCAGACGGGCCCGACCAGGACATTCCTCGATCGCGGCACAAGCGGTCAGCCGGTGCACCGCGTGTTCTGCCCGCAATGCGGTTCGCCCATCGTCTCGCGCATCGAGGTGATGCCGGGCGTGACCTTCATCAAGGCAGGGACGCTGGACGATCCCGGCCGCTGGACGCCATCGCTGGAAGTGTTCTGCGCCGAGCGCTGGCCGTGGCTGCCGCAACTGGCCGCCGAGCAGCATGCGCGTTCTAACCTCGGAGACGGCGAATGACCGCACCGTTCGATCGTTCGGGCAAAGTGGCGTGGGTGACCGACCGCGGTTACTCCGGCGGCCTAATGCCGGGTCCGCTTCAGCGCGGCAGGAAGCCTTGCGCCAGGATGGCGACGAGATGGCGGGCGATCTCTTGCGGAGATTGCGTGCCATCGGCTTCGTGCCAGCGGGCCGGCCAGTTGAGCGCGCCCGCCAGCGTAAAGGCGAGCATCTTGGGGTCATGCGGGGCCAGCGAGCCATCGGCGATGGCGCTTTCGATCAACGCACGCATGGCAAGGTCGATCTGGCGCTTGCGCGCGCGGAATTGGGCACGGCTTTCCGGCGCAAGGGCTTCGTCGGCAGTGCGGATCACGCAGCGACCGAAATCGTCCATGTTGATTTCGGCATAACGGACAAGGAAGGACATCAGGCGATCCGCCCCAGTGCCGGGGACTGACCGCGATTCCTCGGCCGCTTCGAGCAACTGCGTAAGGCCGATGGTCACGCATTCCAGCAACACCTGATCCTTGTTGCCAAGGTAATGGTAGATCGTCGGCTTCGAGATACGGAGGCGCGCTGCGACATCGTCCAGCGAGGTCTGGTGAAAGCCGCGTTCGTTAAAGGTCTGCACAGCCGTGCGCAGCACGGCGTCGCGTTTGGCGGCGCGGGCGTTGCGGCGCTGGACGGCGGACGGGAAGGGGGAGGCAGTTGTGTTCAAGTCGGACCTCTTTCGTGCCTCCTCTTGACAGGAAACCACATCGCAAGCAATCTACTCGTCAGTAGATATTATTCGGATGGGTTTATGATTCTCTCTGACATCCAGGTCGCGGTCCGCGACATGGTGCGCGATTTCGCCCGAGAGCGGGTCCGCCCGCATGTCACAGCCTATGAAGCGGCGGGTGCCTATCCACCCGAATTGTTTGCTGAAATGGCTGCACTGGGCCTGATGGGCATGACCGCGCCCGACAGCGTGGGAGGCGCGGGTGTCGACTATGTGAGCTATGCGCTGGCGCTGATCGAGGTGGCGGCGGGGGACGGTGCCTTGTCGACGGTGGTGTCGATCCACAACAGCCTGATCGTCTCGGCGCTATTGCGTTACGGCAATGAGACGCAGCAGGCGCGCTTCCTGCCTGATCTCATCGCGGGCAAGGGCACCGGCGCATTTGCCCTGACCGAGGCTGATGCCGGCTCCGATGCCTCCGCATTGCGCACCCGCGCTGCGAAGGTCGATGGCGGCTGGCGGCTTAACGGCGCCAAGCAGTTCATTTCCAATGGGAGCATCGCCAAGCTGGCGCTGGTGTTCGCGGTGAGCGATCCAGCGGCGGGCAAGCGCGGCATATCGGCCTTTATCGTGCCGACCGACAGCGCGGGCTACGGAGTGGACAAGGTAGAGCACAAGCTGGGCCAGGCCGCGTCCGACACGTGTGCGATCCGTTTCGACGATGTGTTCGTGCCCGACGATCTGGTGTTGGGCTTGCCCGGCGAAGGTTATAAAATCGCGCTGTCCAATCTGGAGGCCGGGCGCATCGGCATTGCGGCGCAATGCATCGGGATGGCCGATGCCGCGCTGGAGATCGCGGTCGATTACGCCAAGGATCGCAAGAGCTTCGGTCAGCCGATCATCGCACATCAGGCGGTGGGGCACCGGCTGGCGGATCTGGCCGCGAAGCTGGAGGCAGCGCGCCAGTTGGTGCTTCATGCCGCGGCGGTGAAGGATACCGGCGCACCGTGTCTCAAGGTGGCCTCGATGGCCAAGCTCGTCGCTTCCGAAACTGCCGAGGCGGTGGTCTCGGGCGCGATCCAGGCACTGGGCGGCTATGGCTACCTCGAGGACTACGGCGTCGCCAAGATCTACCGGGATGTGCGCGTCTGCCAGATCTACGAGGGCACGTCCGATATTCAACGCATGGTCATTGCGCGGGAGTTGGCGGCATGAGCGCCGATCCGGGCGTTGCCGCCGGTTATGCGCGCGCGCCGATGGCTATCGAACTAATCTGATTATCTGGGAGACACGGACATGGACATACAGGGATTGGCCGCCATCGTGACAGGCGGCGCATCGGGGCCATTTGAAGGCGACAAGGGTCGGCCTGGGCCTGCCCGCAATCCCCGATGTGATGTCGCCCGTGGTCACGACTGCGCCCCCTGAATGGTTATCGATATATCCGCGATTGGGTCGCTTATCAATGCCGGGCCGGTGACAGTGAGCGCGCCCGCCGGCCAGAGCGTCGCGTCGAAGTCAAAGACACCTACCGT
>JAZKBJ010000132.1:0-7658 GCA_040388685.1 Pseudomonadota bacterium
TCAGGCCAAGCTGTGGGGCGTGACCACGCTTTCGTTCCTGTTCACCTTCGCGCAAATCCCCATGCTGATGCGCCACGGCCTTGCCGCCGAAGCGGAGGCCACGGTGGAGCAGAATCCACCCCACGATTGAACGGTGCTCTGGCGCAGCGTTTTCGTGTGACATTTGCATCACAGCGCTTAATATGCGCGGCAATTCCGGGGTTTGGGTCGCCAGCCTCGTCAAGATAATGCGTTCATAATAGGGGGAAAATCAGATGGCCAAATTCTTCGGCAATCTTCATCTCGTTCTCGTCGTCGGCCTGGTCGCGGCTATCGCGGTCATGCTCGGCTATGGCGAATCCACGCCGGTTACCATCAACGCGCTGTTCCGCTGGTTCCACGTGTTCTTCGGCGTTCTGTGGATCGGCCTGCTTTATTACCTGAACTTCGTGCAGGTTCCCACGATGCCCAAGATCCCCGCCGAACAGAAGGGCGCGATCACCGGGCACATCGCGCCCAAGGTGTTCTTCTTCTTCCGCTGGGCCGCGCTGCTCACCGTCGTCACCGGTCTCGTGATCGCGGTCGTCTCGGGCTACGCTCATCAGGCGATGACCCTCTCGGGTGAAGGCAGCGTCAACCTGATCGGCCTCGGCATGTGGATCGCGCTGATCATGGCGTTCAACGTATGGTTCATCATCTGGCCTGCCCAGAAGAAGATCCTCGGCATCGTCGAAGCATCGGCTGAGGAAAAGGCCGCTGCAGCCCCTCGCGCCCTCGCTGCCAGCCGCACCAACCTGCTGCTGTCGCTGCCGATGCTCTACTGCATGGTCAGCGCCAACCTCGGCTGATCATTTCAGCCTTGGCAGCCTGAAGAAAAGGCGCGGTGTCTTCGGATGCCGCGCCTTTTCCATATCCGGGATACGAATATCGCGTCGCGCGTTGTGCAGCCAACCAGTGATCGCAGGTCCGCTTGCCGTCATGGGTAATCACTGAAGGGGAGTTTTCCACCACATGCGCAAGTTCACCATTCTCGCCGCCGCTGCGGCCACCGCCCTGTCGCTTTCGGCTTGCTCGGAAAAGACCCAGGACGCCGCCGAAAACACCGCTGAGTCGGCAGGCAACGACGCCGACAATGCCGCCGCCGCAACCGACGAGCTGGGCAACAAGGCCGCCAAGGCTGTCGACGATGCAGCCGCTGCAACCGATGAACTGGGCGACAAGGCCTCTGCCGAAGCCAAGAAGGCTGCTGCTGACACGAAGCAGAAGGCTGCCGAAGCCGAAGCCAGCCTCCACAACGAATCCGTCGCCGAAGCCAAGGCTGACTGACAAGGACTGCCGGGGCGGCATGTGCCGCTCCGGCAAACCTTCAGACCAGTGACCCGATCAGGCTGACCGCGTCACTCCAGGCGTAAGGCTTGGCCAGGATCGGCCGGTCATCGAAGCCTCCACCGACTGCGCCATAGCCGGTGGCGATCACGAAGGGCGCGCCCGAGGCGGCAAGCGCTTGCGCCAGCGGCTCGCTGGATTCCCCGCACAAATTCCAGTCAAGCACAGCAAGATCGAAGCCGCCAGCGGCGATGGCCTCAAGCCCATCCGCGACGCGCCCGACCGGGCCGATGGTAACCGCGCCTGCGTCTTCCAGAAAATCGCACAGCATTGCGGCGACGAGAAACTCGTCTTCGATTACCAGAATGCGCTTTGCGGTGAGGTTCATCAGATCTTGAGCTGGCTGCCGAGTTCCACCACCCGGTTGGTTGGCAGGCGGAAGAACTCCATGGCACTTGCGGCATTGCGCAGCATCCACGCGAACAGCTTTTCGCGCCACAGCGCCATGCCCGGTTTGTCCGAAGGGATCAGCGTCTGGCGCGACAGGAAGAAGCTGGTCTTCATCATGTTGAAGGGCTCGCCGCACATGTTCACGCCCTGCAGCGCCGTCGGCACGTCGGTTTCCTCGAGAAATCCGAACCGCAACGTGAGCCGGTAGAAGCCGTTGCCGAAGTCCTTGACCGAATAACGCTCGCCCGGATCGACATAAGGCACGTCCTCGATCGACACGGTGAGGATCACCACCCGCTCATGCAAAACCTTGTTGTGCTTGATGTTGTGCAGCAGCGCGGAAGGAACCCCAGCTGCTGTCGAAGCCATGAAGATGGCGGTGCCGGACACCCGCGCCGCGCTCGAATGCGCGGACTTGGTGAAGACTTCCAGCGGGATTGTGCCTTCCGACATGTTCGCCCGCATCAGTGCGCGCCCGCGCGACCATGTGGTGAGCAGCGTGAAGATGGCCACGCCCATCACCAGCGGCACCCATCCGCCGTCGGGGATCTTGGTCATGTTCGCGCCGAGATAGGCCGCGTCGATGGCAAAGAACAGCGCCAGCATCGCGATCGCTGCAGGGGCCTTCCACTGCCACAGCTTGAACAGCACGACGGCGAGCAGGAAATTGTCGATCAGCATCGCGCCGGTCACCGCAATACCATAAGCGGCGGTGAGGTTCGACGAACGCTGGAACACCAGCACCAGCACGATAACCGCGATCATCAGCGCCCAGTTGATCACCGGGATGAAGATCTGGCCAGCGGCGGTCGACGTGTGCTTGATCGTCATGCGCGGGATGAAGCCGAGCTGGATCGCCTGCTGCGTCACCGAAAACGCGCCCGATATCACTGCCTGCGAGGCAATCACTGCCGCCGCCGAAGCGATGATCAGCAAGGGCCACTGGAACCAGTCAGGCGCGAGGAAATAGAACGGGCTTTCTAGCGCCGCCGGATTGCGCACCAGCAGCGAGGCTTGGCCAAGATAGTTGAGCACCAGCGCGGGCAGCACGAACACCAACCACGAAACCCGGATCGGATTGCGGCCAAAGTGCCCCATGTCGGCATAAAGCGCCTCTGCGCCGGTCACAGCCAGAACGGCGGCGCCCATGGCCAGAAACCCGCGGAACGGATCGGCGATGAACATCCCGACGGCGTAGTGCGGGCTGAGCGCCGCAATCACGCCGGGATACTGAAGAATGCTGAGCGTGCCGAGCACGGCGATCGTGGCGAAATAGATCAGCATGATCGGCCCGAACCAGGTCGCGACCTTTTCCGTGCCCCGGCTCTGGATGAAGAACAACCCGATCAGGACGGCCACGACCATCGGCACGACGAACGGGTGCATGTTCGGCTGATAGACCGCCACACCCTCAAGCGCGCCCATGACCGAAACCGCCGGCGTGATCATCGAATCGCCGTAAAACAGCGCGGTGGCAAACACACCCAGCAGGATGATGCCCTTGCCCCAGCGCTTGCCGTCGGTGTGCTGGTTGATCAGCGCCAGCAGCGCCAGGCTGCCGCCCTCGCCCTTGTTGTCCGCCCGCATGATGACCGAGACGTACTTGAACGTCACGATGATCATCATCGACCAGAACATCAGGCTGATGATTCCGTAGATGTGCAGCAAGTCGAGCGGGAGCTTGTGATGGCCGGCAAAGGTATCGCGCAAGGCGTAAAGCGGGCTCGTGCCGATGTCGCCGAAGACCACACCAATCGCGCCGACGGCCAGCTTGAGGATAGGCCCGCGCCCATGCCCGTCATGGCCATGACCCGTTCCATGCGCTGGCACGGGCGCAACCTGCGCGCCCGCCTTGTTCACGGCATCATCAATCATGGCAACGGTGCCCCCGGCCTAAAGCCTAGCTCGCCACCACCGGAACGGCAGGTGCGGCGCGGCGCTTTAGCACCGCCCCTGTAGCCCTGCAATGGGATGAAAACGCGCGTGCCAAGGCGGTAACGGACCGATTGGCGGCCCGTTCCAAATCCCCGGATTTTCAAGCTATTCAGCGGCGTTGGCCGAGGGAGAAGCCACTGGTCCGGATGGTGTCACCGGCGCGCCCGCCGTACCCGCGCCCGCTGCCATCGCCAGCATCGAATCGATCCGCGCAATGCGTTCCGAAAGGTCGGCACGATAAGGCGCGTCGGCCGGCGAGCGCTGCAGCAGTTCGGCCCAAATGGCACGGGCCTCTGCCAACCTGCCAGACTGTGCAAGCGCCAACCCCATGAAGAACGGCGGCCCCGGATGGTCGGGCGCGATCGTTGCTGCCTTCTGGAATGCGAACTGCGCCGACGGCGTGATCAGCCCGTCGCTGTGCCCGACCAGTGCGTTGCCGAGCGAAACCCAGATGTCGGCATCGTTCGGGAACTGCTGCACGCCCTTGCGCAGGATGTCCGCCGCCGCGCCGTACTGGCCTTGCCGTGCCAGACCGTCCGCCAGGATCAGCCAGCTTTGGCCCTTGGCGAAGGAATCGCCCATCTGCTGGCGCTGCTTGATCATCGCCTCATCGGCCGCGCGCTTGTTCTCGACAGGAGCCTTGGGCGCACCGGGCATCGACGGATTGCCCTGCAAGGCATAGCCCGCAACGCCCACCAGCAAGGCCGCACCGGCAAGTTCCCAGCCCGCGCGCGGCATCTTGAGCACGAAGGCTAGCGCGAGGAACACCACGGCACCTGCCAGCAGGATCAGAACCCAGGTCATTCGCCCACTCCCTTGCCGCCAGCGCGCTTGAACCGCCCACGCAGCAGCAGCGCTGCCAGCAGCAGGATCACCAGCGGCGCAGCGAACAGCGGCCACATGATCGGCTTGTTCTGCGGCGCATAGCTTACGTAGTCGCCATAACGCTCGATCAGCCACGCCCGGATTGCTTCGGGATCCTCGCCCGCCGCGATGCGCGTACGCACCTGATGGCGCATATCGCCCGCCATCGGCGCATCGGAATCGGAAATCGCCTGGCTCTGGCACTTGAGGCAGCGCAGCGTTTCCATCAGCGCCTGCGCCTTGGCTTCGAGCGCCGGGTCCTCAAGCTGCTTGTAAGCGTAAGGGGCAGGCGGAAGCAGATCCTGTGCGATTGCGGGCTGGCCGAGTGCCATCAACAACACGCCCAAAAGAACGAAAATCATGTTGGATTTGTTGGAAAGTTTCCCCGGGGAAACTTTTTTCGCCGCGCGTTTGGCCAAACCAGTCACTGTCCCGCCTCCCGCAACTTGCGCAGGATCAGGTCCATGTCCTCGGCCCGGATCTCGCCGATGTGCTGGTAGCGGATCACGCCCTTGCCATCGATCACAAACGTCTCGGGCACGCCCGACGAGCCAATGCCCAGTTGCACTTCGGACATGTCGTCCTTGCCGATCCGGGCAAAGGGATTGCCGTTGGTGGCAAGGAACCGCGCGACATCGTCCTTACGGTCGCGGATCGCAACGCCGTCGATCTCGACGCCCGACTGCGCCAGCGCGGCAAGCTGCGGCGATTCGATCGCGCAAGGCACGCACCAGCTGGCGAAGACATTGAGAAGCTTTGGTTTTCCAGCCTTGAAGTCGGCCGTCGACAGTCCGGGCCGGTCGCCTGTCGCCGCTTCGAGATTGAACTGCGGCAGTGGCTTGCCGATGAAGGCGCTGGCCACTTCGCGGTCTGCCGGACGGACCAGACCCCATATCACCAGCACGAAGAATCCGGCGAACAGCGCGAGCGGCAGCCAGATCGCAAGGCCCGGCTTTTTGGGTTGCGGCTCCGTCACTTGAGTTGCTCCATCCGCGCTTTGCGATAGGCGATCTTGCCCTCGGCCCGCAGCCGCTTCAGGTCATGGGCGACACGGCCAAGCAGCGCGAGCAACCCACCGAACGCCACCAGCAATCCGCCCAGCCACAGCAGCGGCACGAACGGCTTCCACCAGAACCGCATCTGCCAGCGCCCGTCCTCGCCCTCGTTGCCCAGCACGGCATAGAGCTGGCCATTCCAGCGGGTGTGCAGCGCGGATTCGGTGCGTTCGCCCGGAGGGGAGGTGAAAGTGCGCGCCTGCGGATGCAACGTTACCGGCGCGCCGTCCTTGTAGGCCGCGCTGACCGTGGCTTCGAGCGCGGTCCAGTTGGGTCCGGCTACCGGTTCGATGCTGAGCAGCTTGATTGTGATCGGGCCGACGGTCTGCGTGTCGCCCACGTTCATCGCGGCAAGGCGCTCAGTGGAAAACGCGCTCTCGGCTGCCGCGCCGAGCAGCGCGACCGCAATGCCGAAGTGTGCGACGACCATGCCGTAGACCGAAAGCGGCGTGCGGCGCAGGTTGCGTCCGCGCAAAGGCAGCAGGCTCGCCAATGCAAGCCCCGCGCCCACCGCGATACCCAGCATCGGCAGCACGCGGATACCGGGAGCAAGGACGACCACCGCCAGCAGGGCCAGCGCGGTCAACAACGCGGGCACGGCCACCGTCGCGGTGATCCGCCCCGGCTTGTCCTTGCGCCAGCGCAGCAGCGGGCCAACCGCCATGACCACCATCATCGGCAATACGAATATTGCAGACACCGGATTGAAATAGGGCGGGCCGACCGAGACCTTCGCCCCAAACGCCTCGGTCATCAGCGGGTAAAGCGTGCCGAGCAGAACGATGGCCAGCGTGCCGCAGAGCATCACGTTGTTCCATACAAGGCTCGCCTCGCGGCTGAACAGGCTGAAGCGTTCGCCTTCGGTCACGGTCGAAGCGCGAATGCCGAAAAGCGCCAGCGCGCCGCCGATGTAAATCGCCAGCAGGGCAAGGATGAACGATCCGCGTTCCGGGTCCACCGCAAAGGCATGGACCGAGGTAAGGATGCCCGAACGCACGAGGAAGGTGCCGATCATCGACATCGAAAACGCGATCACGCCAAGCATCACCGTCCACGCGCGCAAGGCGTTGCGGCTTGCCAGAACCGAGACCGAATGGAGCAGCGCGGTTGCCGCCAGCCACGGCATCAGCGAGGCGTTCTCGACCGGATCCCAGAACCACCAGCCGCCCCAGCCGAGCGTATAGTACGCCCAGTAGGAACCGGCGGTGATGCCCACGGTCAGGAATATCCAGGCACCCAGAACCCATGGCCGCATCGCGCGGGCAAAGGCGGGGCCGACGTCGCGGGTGACCAGCGCACCGATGGCGAAGCTGAACGCGACCGAAAGGCCGACGTAGCCGACGTAGAGCGTCGGCGGATGGAAGGCGAGGCCGATGTCCTGCAGCAGCGGGTTGAGCCCTGCCCCCTCGGGAGCGGGTTCGGGCAAGCGCTCGAACGGGTTCGAGGACAGCAGCAGGAAGGCATAGAAACCAAGGCTGACGAAGGCCTGCCCCGCCAGAGTGGCGATCAAGGTGTCTTCACGCAGGCGCTTTTCAACCAGCGCGACGATCCCGCCAGAGACGGCCATGATCGTCACCCACAGCAGCATCGAGCCTTCGTGATTGCCCCATGTGCCCGCCAGCTTGAAGATGAACGGCTTCATCGAGTGGCTGTTTTCGGCCACCAGCTTCACCGACAGATCGGTTTCGAGGAACAGGTCGATCAGCGCGAGGAACGAGACGGCGACCAGCGCGCCCTGCATCACCGCCAGCGGGCGGACCATGCCGCCCATGGCTTTGCCGCCGGGGCGCAGCGCACTGATACCGGAGAACAGTTGCAGCACGGCAAGCGCCGCCGCCATCCACAGGACGGCAAGACCAATTTCAGCGATCATTTCGTCTCCGCAACAACGGCCTTGGCCTGCGCTTCGGTCATGTCGCCCATCTGGCGCGGCACGTAATTCTCGTCATGCTTGGCCAGCAGATTGTCGGCGACGAAAGTCTGCCCTTCCATGCGCCCTTCTGCGACCACGCCTGATCCCTCGACGAACAGGTCCGGCGTGATCCCGGT
>JAZKBJ010000133.1:0-337 GCA_040388685.1 Pseudomonadota bacterium
CAGCGCCCATGTCGCCACGCCTTCCACGGTCATGCCGATCAAGCGCCCGAACAGCAGCATCCGCAGCGCCTTGCCCATGCGTACGGCGGTGCCTTCGAAATGCCTGCGGCTCTCCTCGGGCATCATCCACGCAAAGCCGCGCCGATAGATGTCCGGTTCGATCACGAAGTAGATCGCCAGAATGAAGATCAGGAACGCCGTGGTGAACCCGCCGAAAATCCCGCCGAGCGCGCGCGTCACCTGTCCCACGCTGCCGAGCACCTGCGAAGCAACCTGCTGCAGGTTGAAGTCCTTGACGGTGATGCCGTGGCTCTGTGCCAGCGCGCTGAGCCGGGCA
>JAZKBJ010000133.1:347-970 GCA_040388685.1 Pseudomonadota bacterium
GCCTGCGAACGTCACCAGCCACGCCATGAAGCCTACGGCGCCGAGCAACACCAGCGCGATCCGCACCCCGCGCGGCAGGAACGGCGCGACGCGCGCGATCAGTCGCTGCCCGCCGTCGATCATCGCCGCAAACACGATCCCGCCGATGATCACCATGATCGGCTGTGCCAGCAACACTGCCAACGCGAACAGCGACCCCACGCCGAGCCACACCGCCGCCTTCTTTGCCTCGCGCTTGACAAGGCCGTCGGGAATGTCGGCCGGGCCGATGTTCGTTTCAGGCAGGGCGGGATCGTCCATACCGGTCACTTCTCCCTGCCGCCGTCCTGTTGCGGCTGGCGGCGAATTTCCGGGCGCAGCCTGCTCCAGGCCCGCCCATCACGCAAGGCCGCCCACCACGTAAGCGGATTGAGCGTCTCGCTGCCATTGAGCGAGAAAGTGATAAATTCCGCCCGGCCGCCAACATTCGCTAGCGGGACCGGACCGCCAAGGCCCTTTTCCTCGATGGGCGCGCGGCTGTCTGCCGAATGATCGCGGTTGTCGCCCATCAGGAACACATGGCCAGCGGGCACCAGCGTCTCGGGATAGTTGTCGAGGAACTGGTCGGTGTGGTCGATGATCAC
>JAZKBJ010000133.1:1112-1375 GCA_040388685.1 Pseudomonadota bacterium
TGCCATTGAGGATGATCTGCCCGTGGATCACCGCTATCCGATCCCCCGGAAGGCCGATCACGCGTTTGATATAGTCCTCGTCGCGGTCGGGCGGCACCGCGATCACGATGTCGCCATATTGCGGCGTTCCCGGCAGCACGCGCTTGTCGCCGCGCGGCATCACGTGGAACGAGGCCGAAACCCACGACCAGCCGTAAGGGTACTTCGAAACCACCAGTCGGTCGCCCACCAGCAGGTTGGGCATCATCGAGATCGACGGAATG
>JAZKBJ010000133.1:1385-4421 GCA_040388685.1 Pseudomonadota bacterium
GTGGAAGATCATCACCGCCAGCAGCATCGCGATCAGCCCGCGAATCTCCGCCCACCAGTTCACACCGCTTTCGGGCGGCGGGGGAGGGGGGCTCACCTGCGTGACGGGCTCTTCAGGATTTGGATCGGTCAAGCTGCGCCATTTCCGGCAAGAGGTCGGGCCTCGATCACCACGAAGGCCTGCGCCCAGGGATGATCGTCGGTAAGCGTAAGGTGGACCACGGCTTCATGGCCTTCCGGCGTGATCGCCGCCAGCCGTGCCGCCGCGCCGCCGGTCAGCGCCAGCGTCGGGGCCCCCGACTTCGCGTTGACCACGCCGATGTCCTTCATGAACACGCCGGCCTTGAACCCGGTTCCAACCGCCTTGGAATAGGCCTCCTTGGCGGCAAAGCGCTTGGCGTAAGTTCCGGCCTTAGTAAACGGGCGGCGCTCCGCCTTGGCCTTCTCCACCTCGGTGAACACGCGGTCGACAAAGCGTTGTCCGAATCGGTCGAGCGAATTTTGAATGCGCTCGATGTTGCAGAGGTCGGAACCCATTCCGATGATCACGCGAAACCTCCCCAGCGTGGGGAGGGGCACCGCCGCAGGTAGTGGACGGGTTTCACCGCGCCTCGTCCATAAGATCGCGCATCCGCCGCACCGCCGTTTCCAGGCTGACGAAGATCGCCTCGCCAATCAGGTAATGCCCGATGTTGAGTTCGGCCAGCTGCGGAATCGCTGCAATCGGCTGCACGTTCTCATAGGTCAGCCCATGCCCCGCATGCGGTTCGATCCCGTTGACCGCGGCCAGCGCGGCCATGTCGGCAATGCGCCGCAGCTCCACCGCCACCGCGTCACCTTCGGCATGGGCATATTCGCCGGTGTGCAGTTCCACCACCGGCGCGCCCAGCTTCATCGCCGCTTCGATCTGCCGCGCTTCGGGCGCAATGAACAGGCTGACGCGGATGCCTGCGTCGGTCAGACGCGAAACGATCGGCGCGAGCCTGTTATGCTGGCCCGCCGCGTCCAGCCCGCCCTCGGTCGTGCGCTCCTCGCGCCGCTCCGGCACGATGCAGGCCGCATGGGGCCGGTGGCGCAGCGCGATCTCGACCATTTCGTCGGTCGCCGCCATCTCAAGGTTGAGCGGCAGGGTGGTCGCCGCCTGGATGCGCGCCAGATCCTCGTCGCGGATATGGCGGCGGTCTTCGCGCAAGTGCGCGGTAATGCCGTCGCCGCCCACGCTGGCGACGATTTCCGCCGCGCGCACGGGATCGGGATGATCCCCGCCGCGCGCGTTACGGATCGTCGCAACATGATCAATGTTGACGCCCAGCCTGAGACTATTGGGCCGCAGTCGCGCAGGCAGGAGTACGCTCATCAGGGCTTGGCCCGGCTGCCGGGTTTTACCGCAGGTGTTGCCGCGAGTTCGGGCGGCAATTCGTCCGGCGCATAGGTGGGGAAGTTCAGGGCCACGAGGGGGAAGAACGGCACACCAAGGTCAACGCTTCCGGCAGAGCGGTCGATCAGTGATGCCGCCGCGATCACTTCGCCACCTGCTTCCTCGATAGCCTTGATCGCCTCGCGGCTGGAAAGACCCGTGGTCACCACGTCTTCGACCATGAGCACCTTGTCGCCGGGATTGAGCGCAAAGCCCCGGCGCAGTTGGAAGGTACCGGTCGGCCGCTCGACGAACATCGCCTCGACGCCGAGGGCACGGCCGACTTCATGGCCGATGATCACCCCGCCCATGGCAGGCGCCACGACCTTCTGGATCTGCTGGCGCACATCGCGCGGCAGTTTCTGCGCGATCGCCACAGCGAGGCGCGAGGCGCGCATCGGGTCCATCAGCACGCGCGCGCACTGCAGGTAATGTGCGCTATGTCGGCCCGACGAGAGCAGGAAATGCCCTTCGAGCAGAGCCTGGCTGGCGCGGAATTCGGAAAGGATCTCGTCTTCGAGCATCTGTCACCTGGAGGCCGGGGGAGTTCCCGCGCAAATGACGCTTGCGCGGGCGCGGGGCAACCATTTTCGACACCTCCGCCCACATCGCCGTCAGAGCTTGCCCGAAGGGCCATGCGGCGCTTGCGAAAAATATGCGTCCAGCCGCTTGAGGCTTGTGACAACCGCGCGTATAGGCCGGTCCAATCGAGGGTCTTAGAGGGGTGCGAAAGCGCCCTCTTGGCGCAGCGCGAAAGCGCTCGCAAACAGGGAAAAGCGGAAACTTCGACGATGAGTCTTGCCGATACCGCCCGCTCCATGGGCAAAGCAATCAGGACCCTTGGCGTAGCCGCCGCGCTGACGTTCGGAACGCAGGCACTTGCTGCCGCGCCCGTAGCGCCTGCCGCTGCTGCAGCCCCTGCGGTCGCCGCTTCCGAATCAGCCGCGCCCGTCGCCGCTGCCGCCGAAGCCGCGCCCGCCGATAAGGGTTCCTACGTTCCCATGAAGCCGACGCCCGGCAAGGGTCAACCGGTCGACGGTGGCTGGACCTTCCAGGACCAGTATTCCGCAACCGGCGAACAGGCGCTGTGGATGCACGATTACCTGCTGATGCCGGTGATCGTCGCAATCTCGCTCCTGATCCTGATCCTGCTGCTGGTCGTGATGGCCAAGTTCAACAAGCGCGCCAACCCGGTCGCTTCGAAGACCAGCCATAACACGCTGATCGAAGTGATCTGGACGCTGGTTCCGGTGTTAATCCTCGTGGTCATCGCCGTCCCGTCGATCCGCCTGCTGGCGCATCAGTATGAACCCGCCCCCAAGGGTGCGCTGACCGTCAAGGTCACCGGCTACCAGTGGTACTGGGGTTATACTTATCCTGACAATGGCGGCTTCGAGGTTATCTCGAACATGCTGTCGGAAGAAGATGCGCTCAAGGCTGGCGAACCGGGCCACCTCGCTGTCGACAACCGCATGGTCGTTCCCGCTGGCGAACCAATCCGCATCCAGACCATCGGTTCGGACGTGATCCACTCGTTCGCCGTGCCTTCGCTGTGGTTCAAGCTCGACGCTGTTCCGGGCCGGATCAACGAGAAGGTTTTGAACATCAAGGAGCCGGGCC
>JAZKBJ010000134.1:0-1871 GCA_040388685.1 Pseudomonadota bacterium
CGGTATTGGCCGACCCCGATGCCCTGCTGCAGGAACGGCATGACCTGATCGCCCGGGCCATTCATGAATTCTATCTCGAAGGGCGGCTGGGCGATGGTGAGAAGCTCGGCGCGCGCGAGTCCCTGCACGAGTGGGAAGACCTGCCCGAACGATACCGCGCCGACAACCGCATGGTAGCCGACTGCTACCAATTGAAGCTGCGGGATATCGGCTGCCGCACGATCGCGCGAAATAATCACAGGTTTCCTGTATTCCGCCTGCGCCAGGACGAGGAAGAAGATCTGGCCAGAGCGGAGCACGACCGCTGGATGGTCGCCAAGCTGGCCGATGGCTGGCGCTATGGACCGGTGCGCGACGACGCTGCGCGGCTGCACCCCGACATCGTGCCGTTCGACGACCTGAGCGAGGCGATCAAGGATCTCGACCGGGAGCAGGTCAGGGTCATCACCCGGATCGTAGCACGACAGGGCCGCACCGTGGTTCGTTTGCTGGAGCTTGCCCTCATACCGGGCGATGCACCCTGCCCGCCGCTTGCGCCCCTGATCGCAGCGCTGGCAGAACACTACCCCGACCGCTTGCCGCGTTTCACTGTCAATGCGAAATCCGCCCATGCCATCGCAGCGCTGACTGGCGAGGGCGTTCTGGTGCGCGGCATTGCCGGCGACTTCGCCGTCCCGGCTTTCGCCTTTGATGCCGTCACCGCCATTCCGGTGGGTGAAGAGCTTGCGGCCTTGACTGAACATTCCAGCCTGTGCGTGCTGTGCGGTGACGCCACTGCACCGGACGCCACGCCCGTCATCCGCCTCAACCGTGAAGGAGCCATAGTGCAGGCGCCATGGCTACAGTGAATCACCCGGTGCGATTTGTCGGCGCGGCCTGCTGGCTGGTCTGGCGCGCCACGCGCGGGATCACCGTCCGCTTCTGGCAGGGTGACCCGCTCGCCTACCGCGCAATCGCCATGGCCATTTCGCGTTCCGTGTGGCGGCAACTGCCGATGATCGCGGCCATTTCGGCCTTGATCGGAGCGCTGACGGGAATTCTCGCGGGCCAAGTGCTCAACGTCTACCGCGCCGAACTGCTGGTGCTGGCCACGATGACCGAAGCCCTTTTCCGTCAGATCGTGCCACTCGTGATCGGGATATTCGCCTCCGGCAGCACGGCGGTGGACCTTGCCTCGCGCATCGGGGCCATGCGCCTTGCCAACGAGATCGAGGCGCTGGAAAGCATGGGCAACGATTCCGCCGCTTTCGTGCTCGGCCCGGCGCTGGCAGGCGTGGTCCTCGCCGGCCCGCCGCACCTCGTGATCGGCGCGGCCGTCTCGCTCCTGACCGCCGGACTCACGGTCGTGGCAACGGCAGGCATCGGTTGGCACGACCTCTACACCCTGACCCTGACGGATCGCAGCGGGCTCGCGCTCCTTGCAGGACTGGGCAAGGTGATAGTCTACTCCCTGATAGCATTTGCCGTGGGGGCGGCCATCGGATCAC
Source organism: Pseudomonadota bacterium (assembly GCA_040388685.1). Taxonomy (GTDB): domain Bacteria; phylum Pseudomonadota; class Alphaproteobacteria; order Sphingomonadales; family Sphingomonadaceae; genus Novosphingobium. The sequence continues at coordinate 1,488 of JAZKBJ010000134.1, forward strand.
GGCCCGTTCGCGTGCCCTCCGACATTGGCGCACGGTCGGGCGAGGCATTCCGGACAGGCCTGCTCGCCATCCTCGCCGCCGCCACGGTATGGGAGGCCCTCGCTTGAGCGCGGTTCTCCATCTCAACGCCATAAGCCTGATCTCATCCGGGCAGCGTCTTCTCGACAATGTGAACCTGACGATCGACAGCACCGAGCGCGTGGCGATCCTCGGGGCGAGCGGTTCGGGCAAGTCCATGCTCATGCGTCTTGCGCTCGGCCTGTGCGAACCCTTGAGCGGGACCGCAGCACTGTTCGGCCAGGATCTGGCCGCCTGCGATCACGATGCACGCCGCCGCCTGCGCCGCCAGTGCGGGGTCAGCTTTCAGGGTGGCTCGCTCATCAG
>JAZKBJ010000134.1:1881-4968 GCA_040388685.1 Pseudomonadota bacterium
GGGCTGACCGTCGACGAAAACCTTTGGCTCGCGCTGACCGCTCCTGCGGCGGCAAGGCCCAGACTGCGCCGCAAGCTTGACCGCATCGGCTTCGAATTCGGCATCGACCACCTCTTCGCCACGCCTGTCGACGCGCTCTCGCAAGGGCAGGCGCGAACGGTCGAACTGGCCCGCGCCTTCGTGCACGATCCCGAATTTGTCCTGTTGGACGGCCCGCTCGAGGAGATGCCGTCCCGGTCCGAATTTCTCGAAAGGCAATTGCAGCGGCACACGGTCATCCGGCCACGGGCAATGCTGTTGATTACCCAGAACGAGGAAATCGCGTTTCGGGTCTGCGAGCGCGTCTACCGGCTTGAGGAGGGCAGGCTGCTCGCACAGTCTGCCATTCGGTCAGCCATCGCCGTGCCCGGCACATCCTGAACAAACGCCTTCACCGCAACATCCAGCGCCTCGCCAAAGGCGGCCGCGCGCACCTCGGGATTTGCCGAGCGGATCGGCGCGCGCCCGCAGTAACGCCTCACAACTACGGGCTTGCCCTCCCGCGCGAACTCGACATCGAATGCCACTGCCGCGTGCGTGGCAGGCCCGCTTCGCTCCTCGAACTGCAAAAGCGTTGGCGAAAGACGCAAACCTGGCTTGCCCGGTGCCGACGACCCCGCCACGTGCAGCCCTGCCGCCTGCAGCGCGGCAGCCATTGCCCGTTCGAGATACTCGGGAGGGGGCCGGTCCCAGACGAGCGTGCGCGCCTGTTGCATGGCCCCGCCATCGCCGAGGGAATAGGCGTATCGCAGCTGTGAAATCACGCCCTGCGCGCGCGGCGGAACGAGTTTTACCTCGCCTTGTGCCGCAGCGGGAGCCGCCTCGACGCGCGGGGGAATCAGGCGAAGCACCACCTGTTCGTCCGGGCCCTTTGTCAAAGCGCAGGACGACAGCAGCAGCGCCAGCGCTGACAATCCTGCTGCGGCAAGGCGGGAACCGTCATAGGTCATGGCTGCGGCTCCGGCGGATCGCGCAAGTCACGGCCGCGCAGGATCGAGCTGGGATCGGTGGCGACCTGTTCCGACACCCGGTCTATATTGGCGGAGGCACGCTCCAGATTGACACTGGCCGCAACGAGCGAGGCCGAGGCGGCTTCCAGCGTCGCGCGGGCCTGGCCAGCCGTGCTTGCGCTTTCCCGCAGCAGCGCCGCCACGCTCGCCTGATTTTCCGCCACCAGCTTGCGGGCTTCGGCAACGGTCGCGTTCACACCGTTGATATCGAAGCCTGCGGCCCGGCCCGAAAACTGCCTTAGATTGGTCAGAGTCACGGCAACATCGCCCTTGCCGGGGCGGAAACTGCGATCAAGCTGGGTGGCGAGTGAGTTGAGAGCCGCCGCCGTTTGGGTGGCGTCGTCCATCATTGCGCCGACCTTGCCCTTGCCCGCACCGCCGGAAACTTCGGCCTGCAGGCTCATCACCAGCGTGCTGGCCGTGCGCGCGGCAAGCGATGCCTGTTCGATGGCCCGCGTTGCCGTCTGGACCAGATCCGGCGAGCGGCGGCACCCGGTCAGCGCCGCCTTGCCGAAGCTTGCGGGCGGTTCCAGCGGATCGCACCCCGTAGCAAGACGCTCCGCCAGACAGGCCTTGGCCGACCGCACTGCATCGCCTTCGATCGCTTCGACGGTTATGGTTGGGGCGGTAAGCGGGTTGGCAGCACTCACAGCCACCTGCGAACAGGCGGTGGGACGCCAGCGTTTGGTAACGCTCAGGGCGACAAGAAACCGGCGGGTCGCAGGATCGAGATCGACCGAGCGCACTTCGCCGACACGCGCGCCGCGGAAATTTATGGTCGTTCCGGGTTGAACCCCGGCAACATCGTCGAGCAGCGTCACATACTCGCGGTTACGAAAGAACGGGTCCGGCAGAAATGTAAGCGCAAGCACCAGCCCGAGTGCAACGAGGCACACGATGATACCAACCCTGATCTGAACGCCGGCGTCTGGTTCCACTGGCTCCCCCAACCGCTTGAACATTCAGGCAGTTCAGGTGCTTGTCAAGCGTGTGACTGCCGCACGCAAGATCTCCGCCGTCCCGGTACTGGACGCGCAGACCGCTTCAATTGGTATCGGGCCGCGCGGATCGACCACCGCCACCGGAATTTCGCGGTCTATCGCTTCGGCGACGATCTGGGCGGCGCCGCCCCGTCCCCGCGCCGGGGCCTTGTCCCACACAGCCACCAGCAAATCGCAACGATCCAGAATTTCCCTGCCCGCGCGTTCGTAACCGGCGGTTCCGTCGTCTTCCGGGCCACGGGCTGGCTGCAGGTGCGACTGGCTCCGTGCCTGTGCCAGTTGGGCGATGAATGCAGCCAGGTCGGGCTCATTCTCGAAATCGCGGGCGAAGTCATCGCGCGGAAAGGGCAGGAGCGCATCGAGCGCCCAGCCGAGGCCAAGCGCGGCCCGGCCGGCGATCCGGTCCGCGCCATCGGCAAAGTTGCTCAGGAGCGCAAACCCGATCTTTCCCTGTGCCGTTGCCGACGCTTCTATCGCTTTGAACAGGCTTGCGAGCCTGCGTTCGAGCAACATCAGGTCGCTTCCGGCAAGCCGCTGCAACCTGTGGCCGGTCACGCCGATGGCAAGGTTATCGGCTCCGCCGCTCATGCTGACTGTTCCGGTGCACAAAATACGGCAGGGGTGTTTCTGCCCCGCTCCCCACTAGGCCTAAAGGGTAATCCGAATGCCTGCGGTGATGCCATACTGCCTGACGTTGCGCATCCCGACCAGCGTTTGCACATCGAGCATCAGGGCAACGCCGTTCTGCAACTGCGCTGAAACGCCTGCGCCCAGTTGGAACCGCGTGCGATCGGTTGCCGTCGTCGTCAGCACGGTGCCGGGGCTTTTCGGGCCACCGACAAACGGATCGTTGACGTAAAACATCGTCACAGTGCGCTGTCTGTCGGCTGTTTCAAACACGGCCCGCGCCCGCGCATAGGGCGAAACTATGCCCCACGAGGTGCTGATCGCCTTCGATCCGTCGATCCCGACTGCGAACTGTAGGCTGTCGGAAACCTGGCGGGGAAATGCGAAGCCGAGGCTGGACGACCCTTCTT
>JAZKBJ010000135.1:0-4773 GCA_040388685.1 Pseudomonadota bacterium
CGGCGCTTTCGCCCGGGACGTAGCGCGTTGCCTCGATCAGCTTTTCGGCGGAAACCCCGCGCAGCGCCGCAAGTGTCGGAGCTTGCAACTTTGCCGCAAGGTCCGTCCCGATCGCCTCGTTCGTGGCCAACGGCGGCACGTCCACGGCCATGCTCGCACCACTGAACGCAATCGCTCGGGCAAACAGTCCCTTGGCCATGGGTGAGACAAGAAGATCACTGACCGAGGCCGCTCCCGCGCTTTCGCCCGAAACCGTGACATTGGCTGGATCACCGCCGAACCGAGCGACATTGGCCTTTACCCATTGCAGCGCCGCGATCTGGTCGAGCAGTCCGTAGTTGCCCGATGAACCAAGCGGTGATTCCGCCGTCAGTGCGGGATGCGCAAGGAAGCCGAGCACACCGACGCGGTAGTTGATCGTCACCACCACCGCGCCGCGCGCCGTCAGTTTGGCGCCGTCATAGATCGGCAGACTCCCAGCCCCGCCGCCGAAGCCGCCGCCATGGATGAAGACCAGCACGGGCAGGCGCTTGGTCATCCCCGCAGGCTTCCACAGGTTGAGCGACAGGCAATCCTCGCTGACCGGTAGCCCGCCTACGAACTCGGCGGAATATGGACCCCAACCCGAAACGATCGCCTGTTGGCAGGCGGGACCATAGGCAGTGGCATCGCGGGTGCCGCTCCACGCAGTAACCGGCTGCGGTTCACGCCAGCGCGCCTCGCCCACCGGAGGGGCGGCATAGGGCATGCCGAGGAACGCCTCGGCAGCACCACGCTTCACACCGCGCACAGCACCTTCGGTAGTCGTGACGACCGTCTCGGCCATCGCCGATGCGGATGTGAATGCCAGGACAGCCGCCGCCGCCAACAAGGTTGATCGCTTCATCGGCTTTCGCTCCTCAGTATTCAAAGGTTTCGCTGATCGTGCGATAAGGCACCGGCGGCGGCGCATCGAGCGTCTGGCCGGTATCTGTGCGATAGGGATTGTTGCGCATCGTGACCGGTGCATCCGGCTTGGGCATCATCACCGGCTTTCCGTCCTCCCCGAAGTACATCAGATCGTCCGAAAAGGGATTGTTCTGCGATTGCGACGCGAACGGGATCCAGCCCATGCCCTGGGGCGAGCGCGCCACTTCAAAGCAATGGAAATGCCAGATTTTCCATTCGCCATCCTGACGGATGAAATCGACCCCATACTTGACCATGATTTCGTGCATCCACACGCGTTTGCCGTCGACCATGACATCCTTCACGAACATGAACTCTGGCGCCATTTTGGCCGCTGTCACATCGGTGAGGCCCGATTCCACGCCCGCCATCACGAACAGGCCCTTGGCGGTCTTGCCATCAGCCGCCACCTCGATCAGCGGCGATGCGAGGTAGTGGAACACCAGCTTGCCTTTGGGATTGGGCCGCTGCGCATGGTAAGCCATGATGTTGTCCCACGATGTATAGACGCCGTTGTTTGAATACTGCGCACGGACGCCGGGTGTGCCCTTCTTGGCCCAAAGCGGAATGATTTCCGGATCGCGGAACGCGTTGTGCAGATACATGTAGCGCGAGAACAGGTTCTGGACATCGCCCCGGTCGTGGGAAGATTGCGCCAGAACTTTGAGTTCCGCGACCTGTGCTTTCAGCGCTGCAATTTCGGCGGCGGTGCCGGTCTCCTTTGCGTGCGCGGGCGTCACGAATGCCAGTGCAGCCGCTGCGACAAAAATGCGGGTATGAATGCGTTTCAAGGCCATGATGCTCTCCCGTGTTTGCTTTGGTCGCGGCGCGTTTTCGCGCTCGCTGCAGCCCACTAACAGAACAGATATATTTATTCTAAAATGTGATCAAGCGACGTTTCGCAGTGGCTTGACCTTTGGCCCAAATTAGTGGAATGTCAGTTCCAATAATTAGGGCAGCAGACCCCAGGAGAGCAAACCTGACGGCTTCAGGCCCGGTGCTTTTTCTCCGCCAGCAAACTCGGCACTGCAATCGAACCGGCTTGTGCCCGGCCACCCACAAACCCGCAAAGAGGTGACGTGTGTCCAGCACCATCAAACGAGGCGTAAGCCTCTATTCCTATCAGAACGAGACGTATCAGGGCAAAATGACCCTGGAAGACTGCATCCGCACCAGTGCCGAACTTGGTGCGCCCGGCATCGAGATCATCGGCGAGCAGACCTTCTGGGGCTGGCCCGAATGCGGCGTGGCGCAGGCCGACGTCGATGAATGGCACCGGCTGATCGCCAAGTATGATTGCACCGCCGTCAGCCACGATTTCATGCTCGACTACAAGCGCTACAAGGGCCGCGAAATGCCCTTTGCCGAACAGGTCGCCAGCGTGAAGAACGATATCGACTTCGGCGCGCGTCTGGGCATGAAGTTCATCCGCGCATTGGTTTCGATCGCGCCTGAAGTGCTTGTGGCTGCCGCGCCCTATGCCGAGGAAAAGGGCATCAAGATTCTGATCGAGGTGCACGCGCCGCTGCATTTCGACCACCCATGGATCATTCGCCACGCCGAAGCCTTTGAAAAGTCGGGTTCCGACGCGCTTGGCTTCCTGCCGGACATGGGCATGTTCCTGTTCGCCTTCCCACCCGTGTGGAAGGAAAAGTTCATGCGCATCGGCGTGCCCAAGGCCATCGCGGACTACGTCGAGAAGGCTTATGAGGACCGCGTCCTTTCCGAATACGTGATCCTGAACGTGCAGGAGATGGGCGGCACTGGCCCGGCGATCGGCATGGCCGAAACCATGCGCCACAACGCCGCGTTCGAGCCGAAGCGCATGCTCGATTTCATGCACCGCATCCACAACGTCCACGGCAAGTTCTACCAGATGAACGAGGACTATGTGGAGCCTTCGATCCCTTACGACCAGATCGTGAAGGTGCTGCAGCAGGGCGGCTACAAGGGCTACATCTGCTCGGAATACGAAGGCAACCGCTGGGTCGAGGATTTCCAGGAGCCGGACTCGGTCGAACAGGTTCGCCGCCAGCAGGTCATGCTCGCCCGCCTGCTTGGTGAAGCGCAGGACCCCGTCATCAAGACCGATCCGCAGGCAGGCGCGCGCGCTGCTGCCGCGATCGCGGCATAAGGAGACCCATCCCATGATGGACAACAAGATGATCGTCGAAGGCAGCCTCGAAACGGTTGAAGGGGGCTTCTCCTTCCTCGGCCGCCTGCCCTACTATCGCGGCCTCGGCCTTTCCATGATCGAGGATATCCAGGTCAGCGTGGACGGTGAACTGCTGCCGCGCGAAGCCATCCGTTTTTCGGTGCGCGGCAAGACATATACGCTGGATGAAATGGAAACGGTTTACGACGATCGCTGGAACTTTGGCGAAAAGGCCACGATCATCGCGCTGAACGGTGGCCTGCCCGCTGACAGCACGCACGCGATCACGTTCGCGGTACGGATGCGCGTGTCCTACCTGCCCTTCGTGCCGACCACGAAGGATACCAAGCAACTGTCGCTGGCCGCCTGAACCCGCGCCAAGGCCTGCACGTTTGCCAAGGGGGGATGGTTCCGACGGGGCCATCCTCCTGAACTATCGCTGGCATTGGCGGCGTAAGCTCCGGAGATCAGTCCATGATAGCACGCCGTTCCGTCCTGCAGAGCATTGCAGCCACCTCGGCTGCTGCTTGCATGCCGCAAATCGCCCTCGGCTCAGCAGCAACGTCCGTTTGGCGTCCGCTGTTCAATGGCCGGAACCTCGATGGCTGGACAATCTTCGAGGACGGTGAGGGAAATTCGGATCCGCATGGCGCGATCCGCATTGAGAAGGAGGTCTTGCACATGCTCGGCCCCAGCTTCACCGGTCCTGAGAGCGATGGCAAGAACCGCTCAAGCTTCGGGCATATCGCGACGACGAGCATCCATGGCAATTATCACCTGCGCATGGATTTCCGCTTCGGCGAGAGGCGTTTTCTGCCCCGTGCACTGCAGCGTCGCAATTCCGGGCTGCTCTATCACATGGCACCGGAGCGTGATCGCCTGTTCCCCGATTGCGTCGAATTCCAGTTCGAGGAAGGCGATATCGGCGATGCGATCATGGTCAATACCAAGGCGCTCCAAGGGCCGCTACTTGGCGGAACCCCGCTCTGGCCAAACTATTTCCCCGGAATGCCGACGGAATATGCGGCACCTCAAAATGCAGGCGGCATTGCGCGTCAGTGGCACCGCCCTGCCGGGCAGTATGAACGCCTGGATGCCTGGAACACCGTAGATCTCATCGCGTTCGACGATCAGGCCGCGCACCTTGTCAATGGACGCATCGTCAACACCCTGTTCCGGATGATCGGTCGTGACGGCAACCCTCTTACGAAAGGCCGTATCGCGCTCGAATTCGAGGCAGCCGAAGTCTTCATGCGGAACGTCATGATCCGCGATCTTTCAGCGAGTGAGATTGCAACCATCCGCAAGCAAGGTTCGTACTGACCGCCGGGATGGTTGCAATTCACGAAGCGCGTTCAGCTTTGCGCGCACAGGTCCTTGATATAGCCGAACGCTTCCGACGAGGGTTTGGTCGGCTGAAGTTCCAGCCCGATCGTGCCCTGATATCCGAGCCGGTCGAACAGGGCGAGCGCGTCCGGCCAATCGATCTTGCCTGAGCCCGGTTCGCCGCGTCCCGGCGCGTCGGCAATCTGCACATGCACCACCTGATGCATCGCTGCAGAAAGCGCGGCCTCAGGGTCTTCGCCCTCGACCACCGAATGATACAGGTCGTAGAGCACCTTCACGCGGGGACTGCTGACCATGTCCGCCACGACGACGCTGTCTTGCGT
>JAZKBJ010000135.1:4783-11828 GCA_040388685.1 Pseudomonadota bacterium
GATCGACGCGGGTATTGGCGGATTCGAGCAGGATCGTCACGTCCAGCTCCTCGGCGATTGGCACCAGCTTGCGCAGGGCATCGGCGAAGATCGCAAGCTGCACCGGACGCTTGAGCCACGGCACGCCGCGCCCGGATGTCACCACCACATTGGAACAGCCGAGCGACTTTGCAGCCACTGCTGCCTCGCGGAATACCTCGCAAAAGCCGTCGTGGGTTGCAGGGTCCACAAGCTGTGTCACATAATCGGCAACCGTGCTGACCAGTTCCACGCCGTTTGCGTCAAGCGCGGCCTTGATCGCGCCCAGATCGCGCGCCTTCAGCAGAAACAGCTCGACCTTGGAAAAGCCTGCCGCTGCCGCTGCCGCGATGCGGTCCTCGATCTTGTCGCCCGCTTCGGTGAAACCGTATTCGAGGTTGACGGAGAGGTCGAAAGCCATGGCTCAATTCCCCCAGATACGGCGGGCCATCGCCTGATGGCGGCGGACCTGCTCGAAGGCGTCGCGGGTGTCGTAGGCATGGCCCTCCCACTCGCTGACCATGGTGCCGGTGAAGCCACCATCCTTGAACAACGGGAGGATCGTGTCGTAATCGATCGCTTCCTCAACCAGATCCTCGCTCACGCCATAGAACTTGCCGTGGATGTGGATCGTGCGGTCGACCAGCGCGGCCCAGCTCTTGGGATCGTGGTTCGACAGGATGAAGAACGCCAGACACGCGGCCTGAATGTGCAACGGCGCATGACCGTGCGCCATGCCCCACTCGCGCAGACGTCCGGCCTTCTCGTGGCTCATGCCGTCTTCGAGCCAGACCTCTTTCAGCTTGTCGAGCAGATCTTCAGACGCACCCTTGGCGCGCGCGGCATCGAGCATCGATTCCGGGATACGGCTCGCCGTGCCGCCGAAATCGGGAATCCATCCGAGGTAGGGCGTATCCAGCTTGTCGTACATCTCGCCATAGGCCTGCACCGCAGGGTGCCCCGCCCACATCGGTGCGTGAACTTCCACGCCCATGCGGATGTCCAGTTCCTCGGCATAGGGCGCGATTTCGGGCAAGAGGTGCACCGGCAGCGCGAACTGGTAGCGCACTAGCGAAAAGCCCATCTTCTTGGCCGAGCGCAGCTGGCGCTTGTGATATTCGACCAGCGCGGCATCCTCGATCGGCTGCTGGCCGGGCTTGAGAAAGCGGTCCGAATTGATCGCGCACGAAACGGGGTTGAGGCCGTTGGCGGCGATCAGTTCCTTGAACGTCTCGGCATATTCATCCGACACATCGGGAAATTCCTTGAACTGCTGGAAACCGATGATCTCGATATTGGGGCCAAGTCCGCGCTTGGCCACTTCGGCCAGCAGGGTGTCGACCTCGAACTGGCGGGTAAGCCATTCGTTGGTGAAGGAATACAGCGTGACGCCGGTCTGCGGACCGGTTGCATTGGTAGCCATGATGCTTGTCCTCTCTCAGGCAGCGACGGTCAGCGTGGACGTCTGCGGATTGGTCCGCTTCATGCCGGGAATGTAGGGCGGGCTGACGAACAGATTCAGCGAAACTTCGTGGTCCGAACCGGCCACAGCGCTCTGCGATGGCAGCACGAGAAAGGCCGAGTCGCGGATGAACCAGAAGGTGTCGACCTTCTCGCCATTTTCAGCCAGCGGCCAGGTCTGCCCGTCATATTCGATCAGCGCATCGGACAAGTCCACCGCAGCACCATCGATCGCCAGGCTCGCCACTTCTACCACCGAGAACGGCAGCGAGCGATACCACGGCAGGCGCATGGCCAGCTTCAGGCCTTCGGCGCTCCGCGCCAGCCCCTCTTCCCCGATTACCCGCTCTACCGGCAACATTCGCGTGTCTCCCACACCAGATTATAAATAGAGCGATAATTCTAATATAGGAGGCAGGCAAGGTCAAGCGGCGTCTCGCCCAGTCTTGGGGAAACGCGGATGGCATGTTGAAGGGCAAAGGGTGTGAAACACTCAATTGACCTGCCTCCGCGCCAATGCGCGGAAGCCTGTATCAAATGGATAGGGTACCGATCAGGCGCTCAGGCCGCTATTCCGGACGCGCTGGCACGGGGGTAATGATGAAGTCGTCCAGCACCTTTGGCTTGTCGGGCACGCTCAAATCCGCCTTAAGGCCGTCACGCAACTCACCGATGCTGCGCGCGGGCAGTTCGAGGACATGCTCATCAGGATGAGTCGCTGCCTCGTGCGGATAGTCGCGCCCCGGAGCCTGCGTCATCTCGATATGCGCGCCAAGCGCAGCGCGAATGGGGTGGCGCGATGCAAAGGCCGCCAGACGGTCGACGCTGGCGCGGTTGTCGCCAAGAAAATTGACTGGCACGTAAAGACGGCCGGGATAGAGCGTATCGCCCGACAGGAGGATCTTCAGCCGGGGATCGTAAACCATGATCGCCGCTGCCTGATGCCCCGGCGTGGGCAGGATGCTGAGTGCCCGGCCACCGAGATCAAACCGGCCAATCTCGGTCGGCCATTTGGCGATACCGAAAAAGCTGGCCACGTCCCCAGGCTTGAGGCCGACGACTGTCGTGCCGGGTCGGTCGCGGAACACCGCATCACCTGCGATATGATCACCGTGGCTGTGGCTGTGCGCGACCACGAGCGGGATTTCGCTGCGCTTATGGGCTGCCAGCCAATCGCCGATCAACTTGTCGACGACCGGCCTGATCCTGCCGCCCTCGGCGCCGGTATCGATCAGCAGCGCCTTGTCGCGGCCGAACAGCAGATAAAGGAACGGCGCTTCGAAGTTGGTCTGAACAGACTGGCGGATGACAAAAGTATCGGCGTCGAGCGCCTGAACCTGTGCGGCAGGCTCTGCGCCATGGGTTCCATCGATCCACCGTTCGGCAAACAGCTTCGGCATGGCGGCGCTTTTCGCAGAAGCGGTGGGAATAGCTCCAACGCATCCTGCCAGAACGAGCGCGGCACCAAGTCTTGCGGCCCGTTTCGTCCAGCCTCTGCGCGCCGTAACTGTCATCGCCCTTGTCCCTTTGCCCGCAACGCAAACGTGGCAGGGCGCCATCCCTTTCGGAACAGCGCCCACCCCCGTCATCAGATCAGTATTTGAACCGCGCTTCGATGCCGAACGTGCGCGGATTGATCACGGTCTTCTTGTAGTAGCGCAACAGCACGCCATCATTCAGGCCGACGCGCGAGCGATCGTTGGCGACCGAGGCCACGGCGTATTTGTCGAAGATGTTGTTCGCAAACAAGCCGATGCTGTAGCGGTCCGCTTCATAGGCAATCGATGCGCGGTGCAGCACATAGCCCGGCAACTTATCGCCATAGGCGCGGTCCCAGCCAAGACGGGTCACGACATCGCCGCGATACGTGGCCGTCCAGTCGGTGACGATGCTGCCCTCACCCATCGGAATGCTGTATGTCGCGCCAAGGCTGCCGCTGTGCTTGGTGGAACCGGGCAGGCGATCCCCCGCCAGCGCGTCCAGCTGGATCGGCGAGCTGGGATAGCTCCCCGCCGGGCTATTGACCGCGATGATCGACGGAACGTCCTCGGTCAGCCGCGCGTTGGTGTACGAATAAGTACCCTGGATCGAAAGCCCCTGAACCGGGCGGACCTGGAACGACGCTTCCACGCCTTCAGACTTGGCCTTGCCGCCGTTGACCGTGATACCGACAATGCCGTTAAGCGTTGCGGAATCGACCTGAATGCCTTCCCAATCGATCTTGAAGACGTTCACGTTCATCGTCAGCTTGCGGTCGAACAACTGCGCGCGGATGCCGACCTCGAGGTTCTTGGTCGTGTCCGGGCCGAACTGGATCTCGTTCGGCAGGGCGCAAACGTTCTGCTGCGTTGGATCAAGCGGCAGGACGCAGGGCGCGACGGTGTTCGGACCGCCGATGCGATAGCCCTTGCTGTAGGTGGCATAGACCATGAAGTCTGGCGTGATGTTGTAGGAGCTGTTGAACTTCCACACCCAGCCGTTCTTCTTCGAAGTGCCGCCAGCCGAAGGCAGATCATATGGGCTGACCGGCTCACCCAGCAGAGGAAGTGTGGAGCGACCCGCGACTTCCGACGTATATCCGAAATAGCGCGCGCCGGCGGTGACCTGCCATTGCGGCGTCACGCGGAACGTGCCTTCACCGAAGACCGCCTTTTCCGTGACCTTTGAAGTTACGTAGTTGGCATATTCGACTTCGTCAGGGTTCGGCTGGGTGCCGAATTCGACCCACGGATGGTTGGGCAGAATTTCCCGGTAGTCCGACTGGCGCTTCTGCTGGTTATAGAAGCCGCCCAGCACCCAGTTGAACGGGCCGCCGTGACGCGAGACGAAGCGGACTTCCTGGTTGAACTGCTTGCGCGTGTTCACGCTCTCGTTGTAGCTCGAAAACGCCGGGAAATCCTCGTAACCATAGTCGAGGTCGAGCAGCAGGTCGGTGTTGTCCGACGATTGCTTGTTCTTGACGTCGGTATAGGCCGTCGTCGCCACAAGATCGGCAATGCCGCCCAGGTTGGCGTTGATTTCCATGCTGGCAAGGTGCGCGCGGCGCTTTACCGGTTCGGCATAGCGAGCCGCGCTCTGATACTTGCCGGTGCCGAGCACGCCGTTGCTGTTGTACTGCCCGCCTTCAGTCTTGGTTTCCTGGAAAGCGTAAGTGAAGTTGACCTTCAGGTCTTCGCTGAACTGGACCAGCAACTGGTTGCGCGTGGTGAAGGTCTTCTCGTAGTTGAGATCCTTGCGCGTTTTCAGGTTGGCGATGTAATCCGCTTCACTGACACCGTCGGTGCCGCTCGGCTGCGGGAGCGATACGCCCGGCGTCTGGAGAATGCGCGTATAGTCGATGAAGCCCGGATCGTAGAAATAGCCCGTGGCCGAACGGAACGCGACGTGGTCCTTGATGATCGGAATGTTGATCACCCCGTCCGCCTGATAACCGAACTTGCTGCCGTGCTCCTTGCCGAAGAACCGGCCATGCACTTCGCCTTCGACGCTGTCGAGGTCGGGGCGATTGGGGATATTGCGGATCGCACCGGCCAGCGTGCCGAGGCCGTACAGCGTACCCTGCGGACCGAGCAGCGTTTCAACGCGCGCAATGTCGAGCAGCTTGAAATCGTAGTAGAGCGGTACTTCGCCGAGATAGACGCCAAGGGCATCGTCATAGGAAGCGCCACTGGAATCCGAATCCGAGGCGTTGAGGCCGCGCAGCACGATGGTGCCGGTGGCCCCAGGCCCCGTGTCCGAAATGGTCATGCCCGGCGTAAAGTCGGCAAGGTCACGTACGTCATCGATGCGCTGGCGGGAAAGTTGCTCCTCGCCAACCGCGCTAATGTTGATCGGCACGTCCTGAAGCGAGGTCGCGCGGCGGGTTGCCGTAACGACGATCTCGCCGCTCTGTTCAGTATCGGCGGCAGCCTCCTGAGCGAAAGCCGAAGACATCCCGGCGCCCATCAGCATGGTCGCGCCTAGCAGTGTGTTGCGAAACAGTTTCATAGTCACTCGGACCCCCATAGCTACCCTGCCTGCGGATAAGTGACATCACTCCCCATGACGCTCTGACCCGCCCGGCGAACTGGCCGGGTCGGCGTCTTGCAAGCCATTATTGGCCTTTGCTCTGTCTTCTCGAATTCACCGGGCACTGGCCAAACCGGCAGCATCGCCATCAAGCTGGCTGCATCGGTCCGGTCACCACCTTCACCTGCCTGCCATGTCCGGCTGACAAGGGCGACGGTATGGATATTACGGAATGGGTCAAGCGTAATAATTTTGCACCTGCACAGTATGAAAGCGCTGCATTGCACTGCACAAAATGGCAGAATTGCGTCAGTTCTGGCTCATTCGACCGACCCCTGCGCCAATCGGTCATACGTCAAAAGGCGTACGCCGATCTTGCCTCTATTCGGCTGACAAGGACACACCTGAGCTCGGATGCAGGGTTGGAGGGATCGTCTCAAAGCGCCGGGTTTGCGGCTTCCTACGCCCTACAGCCCGCTCAATGTGATGAAACCGAAGGCATCGGTCAGCCGCCTCTTCAATATTACCTTTTTTTAGACTCGTAATAATTTTTGATGGACAAGCAGCCAGAGCGAAGTGATGCTGCATTGCGAAAGGGGATCGAATCATGATCAAGGTTCTTGGCAAGGTCGGCGCGGCAAGTCTGATGGCCGGAGCGCTGCTGCTGGCGTCCTGCTCACAATCCCCCGCACCCTCGGTTGAACCCAAGACCGAGTTCAACATCGGCTGGTCGATCTACGCCGGGTGGATGCCCTGGCCTTATGCGCAACAGGCCGGGATCGTGAAGAAATGGGCCGACAAGTACGGCATCAAGATCAACCTCGTGCAGGTCAACGACTACGTGGAGTCGGTCAACCAGTACACGGCGGGCAAGTTCGACGGAGTCACCGTCACCAACATGGACGCCCTGACCATCCCCGCAGCGGGCGGCAAGGACACCAGCGCGATCATCGTCGGCGACTATTCGAACGGCAACGACGGCATCCTGCTCAAGGGCGCGAACTCGCTCAGCGCAATCAAGGGTCACCAGACCTATCTCGTCGAGTTGTCCGTCTCGCACTACCTGCTCGCGCGAGGGCTCGAAAAGGCGGGGCTGAAATCGACCGACGTGCCGACCGTCAACACCTCGGACGCAGACATCGTCGGCGCCTTCGGCTCGCCGGACGTTACTGCAGCGGTTGCCTGGAACCCGCAGCTTTCGGTAATGAAAGCGCAGGCAGGCGTCTCCCAAGTGTTCAGCTCGGCTGATATTCCAGGCGAAATCCTCGACCTCATGGTCGTCGATACAGCCACGCTCAAGGCCAATCCGAACCTCGGCAAGGCCCTCGCAGGAATCTGGTACGAGACCGTCGCGCTGATGCAGCGACAGGACGCGCAGGGCAAGGAAGCCCGCGCGGCCATGGCCAAACTGTCTGGCGCAACGCCCGAAATGTTCGACAGCCAGCTGAAGACGACGTTCCTCTACGCCGATCCCAAGGCTGCCGTCGCCGCAACGACCGCGCCGTCGCTCGTCTCGACGATGACTCTCGTCCGCGACTTCAGCTTTTCCAAGGGCCTG
>JAZKBJ010000135.1:11838-12950 GCA_040388685.1 Pseudomonadota bacterium
CGTCGGCTGACGCGGTGGGCATGTCCTTCCCCGGCGGCAAGACCCTCGGCGATCCGCAGCACGTGACTCTTCGCTTTGACGACAGCTTCATGCAGCTGGCCGCGGGCGGCAAGCTCTGAACGCCGCCAGCGGCCCTCGCACGACAAAGGAACGACCATGCGTTGGGTGAACCGTCATGTCGGACGGAACAACGGCATCTTGCTGGGGTCAATGCCGATCCTGGTCCTGGTCATCGGCTATCTGATAGCTGCAGGCCAGCGCCATGCGCTGAACCCGATGGACAAGATCCTGCCGCTGCCGGGCGGCATGGCAAAGGCGATGTCCGCGCTACTGTTCCGGCCCGACGTCCTCTCCGGACAACTCGTGTTCTGGGCCGATACCGCCGCCAGCCTGCAGCGCCTCGGCCTTGGCCTCGGAATTGCAACGCTGATGGCACTGGTCGTCGGATTGGTGCTCGGCGTCCTCCCGCCGGTGCGAGCCACCCTCGGTCCGCTAGTGACCGGCATCGCCGTAATCCCGCCCATCGCCCTGCTGCCGATCCTGTTCATCGCGCTCGGCCTTGGCGAGACGGCCAAGGTCGCGCTGATCGTCATCGGCATCGCGCCGGTCATGGTGCGAGACATTGCCGCCCATGTTGCCGCCTTGCCCGCCGAACAGATCGTCAAGGCGCAAACGCTGGGCGCGAGTTCGTGGCAGATCATGATCCGCGTCGCCCTGCCGCAAGCCATGCCGCGCCTGATCCAGACGGTGCGTCTCGCGCTCGGGCCTGCGTGGGTGTTTCTGATCTCGGCCGAGGCCATCGCCTCGGACATCGGGCTTGGCTACCGCATTTTCCTCGTCCGCCGCTATCTCTCGATGGACGTCATCATCCCCTACGTCGCGTGGATCGCCCTCCTCGCAATCCTGATGGACGTGACCCTTACCCAAGTCAGCCGCCGCGCCTTCCCCTGGGCACATGGAGCGAGCCATTGACCGCCACATCCAGCCCCATTCTCAGCCTGCAGCATGTCTGGGTCGAATATGAGGACAAGATCGTCCTCGAAGATGTCGATCTCGACATTGCGGCAGGGTCGTTCGTCTCCATCGTCGGCCCTTCCGGGTCGGGCAAAACA
>JAZKBJ010000136.1:0-3765 GCA_040388685.1 Pseudomonadota bacterium
GGTATCCGCCACTGCGCGCATGGCTCACGCCGGGCCCTTGATCATTCCGCATTACCATCTCCCGCTTTCGGTCTGCTGCCGTTTATCTTGTGACTTGATACGCCATGATACAGGCCTGCGAGCAACTCCTCTTGCATTGTCGCGCATCGCGATAAGGATTCCAGCGCATCCCTCAAATGAAGGAACGCACAGGATCGGCGCCATCCCAACCCTGCGATGCTCGCCACATTGCGGTGAAATGCGCGTCCATGCCGGGTGTGGCAGGGATCAGTTCGAGAAAACCGGGAGCCGCGGCATGACCGCCTTCCAGGTAGGCCACGCTGCCGCCTGTTGGCACGGCCGCCTTGAACGCCAGTTCGTATCCGCTTGCGAGATAGTCGGGCAGCGCAGCCTCGACATCCTCGCACGCAATTCCGAAATGATGAAATCCGTGACCGCGCTGCAAAATCGTTTCGCGGTATACCGACGAATTATCATCAAGCGGCTGGATCAGTTCGATCTGCATGTGCCCAACGAAACCCATCGCGATTGTCACGTCGGCGACTGACGCCGCGCCGCGATAGATCTGATTTTCGCCAAGAAAGTGATCGAGCAGAAAAAACGGACCCGCTGCGCAATCCCGCTGGAAATGCGCGATCGAGGCGCGAATATCCGCAACCACAAACGCGGTCTGCATCACGCCGCCCATTGGCTGCCCAAAGCCAAGCATCTTCGCCATTCATTCCCTCTCCTGCGTCTTCCCTCGAACGGGCGCCTCTACCGGGCGATCGACGCACAATGATTGCTGTCAGAGCGTTATTGCTACCTTCCCGAACAGTCCCGCCGATGATTGATACTCCCAGGCTTGCCGTGCGTCTTCCATCGCGAAAGTCTTGTCGACAACCGGCTTTATCGCGTTCTTGTCGACGAAAGCATTGAGGCGCTGCGCCATGCCTTTTGAACCGACGAAAATGCCGCGGATCGATGCGCCCTTGAACATCAGTCCGTGCGGACTCGTATCGCCCTCGCGGGTCAGCACGCCGATCAATGCGATCTCGCCTGCGAAGCCCACCGCTGCGATGCTTTGCTTGAGAGTGCCCGCGCCGCCGACTTCGACGACGTGATCGACGCCGCCACCCGCAAGACGTGCAGCCTCCGCGCCCCAGTCAGGCGTGGTACGGTAATTGATCAGGTGATCCGCGCCCATCGCCTTTACGCGATCCAGCTTTTCGTCCGATGACGACGTGGCAATGACGCGCGCGCCAGCAGCCTTTGCAATTTGCAGGGCAAGCAGAGAAACCCCACCTGTCCCCAGTACCAGCACGCTATCGCCGGACTTCACGGGGCGCGGCCCTTCCATGAGCGCGTTCCATGCGGTCACGCCTGCACAAGGCAGGCAGGCCGCCTGGATGAAATCGAGGCTCTGGGCAAGTGGTACAACGCCGCGTTCGGGCAGAACCACATAGTCCTGCAACATCCCCGGCGCAGGCGGCGCACCCAGCGCAACACCCATTGCGGGGTTTGGCAGACCGTCCATCCAATCCTGGAAGAAAATCCCTGCGACCCGGTCACCCACTTTGACCGATGTCACGCCTTCTCCGACCGCGGCGACTTCGCCAGCGCCATCGGAAAGAGGAACCGTATCGTGCGGCACGACGCCGCCCATGTAGAGTCCAAGAGGAATGATCTGATCGCGGTAATTTAGCGAGCACGCACGCACTTTGACCAGCACCTCGCCCGCGCCGGGCTGCGGCATCGCCGCATCGGCCAGACGCAATCCGCCCAGTGATGTGGAACCCTCGGTGACAAGCCATTGACGCATGTGTTTCTTCTCCCGGGGCGACAATCACTCATCCTGCACGAAGAATTAATATGCGGGGCAAACTGATTTCACGTGGTGCAACTAATTTGGATTCATTTCCAACGCCTTGCCGATTGCATTGGCGGTCGCCTTGAGCGCGGAGAGGTGACGCTGCACCACTTCATCGTCGGCGCCGCGACGCCCGGGCCAAGTAACGTTGATCGTTGCGATGGGAGCGCCTGACACCACGATCGGCACAGCCATCGACCGCCTGCCGTCGCGCAGGATGAGCTGCTTCGACCGATCAGGCCACGGCAGTAAAGGATCACGCGTCGCGTAGCCGCGCTTGCGCACTTCCGCCAGCATCTGCCGCAATTCCGCTTCGCTGCCTTCGGGGGCATTGGCGGGCCGCAGGCGATCTATGATCGAATCCCTTTCAGTCTCGCTACATGCAGCGAGGTAGGCACGGCCCGTGGCTGTGTGGATGTACGAAAGCTTGACCCCGACCGGACCCAGAACTGCCGAATCGAGCCTGAACAAAGGACTGTTCGTTTCAAGGATCTCCATATGATCAAGGCGCGGTGCTGCAAGGACCGAAGGCCAGGCAATGCGGGTCGACAATGCCTTCATGTGTGGCGACGCGACCTCGGCGATGTGCGTTGACGATGTGACCGGAGCACGCTCCATCCGTTCGACATGCGGTAAATAGGCACCGTCGGCAAGGCGCTGCCATACAAGGCCTTTTTGCCCCAGAGTCACAAGCATTCGCAACAGGGTCGCCTTTGGCAAGCCCGTGGCCAGATGTAGCTCATGCAGGCTGGCAGCCTTGCGAGTCTGCACTTCGATCAAAACGTCCAGCCCGCGCTCAAGCGCGCGCACTGTCTTCACCTTGCGGTCCAGCATCGTCCTGCTCCCGGTGAATTCTACGTTTCACCTTATGGAACGCAAAATCCCGAAACCATCGTGCAAAGTCAACCATAGTGTCGCACCTATGCGCAACGGAGAGGAAAACAATGACAGAGCCAACCACCGACAGGTCTGAAAACAAACCCAGCGTCCTGTTCATCTGCACGCAGGATACCAAGGAAGAAGAGGCACGCTTCACGCGCGCAATTCTCGAAGAAGCAGGCGTTCGGGTCGTCCACCTTGATCCCAGTGTTCGCCGGACAGTCGGCGGAGCAGAAATTTCGCCGGAAACAGTTGCTCAGGCTGCAGGGACCACGATCGAAGACGTCCGCAAACTTGGCCACGAAGGCAAGTGTCAGGATGTCATGATCCGTGGCGCGATTGCTGCAGCGCACGCCTGGCATGCCAAGGATCCATTGAGCGGCATTCTGGCGGTTGGTGGATCGATGGGGTCGGCGCTGGCTGGCGCGCTCATGCAAAGCTTTCCCTATGGCCTGCCCAAGCTGATCGTCTCGACCATGGCGTCAGGGTTCACCAAGCCATACATGGGGATCAAGGACGTCGCTATGATGAATGCGGTGACCGATATTTCGGGCATCAACACGATCAGCCGCGATGTCTTCCGCAATTCCGCCAATGCCGTAGCTGGTATGGCAAAGGGCTATCGCCCCGAGGCGGGCGGGGACAAGCCGCTAGTCCTGATCACGACGCTCGGCACCACGGAAGCGAGTGTGAAACGCATTCGCCAGGCGCTCGAAAGCGATGGCTGCGAGGTAATGGTGTTCCATTCGTCAGGGGCTGGCGGGCCGACGCTGGACGGACTGGCAACAGACAAGGACACAGCGCTCGTCCTCGACCTGTCGCAAACCGAAGTGCTCGACCATCTCAACGGTGGCCTTGCCGACGCAGGCCCGGATCGCGGGCGCGCCGCACTGCGTAAGGGCATCCCCACGATCATCGGGTTCGGAAACGCCGATTTCATCATTGGCGGCCCGCTCGACATATCCCGCGCGCAGTTCCCCGGCCGCCGCTACCATGAGCATAATCCCCAGCTGACAGCCGTGCGGACCAATGTCGCC
>JAZKBJ010000136.1:3775-8061 GCA_040388685.1 Pseudomonadota bacterium
CATCCTCGTCGGCGCGGCGAATGCGTTCGTGCGCGCCGATCACCTCGCGGCGAACATTCGCGACGCCAAGGGGCCGGTGCGGGTGTTCACCCCGCTGCAGGGCTTTTCCAGCCATGACAGCAATGCAGGGCACCTGCTCGACTTGTCGGTTCCCGGTCCCTTCGCGGAATATCTGCGCAAGGTCATGCCGGAAAATGTGCCGGTGACCGCTGTCGACTCCCATTTCAACGACGAAGCCTTCTCTGACGCGGTGATCGCCGCTGCACGCGAGATGCTGGCTGCAAAGGCTTGATAGCAAAATGACTGAAGATCTGCCGCTCACCCATGAAGACGTTGCCGAGATTGCAGCGATCCTTGAGAAATCCGGTTACCGCGAACTGGATCTGGCGACACGCCGTTTCCGTCTGCGCGTGGCCAAAGGCGACGATGCCGGTGGTGGCCTGACGCAGGAATGGCAATGGGCAGGCGCTGCGGGTGAAGTTGCGAGCGGTGCAGTGGCGTCAACAGTCGATCCCGATGCGATCTGCTCGCCCTTGCCCGGGACATTCTATCATTCGCCCCAGCCGGGTGCCCCGCCCTTCGTCAAGCCGGGCGATACAGTTGAACCTGAGACCGTGATCGGCATCGTCGAAACGATGAAGCTGATGAACCCCGTCCATGCGGGACGCAGCGGCACGGTTTTGGACTTCGTCGTCTCGGACGGTACACTGGTTGCCAAGGGCGATGCGCTGGTGCGCGTGAAATGACCTCTGGCACCATCAAACGGCTGTTCATCGCCAATCGCGGCGAAATTGCCCTGCGCATTGCGAGGACAGCCCGCCGCATGGGGATCGAGACGGTGCTCGGTGCATCGGAAGCCGATGCGGCATCGTTGCCAGCGAAGTTCGTCGATCATGTCGTGATCGTCGGCCCCAGTCCCTCGTCGCAAGGCTACCTGTCGGTTGAGCGTGTGGTTGCTGCGGCCGTCGGTGCCGGATGTGACGCCGTTCATCCGGGCTACGGCTTCCTGTCCGAAAATGCTGCGTTTGCGCGTGCAGTGCTGGCTGCCGGGATGCGGTTCGTCGGCCCTGACATCGCTACGCTCGAAGGCATGGGCGACAAGCTCGCCGCCCGCGCGCTCGCGGTTGAGGCAGGTTTGCCGGTCCTGCCCGGCGGTGAGGCTGCAACTCGCGCGGATGTGCACACCCGCGCCGCGCAGACGGGTTACCCTCTGTTGCTCAAGGCGGTGTCGGGCGGCGGCGGCAAGGGCATGCGCCGGGTCGATCGCGCCGAGGATCTCGATACTGCGCTCGATATGGCACAGGCCGAGGCTCAGGCCGCGTTCGGCAACGCGGCAGTCTACGTGGAACGCTTCGTGGCGCGTGGTCGCCATGTGGAAGTGCAACTGCTGGGCGATGGCACCAGCGCGATCCACCTTGGCACGCGTGATTGCTCGATCCAGCGCCGGTTCCAGAAGCTGGTCGAGGAGGCCCCTGCCCCGGCCATGCCGGACGCGGCACGCGCAGGTATCGAGGATGCCGCCGTGCGCCTTGCCCGGCACCTTGGCTATCGCGGTGCCGGCACGGCCGAATTCCTCGTCGATGCTGACGACTTTTCCTTCTTCTTCCTCGAACTCAATGCTCGCATTCAGGTCGAGCATCCGGTGACCGAAGCGATCACCGGCGTCGACCTGGTCGAGCAGCAATTGCTCGTGGCATCGGGCAAGCCGCTCGGCCTCAGCCAAGCCATGATCCGTCCCATTGGCCATGCCATCGAAGTACGAATCAACGCTGAAGACCCGGATGCCGATTTCCGGCCTTCACCGGGAACCGTGGACCGGGCAGCCTGGCCCGCCGGAGAAGGTATTCGCGTCGACAGCCACATCGGCAACGGTGGCGAAGTTCCGCCTTTCTACGACTCCCTGATGGGCAAACTGATCGTGCACGGCGCGACGCGTGAACAGGCGGTTGAACGCCTGACCCGCGCGCTTGGCACATTGCAGATCGATGGCATGCCCACCACCACACCGCTTCACCGCCGCATCGTCAAGGACCCGCGCTTCATTGCAGGCGGCGTCGACACCGGCTTTCTTGCAGGGCTTGCCCAATGACCGAAATCCGACTTGTCGATGTCACCATGCGCGACGGCAACCAGAGCCTGTGGGGCGCGACCGGGCTCAATACCGCGCATATGCTGCAGGCCGCAGCTCTGACCGAGGCGTGCGGATTTCGCGCGATCGACTTCACCTCGTCGAGCCACATGGCCGTGGCGGTGCGGTATTTCCAGAACAACCCGTGGGAACGCCTGCGCCGCATGCACGCTGCGATGCCGACCACGCCGCTGCAATTCATCACCACAGGATTGCGTTTCATCGCCTGGCAGCAGGCCGATCCCGATTTCATGCGGTTGGTCTATCGCGCGCTGCAAGCCAACGGCGTTGGCCGCTTTGTCCTGCTCGATCCGATGCACGAAGTGCCCGCCGTGATCGAGACGGCCCGGCTTGTGAAAGAGGAAGGTGACGCCGAAGTTATGTGCGCGCTCACCTTTACCCTGTCGGAAATCCACACCGACGCATTCTACGCGAACTTCGCGCGTGAGGTCGGGAAGAGTCAGGACATCGACCTCTATTACATCAAGGATCCTGCAGGACTGCTCAGCCTTGACCGCGTGCGCACACTTGCCCCGGCAATCAAGGCCGTGATCGGCAACAGGCCGCTTGAAATCCACGCCCACACAACGGTGGGCATGGGCATGATCTCAAGTCTTGAAGCGGCAAGGCTTGGCATTTCCGCCATCCATGTCGGCGTTGGACCGGGCGGCGACGGATCGTCGCTTCCCGAAGCCAACCGGATGGTCGCCAACCTTGAAGAAGCCGGCTTTGACGTCGGGATCGACAAGCCTGCCCTCGCCCGCCTGACAGACTACTGGAACAGGGTGGCCAAAGCCGAGGGGCTGCCTGCAGGTCGCCCGCAGAATTTCGATGCCAGCTTCCTGCGCCACCAGATTGCAGGCGGCGTGATGACCACCATTGCCCGCCAACTCGATGAACTCGGCCTGTCGGACCGGATGGGTGCGGTAATCGAGGAGACCGGGCAGGTTCGCGCCGATCTGGGCTATCCGATCATGGTTACGCCGTTTCCGCAGATGGTCATGACCCAGGCGTTGTACAATGTGATCAGCGATCGCCGGTACGCACAGGTGTCGGATCAGGTCATCCGCTACTGCATGGGCAAGTTCGGAAAACCGACCTCTCCCATCAATGCCGCAGTGCTCGCCACCATCATGGACCGGCCCCGCTCGCGCGAACTGGAGAACGAACCGTTGTTCCCGGCGCTGGCCGATTTGCGCCGCCAGTTCGGCGCACACTTGCCCGACGAGGAATTTCTTCTTCGCGCAGTTATGCCGGGTGAGCAGGTCGATGCGATGCTGGCCGCCGGTCGCTCTCGATCCACCTACACGCCCGAGGCCGCCCCAATCATTTCCCTGCTGCGTCAACTCGCCGCACGACCGGACGCGCGCGACATCGTGGTTGAACGCGGCAACTTCCGCATGGCCCTTCACGCCGGAGCATCACTTTGACGATTTCACCCGAGCTCAAGGCCCGCCTCAAGGATGTGGCAGGCTATATCTTCGACATGGACGGCACAATTGCTCTGGGCGACGCAAAAAGCGGTGGCCACCGTGCGCGTCCCCACGCTATTGCCGTGCTGGAAACGCTGAAAGCGAATGGCACGCCCTATGTGGTGTTCACCAATGGCACGGCCAAACCTCCTGCCGCTTACGCTGCATCGCTGCGCAACGCGGGTTTCGCGGTAGAAGATCGCCAGATGCTGACTCCATCATCTTCGGCGGCAGTCTGGCTGGCCAAAACTGGCATGACCAAGGTGCGTGTGCTGGGAAATGCCGGGTGTGCCGCGCCGCTGGTCGATGCCGGTCTGGAAGTGGTTGGCCCTTCGGAAGACGCAGAAGGCGTCCATGCCGTCTACACCGGCTGGTTCCGCGAATTCGACTTCGCGGCGTTAGAGTCAGGGTGCCACTCGTTGTGGCACGGCGCAAAGCTGGTGACGGCCAGCAACGTACCCTTTTTCGCCACCGAGAACGGGCGTGCAATCGGTGCAAGCTATCCGATCAACGCTATGCTTACTGCCATGACCGGCAAGCGTCCGCGTATTCTCGGCAAGCCTTCGCGCGTGGCGTTCGAGACGGCCATGGCTGTGATGGGGCTGCCGCGCTCGGCGGCGAAGGACGTCGTCGTCGTCGGCGATGATCCGGCACTGGAAATGCGCATGGCCAATACGGTCGGCGCG
>JAZKBJ010000136.1:8071-9915 GCA_040388685.1 Pseudomonadota bacterium
ATGGCTTCCGATGCCGCTCTTCCCGAAAAGGACCGTCCTTCGATCCTGCTATCCAACCTGGAGCCTCTGCTCCAAGCGCTCTAGACGCAGTTCATGGGTCGCGGACGCCGCTTATTCGGTCATGACCGGTTCGGCGGGTCCGCGTCCCGAATGCCACAAGTAAAGCCCCGCGCAAACGATCACCACAGCGCCTGCTGCGGATAGCAGATCCGGGCGCTCGCCAAACAAGACCCACCCCAATGCGCCTGCCATCAGCAATTGCACATACGTCATTGGCGCGATCGTCGCGGCCCCTGCCCGCGTCGTAGCGAGGTAGATCAGCGCGTGCGCCATTGTCGCGCTTACAGCTATCATTGCGCATCTCAGAACGACTGAACCTTGCGGAACTGGCACTGCCAGACGCTCTATCCCGCTGAATTGCCCGACAATGGTCATAACGATCAGGCACAAGGCACCGATGACGGCCACATTGAACTGCATCGACAATGCGCTTCCCGTACCTGCGACACGGCGGTTGGCGATTATGAGCAGGGCCATGCAGGTCGCGGAAACGATCGGAAGGAGGGCCGCCCACCCGAACAGGCTGAAATTCGGCCTGAGGATGAGCAGGACTCCCGCAAAGGCCACAACGCATGCGATCAATGTTTCGCGGCGAAGTGGCTCTTTCAAAATGACGGCGGCAAGCAGTGAAGTGATCATCGGGCTGGTGAACGAGATCGCTGTCGCCTCGCCGATTGGCATCAACTGCACCGCGCTGAAGAACGCCACTGCAGAGGTGCCGACGCTTACCCCGCGCAGGACCTGCCAGCGCAGCCTGGGAAACTTGAACCCGGCGCGCCCCTCCTTGATGCCGAGCGCGATGCCAAGGCCGATCGCGCCGAAGATATAGCGCAAGGTCGCAATTGCTGTCCCCGGCCACAATCCTGCCATGCCCTTGACGGCAGCATCCCCGACCGAAAACAGCGCAAAGCCGAAAAGGGCGAAAAGAAGCGCCGATTTTTGACTGTCGTGCAAACGTGCTGCTCCAAAGGTGTGCCCGACCGGGCAATCTGCTCCCGCCTACTGCGGCTTTGCCTTGCAAACCAGAGGCGATTGCTGTTCCGGACTCTTTACCGGGAGTTAACCACGACTCCCTATCACCCCTGATGGACGAGCCGCCACTATGTGCACGGGACGGGGTAGAATGACCAAGCTAATCATCCAGATTCCATGCCTCAATGAAGCTGACAGCTTGCCAGACACGCTTGTGGCGCTGCCTCGTGTCATTCCCGGCATCGACAAGATCGAAATTCTGGTCATCGATGACGGTAGCAGCGACGGGACGGCAGAGATCGCGCGCCGGTTCGGCGCACACCACATCGTTCAGCACCGCCGCAATCGCGGGCTTGCTGCTGCATTCCAGAGCGGCATCGACGCTGCCCTGGCTGCAGGTGCGGATATCATCGTCAACACCGATGCCGATGGCCAGTATGTGGGAGAAGACATCGCCAAGCTGGTCGCGCCCATCGTTGCCCGGGAAGCAGATATCGTGATCGGGGATCGCGGTGTTGGGCGCAATGAACACTTCGGACCGTTCAAGCAGCTTCTGCAAAGGCTCGGTAGTGCAGTTGTGCGTAATCTCTCGCGGACGGACGTCACCGATGCCGTCAGCGGCTTCCGTGCGATCAGCCGGACAGTGGCGCAGCGGATCACCATCACCACCGAATTCAGCTATACCACCGACATGCTGATCCAGGCTGGCCGCAAGCGCTTCAAGATCGTCAGCGTGCCGATCCGCACCAACCAGACCATGCGTCCGTCGCGCCTGTTCAATTCCATCCCGCAGTTCATCTCTCGCCAGTTGC
>JAZKBJ010000136.1:9925-15555 GCA_040388685.1 Pseudomonadota bacterium
ATGGGCCGTGCCTACGCAACCTACAACCCGCTCCGCACGTTCGCGGTCATCGGTGGCATTCTGGCGTTCGTCGGCTTCCTGCCGCTGCTGCGCTTCGTTGCCCTTTGGGCGATGGGTAACGGTGACGGCCATGTTCAGTCGCTCGTGATCGGCGGAGCCCTGCTCGTGCTGGGCGCTCTGACAGGGTTGATGGGCGTGCTTGCCGAATTGATCGGAGCCAACCGGAAGTTGCTTGAAGCATCACTGCACAAGCTCCGCATGCTTGAAGAGCGTTTCGAGAGCTTGGACAATCCGCCGGCCCAGTCCGGCGCCGACAATGCAGGAAGTACCTGGAAACGCCGCGCATGACCTTGCTTGTGCGAGGCGACAAGGCTGGCAACAAGGATACAACCTGGGTTCTGGCAGCACTCGGCGTGGTCTTGCTGCTCCAGTTGGAGCTGGTGTGGAACCGCCCTGTAAATTGGGACGAGTTCTTTCATCTCAGCGAAGCACATGCATTTGCACGCGGTGAACTCCACGAATTGCTGCAGGTTTTCTATGCGCGCGCGTTCTTCTGGCTGGCACGGCTCGGCGTCGATGCCGTGGACCAGATCCGCGTGGCGCGGCTCTTCATGCTCGCATGCGAACTTGTCACCTGCTGTTCGATCTATGCTATTTCCCGACGGTTCGTGAACGGGACAACCGCGCTTCTGGCGACCCTTTCCTACGTGTCGGCAGGATATGTGCTGCAGCATGGCATGTCGTTCCGTGCCGACCCCATGGCCGCCGCATTCCTGATGGGCGCGATGTGGATTTTGCTGCGCAGCAAACTGTCGCTTCCGGCGATAACAGGTGCTGCAGTTCTGATCGCGCTTGGCTTCACGGTCACCATCAAGATCGTCCTCTACGCCCCTGCCTTCGCTGCTGTCGCGTGGCTGCGCTGGCACGATGGCAGCAATAGGCGCCAACTCCTGCGCAAGGGGATCGCGCTCATTGTGCTGAGTCTAGTATTCTCGGGCCTGTTCACATGGCTTGGGTGGCTGACGCTTCCGGAGGCCCTCCCGCCAGCGGCGCGCGAAGCTGGACGCAGCCTTTCCTCATCGGGCACGATGATGTTCGATCTGGGGCTGTTTCCACGCGGTCCCTATCTCATCGGTGCGATTTTCAGCGCGCCGCTGCTGGCACTGATAACGATCAGGACGGCGATCGTTCTCGGCCGCAAAAGCACCGCGCCGGAACGTGATTTGCGTATCGCCGCCTGGTTGCTTCTGGCAACACTGGGCTGCGTATCGTTTTACGCAAACAGCTTTCCCTACTTTTACGCCTTCATTCTGCCACCGGTTGCCGTGGCGGGTGCGATTGGTCTCGCAGCCATGCAGCAGAGCCTGGATACGCGGCTTCTGCTGGCGGCCATCCTTGTTCAGGCTGCGATTTCGAGTTTTGCAACACCGCGGGAAGTCCTGCCCGCGCAGAAGCAGATGCTGGTCGCAGTCCACGAGGTGTTCCCCGAGCCGGTCGCCTATTTCGACTTTCCTGGAATGGTGCCTGATTATCGCAAGGCCAACTTTTTCATGACCGTCTGGGGCGTTCGCAAATACCGCGCCGGGCTTGAGCCAACCATGGCTGAAGTTGCCCGCGAACAAGTTGTGCCCTTGCTGATCGTCAACCAGGAGCCACTGGTCCGTAACCAGGCGGAGTCGGCAGGGGCGTGGGAGTTGAAGCCGGAAGACCGCCTTCTTCTCAAGGACGGATACATCCCGCACTGGGGACCGCTCTGGGTTGCGGGCCACGCGTTTGCGCCAGCTTCAACCGCCGCCAACTTTACGGTTTATACGCCGGGCAACTATACACTTGAAGGCGAAGCAGCAACGATAGATGGCGCAACCGTTGCCAATGGTGCAGTCATCCATCTCGACCGGGGCAGCCACGCGCTGCGGCACACGTCAATGCGGGGCGTCACGCTACGCTGGGGTGATCATCTTCCCCGCCCCCGTCAACCTTACAGTGGTGTGCCGGTCCTGAAAGACTTTTGATCAGGTCCGCCGTGCGCGCAACAGCGCGATCGCGCCGAACAGGACATCGCCCAGGATCGAGGCGATGCGCAGCGCGAGCACGCAGGCGAGCAATGGTCCCGGTGCAAACTGCGAGCCTGCCAGGGCAAGCAACGCCGCTTCGCGTACGCCAAGCCCTCCTGGCGCCACGGGCACCAGAAAGCCCGCCAGCCATGCCATCAGGAACAATGCGGCAAACAGGCCAAGGGGCGCTCCCGCAGGCAGCAGCGCCGCTCCCACCAAAGCTGCCGAAGCCGCAAAGCAGGCAAAGGCGCAAAGCTGCAACGAGCCAGCACGCACCAGGGTGGCCTTGGCACGCAATGCCAGAAAGGCTGCTCCAGCAAGTGCCGCGCCACCGAGCGACGGCAATCCGGCGATGACAACACTGATGCCAGCGGCAATCATGCTGGCAGGCAGATGAAGGGCAATCTCGGTCACGCTCGCCTTGGCCAATGTGCCATGCGGCAATCCGGCAGCTGCGCCTTCGACTTGCCTGCTGGCATATTGAAAGACGGAGCCGGGAAGATACTTGGCCAGCACGCCGCGGCCGTAAAGAGCGTCAACCTGTCGCGAACCCAGCTTTTCAGTCGCTGCGGCAAGAACCGACCAGGCGTTGCTCAGCAACTTGTCGGACAATGCAAACAGGCAGGGTGCCGCAACCATGGCGCCGGCCAGAGGCCATGATGCCTGCGCGGCCAGTTGTCCGGGGTCCAGTGCGGCGAGCCTGTGCCCGATAAACCCGGCGCAGGCAGTAACGACAAGCGCGCCGCCCCACCGGGCAGCGCGCTTGCGAAACTTGCGATCATCGGGACCGGCAGAGGGGTTCTGCCGTTCAGCCTCAGGCATGCAGGATGCTGGTGAAATCGGGATAGGGCACGCAATAAGAGCGACCTAAATAGCGGCGTTCCTGCAATCCACATGTTTTTATGGCACTGCGATAGCGGCGGCGGCCTGTATCGTCGAACAGCACCAACCCGCCGGCTTTCAGGAAAGGCAGGGCCCGTGCGAGACATGCGTTACGGTCACGCCCGTCAACCACGATCAGATCGAATTTGCCGCCTGCCTCCGCAATTGCGCTGACATAACCCGGACCTGCAAGATCGCGGTGCCAGAGCCGCACGTTTGCACGATCGGCAATGAGTTCGCCAAGGCGCGCGTGCCAGCCTGCGTGATGTTCGACGCTGATCACTTCACGCGCGCGGCGCGCAAGCCATGCCGTGCTGGCGCCTGATCCGTATTCAAAGACACGTGCGTCGGGCCGTGCCGCGAGAAATGCATCGATCTCGCGCGTGGCAGCGACATTCCACCACGGGCAATCGAGTGGGATCATGCGTTCCGGCTGATGAATTGCCAAGAGCGAGGCAAACCAGCGCTGGCTACCCCATGGGTCGGACTTTACGGCTGCTTGCCAGAAACCTTCAAGCAACGGCAACTCGGCGATAGCCTGCGCTGACGCTGCATAGACCTGTTTGGCAGCTTGCATGAAATTACCCCCGTCACATTCGCTGAGCCAACCGAATACCGATGGCGCGTTAAGATAGCACTAACGATGTTTCGCAACTTATCCCGCACCATGCAGTCGGCGTGATCGTCGTTAGCAAATCTTCAAAGTTTCGCAGGTAATTACCAAGTCGACACACGGATCATCGCCCCGAATGGCGAAAGCATGGTCCTGAACCGGACGGGAATTGTAGATGAGTGCTTTCGGGCGAAAGAACGGGATCACTGGGACGCCGGGTGGCGCTCGGTCGTCATTCGGCATCGCACGTCCCATGAAGGGTGGCGAACAGGGCGCCCCGTCAACGCCGCAGAACTCGGTCCCTATGCCGATGCCTATGGGCGGCGATCAGTTCCCGCCGCTGCCGGATCTCGATCAGGTCGATAGCCCGGTCAATGCAGCATCGCTCAAGGCCGATGCGCTGACCCGTCTGGCCGATCGCGCCAATGGCGTAAATGAGGGCAACTATCAGGCCGAGGGCTTCGAAGCCTCCGTCCACAAGATCAAGGAACAGGTGCTCCCCCGCCTGCTCGAGCGCGTCGATCCTGAAGCGGCCGCGACCCTGACCAAGGAAGAGCTGTCGGAAGAATTCCGGCCCATCATTCTTGAAGTGCTGGCCGAGCTGAAAGTGACGCTCAACCGGCGCGAACAGTTCGCGCTGGAAAAGGTGCTGATCGACGAGTTGCTCGGCTTCGGCCCGCTGGAAGAGCTGCTCAACGATCCGGACATCTCCGACATCATGGTCAACGGGCCTGAGCAGACCTACATCGAAAAGAAGGGCAAGCTCGTGCTCGCCCCGATCCGTTTCCGCGACGAAAGCCATCTGTTCCAGATCGCCCAGCGCATCGTCAACCAGGTCGGCCGCCGCGTCGACCAGACCACGCCGCTGGCGGACGCCCGTCTCAAGGATGGCAGCCGCGTCAACGTGATCGTCCCGCCGCTGTCCCTGCGTGGCACCGCGATCTCGATTCGTAAGTTTTCCGAGAAGCCGATCACAATCGACATGCTGCGCGATTTCGGCTCGATGTCTGACAAGATGGCGACCTGCCTCAAGATCGCAGGCGCCTGCCGCATGAATGTGGTCATCTCGGGCGGTACCGGCTCGGGCAAGACCACGATGCTCAACGCCCTGTCGAAAATGATCGACCCGGGCGAGCGCGTGTTGACGATTGAAGACGCGGCCGAACTCCGCCTCCAACAGCCGCACTGGCTACCGCTCGAAACCCGCCCGCCGAACCTCGAAGGCCAGGGCGCGATCACCATCGGCGATCTTGTGAAGAACGCCCTGCGTATGCGACCTGACCGCATCATCCTCGGCGAAATTCGTGGCGCGGAGTGCTTCGATCTTCTCGCCGCGATGAACACCGGCCACGATGGCTCGATGTGCACGCTTCACGCCAACTCACCGCGCGAATGCCTGGGCCGTATGGAAAACATGATCCTGATGGGCGACATCAAGATCCCGAAGGAAGCCATTTCCCGTCAGATCGCGGAATCGGTCGACCTGATTGTGCAGGTCAAGCGCCTGCGCGATGGTTCA
Organism: Pseudomonadota bacterium; assembly: GCA_040388685.1. Lineage (GTDB taxonomy): Bacteria > Pseudomonadota > Alphaproteobacteria > Sphingomonadales > Sphingomonadaceae > Novosphingobium. The sequence continues at coordinate 14,994 of JAZKBJ010000136.1, forward strand.
CGCCGCACGACCAACGTGACCGAGGTGATCGGCATGGAAGGTGACGTGATCGTGACCCAGGAACTGTTCAAGTTCGAGTATCTCGACGAAACCGACGAAGGCAAGATCATCGGCGAGTTCCGCTCGTCGGGCCTGCGTCCTTATACCTTGGAAAAAGCGCGCCAGTTCGGTTTCGATCAGGCTTATCTGGAAGCCTGCCTCTAAGCCGCAAACCACTCCCTCGCCGCCAGTCCGACAAGCAGGACGGCGGTGAGGAAAGCGATCAGATAGATCACCGTCCACGGCATAAAGCCCACCGCATCAAGATTGGTGCGGTGCAGGCGCCGCCGGTCGGCCCATACGGCTATAAGCGCGACTATCAGGGCGAGCGCACCAGCGGCGGCGTGAAACTCCCAGATACGCGCAAACCAGTCTTCCATGGCGCGGCACATGGGTAGTTAAGGGCTTGATCGCAAGGGGCCATGGCGTATGGGCGTCCGATGCCCACGCATGACCGCCCGATGTTCGCGCTTGCGTTGCGCCTTTTTGCAACCGTGATGTTTTCCGTCATGCTGCTGCTCGT
>JAZKBJ010000137.1:0-2920 GCA_040388685.1 Pseudomonadota bacterium
CATTCTTCCACGCGTCCACGCAGGAAGCGCATGTGCGCATCGTGCATGCCGACAATGCTGTTTCCGTCGCGCAGGTCACATTCGATGCCATATTTTGCAACACGTTCGCGAATGATGTCCGATCCTTCGCGCGCAATTTCGCCAAACTGGCGCTCCGCCTCCGCGCCATAATGCTTGCGCACTTCGGAAAGCTGGCGGCTGTAGCCGTTGACGAGTTGGCCGCCATTGCGACCGGAAGCCCCCCAGCCCACCCGTTCGCCTTCAACCACGATGACGCTATATCCGCGTTCGGCAAGTTCAAGCGCCGCCGACATGCCGGTGAAGCCCGCACCTACGATCGCCACGTCGCACCTTTCCTCGCCGCGCAGCTGCGGGCGTTCGGTCACGCGATTGGCGGTTGCGGCATAATATGAGGGCAGGCCGGCATAAGGCTTGCGGATCGGCGCATGTTCCATCGATCAGACCGTTTCTGGTTAGCTTTTAGAACCGCACGACAACCGTGCGGCTGGGAATAAGTTTGGCGGCAGAACGATCCGGACCCACGACTGCGTCTCGCACTCAATGGACTTCGTCACAGTCGATCATGGATCGTCACACGCGGCTATAATGTGATCACATATTAAGACATCCCTTGGTTGTCAACACCCATAGCGATGCGATAGAGGCGGGATGTTGGCATCACATTTTCCCGTGGCCGTCTGTTTGAGGTGAAAAAATTGTCTAGGATCGCCGAGATTGAGCCGGTGGACCAGGATGCGGCGGTCGACGTCGTGACTGTGCAGCAACGGGTTTACAGCGAGTTGCGGACCGACATCCTGCTCGGCCGGATCGCGCCCGGTGAACCGCTAACGATTCGCGGCCTGGCCGAACGACTCGGCGTAAGCGCCATGCCCATCCGCGAAGCGTTGCGGCGTCTTGCCGCGGAACGCGCCGTTGAACTGCTTGGCAACCGGCGCATTCGCATTCCGGTCATGTCGCCCGAGCGATTCGACGACCTGCTGGCGGCGCGCATTGCGTTGGAAACAGAGGCTGCGTCGCGGGCGCTGGGATATGTGGACGATGCCCTGATCGCAAAACTCGTCGAGTATAACGATGAAGTCGATGAGGGAGTCAGGATCAGGGACTATGATCGGTGGCTGGCCGGCAACTTTGCTTTTCACCGCACACTATATTCGGCACAGCCCGATTCGGTGTTCGTACCGTTGATAGAATCACTCTGGCTGCAGATCGGGCCGTTCCTGCGCCAGGCATTGGTATATATCGGGCCTGAATTCACGGTAGATCGCCATGCCGAGGCGCTGGATGCCGTGCGCGCCCGCAACCGGATGGCCCTTCGCATTGCTATCGAGGCCGATCTTCGCGACGGCATCACCCACATCGGCAATGAACTGATGCGCTTCAATGCCGCAGCAGCAGCCAAGGATAGCAAGCCGCGAAGGCGCGGCTGACGCCCCCCCCCTTTGATCAAGGGTTCAGCAATCGGAATATCGACAGCTGTACCGCCGGCTTCTCGGCAGTACCGCCCTGCCCCACGGTTCCGGTGAAAATATAGCGATTGAGCCATTCATAGCGACCGTCTGGCGCCTCCAACTGCGGAGTTGTCACCGCATAAGTTGCAGGCCAATCCCCGCTGGTGCTGTACCAAAGACCCTGATTTAACACATGAATCTGGACACCATCTGTAGTTTCCATGAAATAGTCAGCGGATAGCTCCCAATAACCGTCCCGGCGCAGGAGCTGCCAGTCGAAGCCGCCCGGCAAAATGCGACCGCTCATCTCCGGGCCGGAGAATGTGCCGCCGATGATCGGCACGCGAAAACGATCGCCCCGTATCGTCTTGCCCATCGGAATGTCCTTCTCAAGCTCCACCGTGGCGTCGTAGATCCACTCCAGGCGCGGCGCAGATCGCCCTTTGCCGCGCGCCATGCCGGCCGAGGCGGCAGTGGCCGCGCCCGACGCACCGGCACTGGCACTGGCACTGGCAGCGAGCAGCGATATGCCGCCTGCACCTGCCGCCGCCATCATCCTGCGCCTCGTCAATTGGGCCATGACATCCTCCTTGTGATCACTAACACGACAGTTGCGGTTGCAAACGGGTTCGAGCTGAGGCAGGATAATGTGATCACACCTTGAGGTCTATAATGAAAAATATCCTTCTGATGGAAGGCAGCAGCCAGCCCGCACGGGAACGCGCCGCGCATCTTGGGCAGGAGACGACGGCTGAAGTCTATGTCCGGGCTTTGCTCGCCGAGGACGCGAGCTTGCAGATCGATGTCCTGTACGGCGCCGATGAAGGCGCGGAGCCGCCTCGCTCGCCTGAAAATTATGCGGGTTTCGTCATCTCCGGCTCTGCCCTGCACGCTTACGACAATGAGCCTGACGTCACGCGCCAGATCGACTGGGTGCGGCGCGTGGCGGACGCAGGCCTGCCGATCCTTGGCAGTTGCTGGGGGTTGCAAATTTGCGCGGTCGCCGGCGGTGGCGCGGTCGAACGCAACGACGCCCATGCAGAGATGGGCTTTGCACGAAAGATCGTCCCAACCACCGATGGGTTAGGCCATCCTCTCCTTGCCGACCGCGCCAGCGCGTTCGATGCGCCATGCATTCACTACGACCATGTTTCACGCCTTCCTGAAGGCAGTGTCTTGTTGGCCAGCAACAGCCGCTGCCCGGTTCAGGCCGCCGTCATTCCCCTTGGCAGGAGCATCGCCTGGGGCGTGCAATATCATCCTGAGTTCGATCTCCCGCATCTTGCCGAAATATACGAAGGCTATGGCGACGACATGGTGGGCGGGCAATTCTTTGATACCCGCAACATGCTCGACAACCACATCGCAGACCTGAGGATCGCTGCGGAGGCTGCGGTCGACGCACCCGTGGCCTGGCGGCTCGGGATCGACACCGACATTCTCGATGGCAG
>JAZKBJ010000137.1:2930-3797 GCA_040388685.1 Pseudomonadota bacterium
GCCATCTCGGCGAATAGCAGCAAAGGGTCGCATGCCATGATTACTCCAGATGACGCCTTGGCGCATGTGTCGCAGCTCGTGCGTAGCCTGCCTCCGCAGCCGTTCGTCGACGGCGCTTTCCGCGCAACGGCGCATGGCGAAACGCTGGACAATGTCAGCCCGCGCGATGGCACCAGCATCAACCGGATTGCGCGGTGTACCGGCGCAGACGTCGATCTTGCCGTGGCAAATGCGAAAGCGATTTTCGATGCCGGAGAGTGGCGCCACATGGCTCCGCGCGATCGCAAGCGCCTCCTGCTCCACTTTGCCGACCTGATCGAGGCGCAGGCGGAGGATTTCGCGCTGCTGGAATGTATCGATACCGGCAAGCCGATCAGCGCCACGCGCAGCTTCGACATTCCACAGGCGATCAACACGCTGCGCTACTATGCCGAGGCGATCGACAAGGTCTATGGTGAGGTTGGCCCGTCACCCGCCTCCCGTCTGTCCTATGCCGTGCATGAGCCTCTTGGCGTGATCGGCGTGATCGTACCGTGGAATTTCCCGCTTCATCTGGCGATGTGGAAGATCGCGCCCGCACTGGCGACAGGCAACACCCTTGTGGTGAAGCCGTCCGAACTCACATCTCTGACTGCGCTCAAGCTAGCGCGGACCGCGATTGAGGCGGGCCTTCCCGCAGGCGTACTCAATGTCGTTACGGGGCTCGGCCATGAAGCGGGTGACGCGCTGGCGTGGCATATGGACGTGCAACTGATTGCCTTTACCGGTTCCGAACGAACGGGCCGACAATTGCTGCGTGCGGCTGCCGACAGCAATCTGAAGCGGGTCAGCCTCGAACTAGGCGGTAAGTCGCCGCACATCGTCTTT
>JAZKBJ010000137.1:3807-4028 GCA_040388685.1 Pseudomonadota bacterium
ACGGTGCTCGATCGCGTGACCGCCGTTGCCAGCAACATCATTCCCGCCGATCCGCTGGACGAAGCGACGAACCTTGGTGCGCTGTCGAGCAAGGGTCACCTCGAAGCGGTCTTGGCACAGGTCGACCGTGCACGGGCGGACGGGCTGAGTATCCTATGTGGAGGGCAGGCCGCACGCACAGATACAGGCGGCTACTATATGCTGCCCACGATCATTGCCGA
>JAZKBJ010000138.1:0-10638 GCA_040388685.1 Pseudomonadota bacterium
CGCCGCGTCGATATCAAGCCCGACCAGCCCGCGCTTTTGGCCGCCGTGCCCACCGTGCTGCGCGCGCAGCGGCTGATCCTGCCCACCCTGATGCGCGGTTTCGGCCCCTACCCGGACAGCGCCTTCGGCTGGATCAACCGACCCGAGGACTGGTACGAGCGCCGCGCCGCCGCCTGCCTCTACGCCGCGCTGGTCGCCGATACCTCGCTCGACCTGATCGGCTCTTCGGGTCGCCTCCTCGTCGAAGGCCGCTTTGCCGAAGCCGAAGTCTTTGTCCGCGCGCTCGCCTCGCTGCGCCCGGACATGGCCGTCTACACCGCCAACGCCCACAACGACGTCTCGTTCGGCGCGCTCCGCCTGATCGATCCCGGCCTCAAGCCGCAGGGCGAACTCGTGCGCGTCGAACCGCTGGACGCCGATCTCGACACCTATCGCAACCGCTGGAAGGCCGAAGTCGAAGCTGCCAGAGTGAGTACCGCCGCATGATTGCCGCCTCGATTCCCGATTTCCGCGAACTCGCCCGCCGCCGCCTGCCGCACTTCCTGTTCGAATATATCGACGGCGGCTCCTACAGCGAAACCACGCTCAGGCGGAACGTCGAAGACTTGCGCGACATCGCCCTGCGCCAGCGCGTCCTTCGCGACGTGTCTGACCTCGACCTCAGCACCGAGCTGTTCGGCCAGAAACTCGCGCTCCCTGTCGCGCTCGCCCCGATTGGCCTTGCCGGGATGAACGCGCGTCGCGGCGAATGTCAGGCCGTGCGCGCGGCGGAAACCGTGGGCATCCCGTTCACCCTGTCCACCGTCTCGGCCTGTTCGCTGGCCGAAGTGGCCAAAGCGGCAAGCAAACCGTTCTGGTTCCAGCTCTACATGACTCGCGATCGCGGCTTCATGCGCGAACTGCTGCAGGAAGCGGTGGAACTGCAATGCTCCACTCTCGTCTTCACCGTCGATATGCCCGTCCCCGGCAGCCGCTACCGCGACTATCACTCGGGCCTCGCCGGAGCATCGGGCATGAGCGGCGCGATCCGCCGCACCCTGCAAGGCGCGATGAAGCCCGCGTGGGCGTGGGACGTCGGCATCCGGGGCCGCCCCCACGGCCTCGGCAACATCGCGCGCAAGCTGGATGGCAAGACCGGGATCGAGGACTTCTTCGCCTGGATGCGCGGCAATTTCGATAGCTCCATCTCGTGGCGCGATCTCGATTTCATCCGCTCGGAATGGAAAGGTCCGCTGGTCATCAAGGGCCTGCTCGATCCCGAGGACGCCACCGAAGCGGCCAATCTCGGCGCTGACGGCGTGATCGTCTCCAACCACGGCGGCCGCCAGCTTGACGGCGTGCTCTCCACCGCCCGCGCGCTGCCCGCCATAGCCGATGCCGTGGGCGACCGCCTGACCGTGCTGGCCGACGGCGGCGTCCGCTCCGGGCTGGATGTCGTCCGCCTGCTCGCACTGGGCGCCAAGGGCGTGTTGCTCGGCCGCGCATGGGTCTTCGCGCTGGCAGCACAAGGCCAGTCCGGCGTCGAGCACATGCTCCGCCTGATCGAGGCCGAGATGCGCGTGGCGATGACGCTCACCGGCGTAAAAAACATTGCAGAGATCGACCGCTCGATCCTCGCAGACAGATAAAAACGAAAAGGGACAGGACCGATGGGCGCAAACCCCGCATTGGGCGTATTCTTCCACTGGCTCGGCGGCTTCGCCTCGGCCAGCTTCTACGTGCCGTACAAGCGTATCAAGCTGTGGTCGTGGGAAGTGTTCTGGCTGGCAGGCGGCCTGTTCTCATGGGCCATCGCCCCGTGGTTCTTCGCCTCGCTCCAGACCAACGACCTCCTCGGCGTGCTCTCGGCCACGCCCACCAATACCCTGCTGTGGTGCTGGTTCTGGGGCGCGATGTGGGGCTTCGGCGGGCTGACTTTCGGCCTGACCATGCGCTACCTCGGCCTTTCGCTCGGCATGGCGGTGGCGCTCGGCCTCACCACCGTGATCGGCACGATGGGGCCACCGATCTTCGAGGGCACGCTGGGCCAGATCGCCGCGACCACCAGCGGCAAGCTCACCCTGCTCGGCATCGTCATCACGCTTGTCGGCATCGTCGTCGTCGCGCGGGCGGGCAGCGCCAAGCAGGCCGAGCTCGGCGATGAAAAGTCCGAAGGCGTGGCCGAGTTCAACTTGCGCAAGGGCCTGCTGATCGCCACCTTTTCGGGCGTGATGTCGGGCTGCTTCGCCTGGGGCCTCGCCGCCGGGCAGCCGATCCGCGATCTCACCCTCGCCGCCGGAACCGATCCGCTGTCACAAGGCCTCCCCGTCCTCTGCATCGTCCTTGCAGGCGGGCTCACCACCAATGCTCTGTGGTGCGCTTACCTCATCGCGAAGAACAAGAGCTTCGGCCAGTTCTTCGGCGCGCCGTCTGCCGATGCTGCACCAGGCGAACGCCCCAACCTGCTGGCCAACTGGCTCCTCGCCGCACTCGGCGGCACGCTGTGGTACGGCCAGTTCTTCTTCTACACGATGGGCGAAAGCCAGATGGGCAAATTCGGCTTCTCGTCGTGGACGCTGCACATGGCCTCGATCATCCTGTTCTCCACCCTCTGGGGCTTCGCGCTCAAGGAATGGAAGGGCGCAAGCCGCCGCACCCGCACGCTGGTATGGACCGGCATCGGCTTGCTCGTCGGCTCCACCGTGGTCATCGGCCTTGGCAACATGCTGAACGCGGGGGCCTAGCCAGCCCACCCCCCAAAAAAGATGATCGATTTCGCTCATCTGCCAGTGCATAAGCTGCCCCAAAAGGGAACCAGACCACAAATGCACGCCGCAGAACGGGAACGACGGATATTCGAGGCGCTGCAGCCCAACGGCTTTGTCAGCTACCGCGATCTCGAAGCGCAGCTCGATGCCTCGCCTGCCACGATCCGGCGCGATCTGACGCGGCTTGAAGGCACCGGCCAGATCGTCCGCGTCCACGGCGGGGCCAAGTTGCCCGATGATGCCGACCCCTCCGGCCCGCACCTGCTCGGCACCCCGTTCGATCAGTCGATCACGCTGAACCTTGCGGCCAAGCAGGCCATCGGCAGGGCCGCCGCCGCCTTGTGCACGCCGGGCGAGGGCGTGATGATCGACGGCGGCAGCACCACGCTGCAGATGTGCCCGCACCTCGATGGCCTCAGCCTGCAGGTGCTGACGAACTCGCTGCACATCGTCACCGCGCTCCTGCCGCAGCCGACCACGCGCATCCTTGTGCCGTCAGGCTCGGTGTTCCGCGAACAGAACATCATCCTTGCCGCCTCTGGCGAGGAATCGATGCCACGCTTCCACGCACCCCGCCTGTTCATGGGCGCCGCCGCCGTCGGCCCGCAAGGCGCGATGCAGGCAGACGTCGTCCTCGTCGCCGCCGAACGCCGCCTGATAGACCGCGCCGAAGAAGTCATCCTCCTCGTAGACAGCACCAAGTTCCGCACCCAGTCCGGCACCATCGTCTGCGGCCTCGACGAGATCGACACGATCATCACCGACAGCGGCATCGCGCCCGAGACCGCGCAGGGGCTGCGGGACGCGGGGGTGAAGCTGGTGGTGGTTTGATGTGAATCGAATGGACCGAACGCAGCCATATGGCCTCGTAGAGATCATCCACAAGTCCGCCGCCTACCCCAAATACCGCCGTACCAGCGCTTCCGCCGCCGCGTCCACATCGGCCCAAGCCTGTTCAAAGTCTTCTTCGTCGCCGTAGTAGGGGTCGATCACGGCGGTGCCCTTGCGACCCGGCACGAGGTCCATCAGCAGGCGCACTTCGGCGATGTGGCGGGAGGGTTCGATCCGGCGCAAGTCCTTGAGGTTCTGCTGGTCGAGCGCGAAGATGTGGCCGAACCGGCGGAAGTCCTCTTCGGTCACCTGCCGCGCGCGGTAGCTCGAAATGTTCAGTCCGTGGACCAGCGCGGTCGCCTGTGCGCGCGGATCGGGCGGGCGGCCGACGTGCCAGTTGCCCGTCCCGGCGGAATCGATGGTCATGGCTACGCCTGCCTCCACCGCGCGTTTGCGCAGCGCCGCCTCGGCGAGAGGCGAACGGCAGATATTTCCAAGACAGACGAACAAAATCGACGGCTGACTCACGGGATCACGATACCTCTTTGGTCAGGTTTTCCGGGCTGGCTTGCCCTACCCATGCCAATCAGGAACGGATCCTCTCCCTGCCGCTCAGAAAATACGTTACGTGACGATATGTCCAGCCAATTCAGCGCGACCAGCACTTGCCCGATCGCGCTGCCCAGCGTTTCGCCGGGGCCGAGCAGCACCACATGGTCCGGCGCGAACTCGCGGATGCCCACGGTCATCGCGGCGGTGAAGTCGTAAGCCTCCAGTATCTGGTGCCCGAAAGTATAGTCCCACAGATCGTCCGGCGCGCTCTCGAACCGCCGCCACACCTTGCCCCGCCCGTCGATCAGCGGCACCTCGGGCCTGCCGAACCAGTCAGCCGGAAACTGCGCCCGCGCCGCATCGCTGCTCGCCTGCATCAGGGCGGTATGAAACGGTCCATGCCCCGCCAGCCGCATTGGCGGCCGCGAACGCGCGGGCAAGTCCCACTCCAGCGCATCCAGCGCCGCCACCTCGCCCGCCACCACCAGCATCCCTCCCAGCCGGATCGACAGGTACACCCCATGCCGCGCCATTGCCGCCTCAACCGCGTGGAGCAGCGCCGGATCGACCGTCCAGTCCTCCCCCGCCAGCACCAGCACCGCCTGCCCGCCGGGCAGGTGCTTCTGCGAATTCACTCCCATGCCATCGGCAATCGCAAAGCCATGCTCGCCCGAAACCGCGCCCGCACAGGCCAGCGCGGTGTACCAGCCCATCGAATTGCCCGTCACCGCCACCACCTCGAACCGATCACGGTCCAGCGCCAGGAAATCGAGCCAGGCGCAGGCATGGATCAGCGGGGCGGCATTCTCCCCGCGCAAGTGCAGTGGCGAAAACTTCGCCGCCCCGTCGAGCACGGACAGCGGCTCCTTCCCCGCCTCCACCCGCAAGGCATCGAACCGCGCCAGTTCCTCCGACCCGCGATGATGCCGCGCCAGATAGCCCAGTTCCGGCGCGTTGTAGGTCCCGCGCCCCGGACACACGACGAGGATGGTTTCCTTGCTCATTTCACCGCCCCAAAGGTGTTGGCAGCCAAACAACCAACCCTGTTCGGCTTGAGCCTGTCGAAGGACACTCGCACCACGCCAGATGCATCGACGGACTCAGCATGAAGGGGGTTTGGGTGAAAGTTCGTCATCGCCCCACCATCTCCAGCACCTTCGCCACGATCCCGTCGCGGCTCGGCAGGGTATGCGTCGCCGCGCGCGCGAGCGGGATGAAGCTGTCCGTCGCCGCCATCCGCGCCGCGCGTTTGTCCGGCGCGCGCTCGGCCATAAGCGCCATCAGCGCCTCGTTCTGCCCCCCGGTGATGCGGCATTCGTCCACCACCAGCACCCGCGCGCACGGGGCCACTGCCGCGATCACCGCATCGTCATTCACCGGCCCCAGCCAGCGCAAGTCGATCACCCGCACCGCCACGCCCTGCTCCGCCAGCAGCTTCTGCGCCTGAAGCGAAAGGTAGAACCCGTTGCCATAGGTCACGATGGCAAGGTCGGTCCCCTCACCCGTCACGCCGATCTCGCCAAAGGCAATCGCCCCCTCGCCCGGCGGCTGATAAACGCTCGACCATAGCCCATCGCCCGGTTCATGCAGATCGCGCGTCATATAAAGCGCGATCGGCTCGACGAACACCACCACGCGCCCTTCCTCATGCGCCAGCCGCACACATTCGCGCAACATCGCCACCGCATCGCGCCCGTTCGATGGGACCGCCAACACCACGCCCGGAATATCCCGGAAAACCGCCAGCGAATTGTCGTTGTGGAAGTGCCCGCCAAAGCCCTTCTGATAGGGCAGACCGGCAATCCGCACGACCATCGGATTGGTGAATTGCCCATCCGAAAAGAACGAAAGCGTCGCTGCCTCTCCCCTGATCTGGTCCTCGGCATTGTGGACATAGGCGAGGAACTGGATCTCGGGCAGCGGCAAAAGCCCGTTGTGCGCCGCACCGATTGCCAGCCCCAGGATCGCCTGCTCGTCGAGCAGGGTATTGATCACCCGCGCAGAGCCAAACCGCGCATGGAGCTTCTGCGTGGCGGCATAGACCCCGCCTTTCGGCCCCACATCCTCGCCGCAGACCACGGCACCGGGATACTGCAACAGCAGGTCCGCCAAGGCCCAGCTGATCAGCTTGGCCATATGCTGCGGCTTGTCCATCGCGGCGGCATCATCGGCAAAAATCGCGGCGCGGTCCGTGTCCGGGGACAGCGGACACTCAACGCCAACACGCTTTGGCGGCACGATGCTCGCCATCACCGCTGCCGCATCGGGCAACTTGGGCCGCGCGATCGCCAGTTCCACCTGACGCTGCAACCCCGATTCAATGGCGTCATACTCGGCGCGCACCTCGGCGGCGGTCATAACGCCTTCCTCGATCAGCAAGGCCGCGCTCGCCAGCAAAGGATCGCGCTCTTCCTCGGCCCGCACTTCGTCCTTCGTGCGATAGGAAAGCTGCACGTCGTTCCCGGCATGGCCGTAAAGCCGCACCGTCTTCATGTGCAGGAACACAGGCTTGCGCTGTCGCCGCGCGATGCCTTCCGCCTCACGCGCCGCGCGCATCGTATCAACCAGATCGGAACCATCGCACGCCACATAATGCAGCCCTGCGCGCCCGGAAAAGTTCGCCTCGATCCAGCCCGGCGGCGTGCGGGTGGAAATGCCGATGCCATTGTCCTCGCACAGGAACACAATCGGCATCGGCGTGCCCTGAAACGCCGCCCAGCACGCGGTATTGATCGCCCCCAGCGCGGTCGAATGGTTCGCGCTCGCATCGCCGAAGCTGCACAGCACCACGCCATCCTTGGCCAGCACGGTGCCATCGAAGCCCATCTTGCGCGCGATACCGATGGAAAATGCCGTCCCCACCGCCTTGGGCACATGGCTGGCGATGGTCGATGTCTGCGGCGGAATGAACAATCGCTTCGATCCCAGCACCTTGTGCCGCCCGCCCGAAATCGGATCGTCGGCGCTGGCGGTGAAGCTCAGCAGCATGTCCCACGCCGGGTTCTCCCCCGGCACCCCGTGCGCGCGGTGAATCTGGAACGCGGCATCGCGGTAATGCAGAAACGCCATGTCATTCACGCGCAGCACTTCGGCCAGCACCGCATTGCCCTCGTGCCCCGAAGACCCGATTGTATAGAATCCCTCGCCCCGCGCCTGCAGCTTGCGGCTCAACCGGTCGAGCTGCCGCGACAGCGCCTGCGAGCGGAACAGCGCCGCCGCCCGCTCCGGCGCAAGCCCCACATCTTTCAGCCCCAGATTGGACCGCCGCCGCGCCGTCCCGCCCTCCAGCGCATTCAGGAACTGGCGGTGAACCTGCTCGGCGGCATCAAGCGACATTGGCGATGGTTTCCCTCGTAACGAACGCCCGTCTTAGCCGTTGCTTGTGCCGAAAGGGAACCCCACGCCCGCACCAAAGGTGCAATGTGTTTCGCGCAGAGGCGCAAAGGCGCAGAGTATTTGCGCAATCGGCGAAGCCGCCTGTTAAGGTTTATGCAGCGGAAGCGATGGTGGGCAACACCCGCGGCATGCACGACATCTCTGCGCCTCCGCGCCTCTGCGCGACCAAATCTACTTCAAGTCCACGATCTCTATCGCTGGCAGAGCCCCACCGCCCGGCTGTTCAGCCCAGTGCCGCGTGTTCAGCACGCCGCCGTCGGCGCGCAAATCGGCCACCAGTGCGGTATCCACTTCGGCAAAGACCCACTGGCCCACGCCTTCCGCACCCATCGCCAGCACGCCATCCTCGGGCATCCCCAGATCCGGAGGGCCATAGACCCCCGCCGCCCCGCGATTGACGTCCACCGCGGGCGACCATTCCGCATCGCCCACGGTGGGTGAATGCACCGCATAGCACTGCCCCTCCAGCGCGCGGCCTTGCGCCCCGATCCGCACGCGCCAGTATCCGCGCATGGTGTCGGTGCACGAAGGCACCAGCAGCACTTCGGCCCCCGCCTCCACGCAGGCCCGCGCCAGCAGCGGAAACTCACTGTCATAACAGATGCTTACCGCAAGCTTCCCGAGAGCGGTATCGAACACGCGCAGGCGCTGTCCCGCAGCAATGTGCCACTGTTCGCGCTCGAACCGCGTCATCACCAGCTTGTCCTGCGTGGCGCTTTTGCCGTTCGGCGCAAACAGCCGCGCCGCGTTGCGAAACCGCCCATCGGCATCCTTGCGCGGCGCGGAAGCTGCCAGAATGTGCATCCCCGTCCGCGCCGCCAGTTCCCCATGCAGGGCATCCACGCGCGGCAACAGGGCCGACACCGTCTCGATGGACAGCGCCAGATCGCCCATGGTCGCCGGATCGAGACTCGCCAGTTCCATCGCGCCATATTCAGGGAACACCGCCAGCGAGGCCCCCGCGCCCGCAGCCTCCTCCACCCAACGCGTCAGCTTGGCCGCATAGGCATCCCAGCCGTCCAGTCGCTCGATGGGATATTGCGCCGCGGCGACCGTGAACTTCACCACTGCTTCAACCAATACTGCATCGTTTTCACGCTTTCCACCTCCTCGCCGTGCTCTTTCCAGCCCAGTCCGGTGACCAGCCCCGGCACCACGGCATAACCGCGTTTCGCCCAGAACCCGTCGAGCGGCGCATAATCCGCAGGCCGCGCGGGATGATCGGCTGCCCGCACCACCGCCGCAAAACAGGCCGCATTCGCTCCGCACGTCGCCGCCTGCGCCTCGCGCTGGTCAAAAAACGCAAGGCCGATCCCTGCTCCGCGATATCTGGGCAGGAGAACGCTCTCGCCAAAATAGAACAGCCGCGAAACGTCCAGCCCGCGCGCCTCGAACGGTGCCCGAAACTCGGCTTTCTGGTGCATCATCGGCGCCGCCGTCGCCGCCCCCACAATCCGGGTCTCATCGAACGCCGCCACCAGCACGGCACCCGGCGCAGCGGCATATTCGGCCAGATACGCCGCCTCGTAAGCCGCGTCGCCATCGTAAAGGTAGGGAAAAGCGGCAAACACCGCGATCCGCAAGCGCGCCAGATCGTCCAGCGCACCCGAAATTTCGCTACCGGTCAGCGGCCGGACGACAACGGCCATCAACCAACAACCTGTTTCGTCCAGTCGGCCAGGTTGTAATACATCGTCAGGCGATTGATCTTGCCGCCCTCGATCCCCAGAAACGCCCCCGCCGGCAGCACATACGTCTGCCCGTCCGCCTCGGGCAGCCCCTCGTCCGTCGCCAGATAGGCCCCGTGCACCACGAACTCCGCCGCCGCGCGGGAGCCGTCCTCGCTCGCCATCACCACGATGTCCTCCAGCCGCTCCTTATAGCAGCGCTCCATGTGGCCAAGGAACTGCGCGAACGCCGCCTTGCCGACCACGCGCTCGCCCTGGTTCACATCATGCGCCACGTCGTCGCTCAGGCAATCGAGCATGCCCTGCCAGTTGCCCGCGTTGAACGCGGCGTAATAGCGAACGAGCAGGGCAATCGCATCGGTGCGGGCGGCGGGGCTGGTCATCGGTGGGGTCTCCTTGTCCCGCCGGTGTAGCGAACCCTGTCGCGCCAATCCAGCGTCCCGCCCTGCAAGGGAGCGTTGCACCCTTGCATCCAATTGCACTTTGGCACCGCTTCGCCTATGGGCCGGAAGAACGCCCCGGCCGCAACGATGGAGTCGCCTCCACGTGATGCCGGGGTTTCTTATTCCGGCCGGGAGGCGAATCCCCGGCGCCGTGCAGGAAGCAAGATGATGTCTCGTCGCCGCCAGATTTACGAAGGCAAGGCCAAGATCCTTTACGAAGGCCCCGAACCGGGCACGATCATCCAGTATTTCAAGGATGATGCCACCGCGTTCAACGCGCAGAAGCGCGGAACGATCAACGGCAAGGGCGTGATCAACAACCGCATCAGCGAATATGTGTTCACGCGCCTCGCGCATATCGGCATCCCCACGCACTTCATCCGCCGCCTCAACATGCGCGAACAGCTGGTGCGGCAGGCGGAAATCATCCCGATCGAAGTCGTCGTGCGCAATATCGCCGCAGGCTCGATCTCCAAGCGCCTCGGCATCGAAGAGGGTGAGCCGTTGCCGCACACCCTGATCGAATACTACTACAAGGACGATGCGCTGGGCGATCCGCTGATCGCCGAAGAGCACATCGCCTGCTTCGGCTGGGCCAGCAACGAGGAAATGCAGGACATTTCCTCGATGGCGATCCGCGTGAACGATTTCCTCTGCGGCATGTTCGCGGCGATCAACATCAGCCTCGTCGATTTCAAGCTCGAATTCGGCCGCATCTGGGACGGCGACTACGCCCGCGTGATCCTCGCCGACGAAATCAGCCCCGACGGTTGCCGCCTGTGGGACATGACCACCGGCGAAAAGCTCGACAAGGACCGCTTCCGCCGCGATCTTGGCGGCGAAGAAGAAGCCTACCAGGAAGTCGCCCGCCGCCTCGGCCTGCTCGAAACCGACGGCGGCCCAAGCGAAGTGTTCGACCTCGGCGCACACCGCAAGCTGCGCGGGAAGAAATAAGCGTTTCGGCCCTTAGCTAAATCAAAG
>JAZKBJ010000139.1:0-7373 GCA_040388685.1 Pseudomonadota bacterium
CCGGGCCAGAGCGCTACCAGGGTCTGCTGCGCGGGATAGGCGAAGATATAGACGCCGTAGGAGAAGTCCCCGAGCCGATTGTAGGCGAGCACCGCGCCTTTGGGCACGAAAGCCAGCCAGAGGCAGGTGTAGACCAGCGCCAGCATGATCGCCGAACCCAGCCACGCCGTGTTCAGCAGCAGCGCGACAAACACCCAGACTAGCGCAATTCCCACAGGGCCGAGCGGCAGCCGGTCGCGCCACACATACGCCGCCATGCCGAGCGCGAAAGGGAAGCCGACAAAACCCATCACATCTAAGCGATAGGCAAGGCCGCTCGCAGGTGATGTGATTACCGACCAGATGTGCCCCGCCACGACAAAGGCAAGGAACAGGCCGAACATCCAACTTTTGCGCAGCCCCCCCAGATACCCGAGCGCCACGACGCCACCATAGCATGCCACCTCGTAGAACAGGCTCCAAAGGCTCCCGTTCGTGGCGGCACCATAGGGGTTTGCGGCAAATACGCCCGGCAGGGCATCGTTGCGGAAATACAGGCTGAGGTTGCGCGGAACATAGGCCAGCGTCTGGCCAGACCGGAAGTATTCGCCAGCCGCCAGCGACGTCATCACCGGCCCCAGCGCGAAAGCGGTAAGCGTCAGAACGACGGCCAGGGCGGGCCACAGCCGCAGAAAGCGGGCACTGACGAAATGGGCAAGCGATTGCCGCCGGTCAAAGCTGCGCGCGATCAGCAGGCCCGACATGCCGAAGAAGATCGCCACGGCAAATTGCCCCAGCGACAGGCCGGTGGCGGCCCGGAATGGCTCGCTCATTTCCTGCCCGGTCGTGAGAGCATAAGCGTGTGACACCAGCACCGCCGATGCTGCAACAATGCGGATCAGATTGAGATTGTTGTCCCGCCCGCCAAGATACTGACCGATGGGCTTGCCGATCAGTGCACTGGCTTCACCTGTTCTACCTGGCTGACCCACGCTCAGACTCCCGACGAAAGCGGTGACAGTTCGCTCATGCTCCGCGTGAAAGCAGCGGCTGCCACCACGCTTCATTGTCGAGATACCAGCGTAGCGTGCCGCGCAGGCCGTTCTCGAAATCGTGCTGCGGCACATAGCCAATCTCGGCACGGGCCTTGGTCTCGTCGATGGCGTAGCGGCGGTCGTGCCCCTTGCGGTCCTCAACGAACGTCTTGAGTTCGCTGGTCGGACGGCCCTTCGCGGCAGGCGCATCAGGATACCGTTCGGCCAGACCTTCGATCTCGGTGAACGCGCGGTCCACTTCGGCGCATATCCGGTCGATCACCGCCATGTTCGGCAATTCCTCGCCGCCGCCGATGTTGTACGTCTCGCCCGGCTTTCCGTTGTTCAGCGCCGCCTCGATACCGCGACAGTGGTCTTCGACATAGAGCCAGTCACGCACGTTCATGCCATCGCCGTAAATCGGCAACGGCTTGCCCGAGAGCGCATTGAGCATGAACAGCGGGATCAGCTTTTCGGGATAGTGATACGGCCCGTAATTGTTCGAGCAATTGGTCGTGGTGACGTCGAGGCCGTAAGTATGGTGATAGGCGCGCACGAGATGATCGGACGCCGCCTTCGACGCCGAATAGGGCGAATTGGGCTGATACTGCGTGGTTTCGGCAAAGGCCGGATCGTTGGGACCGAGCGAGCCGTAAACCTCGTCCGTCGAGATATGATGGAAGCGATGGGGCTTGCCGGTGCCTTCATCCAGCCAGACCTTGCGCGCGGCCTTCAGCAGGCTGTTGGTGCCAAGGATATTGGTGTCGATGAACGCGTCTGGCCCGGTGATCGAGCGATCGACATGGCTTTCCGCCGCGAAATGGACGATCTTCGCCACGTTGCGCGTGCGCAGCAGGCTTTCGACGAGGTCGGTGTCGCGGATATCGCCGACGACGAGTTCGGCCTGCTCCACGCCCTCGATGGTCGAGCGATTGCCTGCATAGGTCAGGCAATCGAGCACGATGATCGCGTCGTCCGGGTGCGTCTCGCCCCAGTAATGGACAAAGTTTCCGCCGATGAAACCGGCGCCGCCAGTGACGAGCAGATTAGCCAAGTGCCTTTTCCTCTTCGAGCATGGTCCGCAGGTTCGTGCGCCAGTGGATGGCTTCGTCGCCCAGCGCAGCGCGCGTGGCGCTGACGTCCAGAACGGAGAACGACGGTCTGCGGGCAGGTGTAGGGTAATCCGCCGTTGCGATGGGGAAGATTCGCGGAACGCGGACCAGCAATCCGAGTGCGGCTGCCTCTTCAGCAATGGCGACCGCGAAATCATACCAGCTGGCAACACCGGCATCGCGGTGATGGTAGATGCCCGGCTTGTCTGCGAGCGCGAGGCCCCACAGCGTCCGGGCAAGGCCGGTGGCCCAGGTCGGCGATCCGATCTGGTCGGCCACGACGCTCAACGTCTCGCGCTCGCGCATCAGGCGCAGCATGGTCCGCACGAAGTTTGCGCCACCCGCAGCATAGACCCAGCTGGTGCGTACGATGATCGCATCTTCGCCAGCGGCGAGTTCGCCCGCCGCCTTGCTGGCGCCGTAAACCGATTGCGGATCGCGCGGATCGCCCGGCTGGTAACCTTGCCCTGACGTCCCGTCGAAGACGAAGTCCGTAGACACGTGCACCAGCCGCCCGCCGGTAAGGGCCAGCGCAGCGGAGAAAGCACCGGGCGCGCCGCCATTGATCGCGTGGGCAAGGTCCGGCTCGCTTTCCGCCTTGTCGACAGCGGAATAGGCTGCGGCGTTGAGGACCAGATCGGGGCGCTCTGCCGCGACCAGCCGCGCGATGGCTGCTGCATCAGCAAGATCCAGCGCGGCGCGATCGAGCGCCACGCACGTCCAGCCTTCGGGCGCGGTGGCAAGCAGGGCCTTGCCGACCTGTCCGTTTACCCCGGTGACGAGCGCCTTCACGGAAACGCCGTCACTTGGTCAAGCGCAAGGCCGGTCGCGTCCTTGGCGGAAAGCTTTGGCTCGATGCCGTCAAGCGGCCACTCGATGCCCACTGCCGGATCGTTCCACGCAAGGCTGCCTTCGAATTGCGGCGCGTAGGGCGCGGTGCACTTGTAAAGGAAGTCGGTGTTGTCTTCCAGAGTCAGGAAGCCGTGAGCAAAGCCCTCGGGCACCCAGAACATGCGCTTGTTTTCCGCAGACAGAACAACGCCGGTCCATTTGCCGAAATCAGGCGACGACCGGCGCAAGTCTACCGCCACATCGAACACCGCGCCGCTTGCCACGCGGACCAGCTTGCCCTGCGGCCCCGGATTTTGAAAATGCATGCCGCGCAGCACGCCCTTCTGCGAGCGGCTGTGGTTGTCCTGCACGAACTTCAGGTCGAGCCCTGCTGCCGCGAAACCGGCTTCGTTCCAGCTTTCGAAAAAGAACCCGCGTTCATCGCCGAACACGCGGGGTTCGATGATCAGCGGCCCCTGGATATCACATTCGATGATGTTCACAGCGGGCCCTTCTGCGACAGCAGTTGCAACAGATACTCGCCGTACCCGGACTTGCGAAGCGGCTGGGCAATCGCCTCAAGCTCGGCATCGGTGATGAAGCCCTGCCGCCAGGCAATTTCCTCGGGGCAACATATCTTCAGCCCCTGCCGCTCTTCGGTGATGCGCACATAGGCCGCAGCATCGAGCAGCGAGCCGTGCGTGCCGGTATCGAGCCAGGCATAGCCACGCCCCATGATCTCCACCGAAAGCTGACCCTCGTCCATGTAGAGACGATTGAGGTCGGTGATTTCCAGTTCGCCGCGCGGTGATGGCTTGAGATCGCGGGCGCGGTCGACAACCGTGTTGTCGTAGAAATACAGGCCGGTCACCGCGTAGTTCGACTGCGGCTGCAGCGGCTTTTCCTCGATCGACACAGCGCGTCCGGCATCGTCGAAAGCGACCACGCCATAGGCCTCCGGATTGTTGACCCGGTAGGCGAAGACGCTGGCCCCTGCGGTGCGCCCATTCGCGTTCTGCAAAAGCTGCGGCAGGCCGTGCCCGTAGAAGATGTTATCGCCCAATACGAGGGCGCTCGGGCTTGCGCCGACGAAATCGGCACCAATGTGGAATGCCTGGGCAAGGCCATCCGGCGTGGGCTGGACAGCATAGGACAAGGCAACGCCGAATGCCGAACCATCACCGAGGACGCGCTGGAACTGCACTGCGTCCTCGGGCGTAGTGATGATCAGAATATCACGAATGCCCGCAAGCATCAGCGTGCTGAGCGGATAATAGATCATCGGCTTGTCGAACACAGGCATAAGCTGCTTCGAGACGCCGCGAGTCAGGGGATAAAGGCGCGTGCCTGATCCACCCGCAAGAATGATGCCCTTTCGGGGACTACCGGAAATCGTTTCGCTCACTGCGTCAAAAACTCCCTTCGGGCGCGCCCGTTTCAACTCCGTCAGCGCAAGCGCGATCTATCAGAGTTCCGCATTACATCCATTCTGAACTCGCACCTGCTGCATTGCAACATAGGGTGCGGCGGTCAACCACCCAATTGCCGAACAGGGATCGTCACGCCTCACCGCTGCGGCTCCTCGCGCAGCCAGGCAACCATGTCCGCCTCCCGCCGCGCGCCATCCAGTGCAGAATCGCTCTCCATCGCTGCGCGATAGCGCATCCCGCGCTTGAGCAACCAAGCTGGATAGGCAAGCCAGCGGCGCATCTCGTCCGGCCGGGACTGGGCGATATCGGCGAGTTGATAAGGGTCAGGCCGCAAAGCCTTGCGCAAGGCGGCCCGCCAGCCCCATTGCCCACCATCGACCTGATCGAGGCGGCGCAGCAGCTTGTTGCGTTCGGCCACTTCCTTATCCTGAAGCAGCGCCGCCCGGGCAGCCGCGACATGGCTCTCGGGAAAGCGCACGCCTTCCATCAGGCGCTGGGGCACCCACCCCGCGCCAAGGCGGTGCGCCAGAGTAGCCACCAGCCGCAATGAATTCGCCAGGCCCAGGCGAGTCGCGGCATGTTCGATCCAGTCCCAGTCCAGCGTATTGCTCCGGGCGAGGAAATGCAGATCGGCCAAAGTCAGCGGGCCGTTCTCGAATGTGTGGTGAAGCGTCGCGTGCTCGACCAGATGCAGGAAATTGGTGCGCGGCGAAGGCACCTTCATCGCGGTTCCGAGTATCGGAATCGTCACCGCCTCTTCGTGGAGCATGGCGACGAACTGCGGCTCCTGCGGCCAGTTACGCGCGTTGACCCGGTGATGTATCTCGATGGTCAGCTCAAATTCGATATCCTGAATTTCAGGGAGCTGATGGTTGTACTCGACGCCATAGGTTCCGGCCCAGGGTGCCAGCCGATAGCTATCGTGAGCGATCAGGAATTCCTGCGCCCGCTCGGCCTCTTCGCGCGGCAGCAGCAGGTCGACATCACGCATCGGACGCAGTGACTGGTCGGGAAAGTCACGGTGCGCGAGCGCCACGCCTTTGAGCAGCAGCGGCTGAAAACCGGCTCCGGCCAGCGTCTCCCACAGCCGTTTGAGCGCGACGGTCTGGCGCAAGCCGTAGAGCGAATGCCATTGGCAAGCGCGGTCAATCTCGGCGCGCACCGTTTCAGGCACGAGCGCCGTGCTGCCAGACAACTGAAAGTTTCGCCGCAGCAATGGCGACAGCCGGTGGACTTCGGCCAGATCAGCGAGGGATTGCCACGCTTCCGCGTCCAGTTGTGCGCACAGACCGGCATGATCGCCATCAGGCGCGGCGCAGATGCGCAGCAACAGCTCTTCGTGCCTGCCGTCCTGCATCATCGATTCATTACGCATCGGGTCGTCGGGCGTCGGCATGGCTACCCAGATCGACGATCTGGTCGGCAAGTTCAAGCAATGCTGCACGGTGGCCGAGGATCAGGATGGTACAGGAGCCCTTCAGCGCAGCGATCGTACCTGTAACCGCTGCTTCGTTTCCGCCATCCAGCGCCGCCGTCACCTCGTCGAGAATAAGCAGATCCGGCGAGCGCAGCAGCGCTCGCGCCAGTGCCAGCCGCTGCCGCTCACCCCCGGAAAATTGCCGTCCGCCCTCGCCGACGCGCGTATTCAGCCCGGACGGCAGCGCGAATACGAACGATGCCGAGGCGCGCTCAAGAGCATGCCGGATCGCCGTCTCATCGCAATTGTCCCGGCCCCAGGCCAGATTCTCGGCCACGGTGCCGTTGAACAGGTACGGCACCTGTTCGACATAGGCGACCCTCTGGCGCCAGGCGATCCGCGCGCCTCCGGCAAGCGGCTGGTCGTCGATCAGCACTTCGCCCGAATCTGGCGAGATCAAGCCGCCCAGAATGTCGGCAAGACTGCTCTTGCCCACCCCGGATGGCCCGCAGATACCCACCACGCTACCGGCACGGATTGTCAGGTCGAGCTGATCAAAGACCCGCGTGTCACGTCCCGCGTACTGCATCGTCACATGGCGAAGGGTGATCGCGCGGGTCAATCGTGGTGGTACGGCCCCGTGATTGCGCACTTCCCGGTTCGCCTGCGCCTCGGCAACCATGGCTTTGAGCGCATCGAGCGCGGGGCGATTGAACCGCCAGTTCCGCACCGACTGCTGCAGCCCCGTAGCGACCGGCACGAACCGCACCATGATCGCCAGTACCGGCACGAGAATGCTCAGCGGCAGCCGCATCTGCAGCAAGGCGATGTAGACCAGCACGCAGAGCACGCCCACGGCAACCGCCTGGAAACTGACGTGCGTCATCGCGATCGAACGCTGGTTGCGCAGCTCCGCCTCTTCCAGCGCGCGCGCCGTTTCACTGAACTGCCGCGTCAGCGCCTCTTCCGCCCCGCCGATCCGGGCGGCGCGCAAATGAAACAGGCCGTTGGAAACCTGCTCCTGCAAGGCCTCGTAGATTTCGCTGTAACGCTCGCCCTCGCGGTGCCGATGCGTGCGCAGCGCCACAACCGCCAGCACCACAACCGCCGCCGACGCCAGCGCAATCATCGTCAGCTTCCACGAAATGGCGAAAGCCGCCGCCATCAACATGACCGCCGTGACGAGAGCGGTGACGACCGAAAGCGCCTCTTCGCCCAGATGTCCGACGCGGTCTGCCTCGCCGATGATCCGCGCGGCATGGCTGGAACTGGTCTGGCTGCTGAGCCAGCGCCATTCAGCGGCCATGACCGCGTCCTGCGCCTCGATGCGCATGGCGCGGGTCATCGCAAGGCCCATGCTCGCACGCAATTGGAGCACCAGGAAAACGAGCAGGGCCCGGACCACGACCAGCGCCACGATTGCCAGCAACAGCACCGGCACGGGGACGCCAGCGAGCGGGGCCATCCATTTGCCCAGCGCACCCAGCGAATTTTCGCCGGCGATCACGCTGGTGATCGGTATCAGGATCAGCAGCCCTATGCCTTCGGTCAGGCTCGACACGATCATCAG
>JAZKBJ010000140.1:0-14142 GCA_040388685.1 Pseudomonadota bacterium
CCTCGTAATAGATGCGGCTCATCCGCGGGCGCTGGATGAAGTCGTCGGGCAGGATTTCGTTCCACAAGTCGACAACCTGCTTCGACTTCGAGAAGAAGCGGTGGCCGCCGATGTCGAAGCGATAGCCTTCATGCTCGACCGTGCGACTGATCCCGCCGACGTATGTGTGGTCTTTCTCGATGATCGCCACCGAAAACCCGCGCTTGGTCAGGAGGTAGCCTGCGGTAAGCCCGGCAGGGCCTGCACCGATGATGGCCACATCGACCTTGCGCCCATGTGCCGTGCCGCCCTGCGTCCCGTTAACCATTGAAGCCCCAGTTCAACCACTGTCTTATGCAGCGAGAAGTTAACGATAGGCAGGTGAATCGCGAAATTCGACGGTGTCAGTCACGGCGCCCGTAGCGCGCTTCACCCAACCGGCGGTCGCCCGGGGCGGACAGGGAGTCACCCGGTTGCAGCGGCGCTGCGATATGGGCCAGTTCATCGAGTTTGAAGGTCTGTTCAAACAGCAGGCCATAGCGCGGATGGCTGCGCCAGCGCACTTTGGCGTAAATGGCCGGCAAAACCCCGGTTTCGACGCGCACGAGCTCGTTCATCAACAGCCACTTGTCGCAATCGATGCAGGCGCCCTGCTGCGAAATGTCCTGAAACGCGACCCGCACTGCTTCGCCGCCGGAATGGAGAATCGCGTCAAGGTGGATGCGCAGGCGCACCTGGCGTTTTGGAAAGGTGCCATGCGCCTCGTCAAGCAAGCGTTCGATATCGATGTCGTCGATAAAGCGGAAACCGGCATAGTCACCGTCCTGCCAGACCGTTTCCACTTCGTAGCAATCGCCGTTGCTCATGGCGAGGGACAGCTTTGCGTGCGGTGGAAGCGGGTTGAACAAACGGATCTTGATGCCGCTGCTCGATACGTCCCGGATGACGCAAAGAAACTCGCTCGTATCGTCGACAATCAGCTTGGCTGCACGAATGAGCAAAGTGAAGCGCGGCGCGGCGCGCTGCTCTCCGTCCTTGCCGCTGCCTGCAGCCGGCGGTTGCTGGTCGTCATCTTGGGCCAAGCCCGGTCCCCTTGCGCGAAATCCCCGAACAACCGGAATCGCGCAAGTCCCGGCCTGGAAGACCATAGTCGCGCAAGTCCTACCGTGGAGTTACCAAGGGGACTATTACACGTTTTTAAGGGCTTGTTACGTGTGCGGCATCACGATTTGGGCAAATGCCCGTGTCGCAGCATGACACTTCGTGAATCCACCGCGAACAGAACAATAAATGGCGAAGCCTTGGTGCGGACGGCGGGACTCGAACCCGCACGATCAAGGATCAAGGGATTTTAAGTCCCCGGCGTCTACCATTCCGCCACGTCCGCGCATTTGCATCTGATGGATGGTCAGCTGCGATGGCATTGCGCCTGCCACAGCACAAAGGGCGCTGCAACGGTCCGCTGCAACGCCATTCGCAATAACCGTGAACCCAAGGGTCAGACCCTGGTCGTCAGTCGGCGTTGAGCCGCTGACGCATTTCCTTGCCGGCCTTGAAATAGGGCACGCGCTTGCCCGGCACCTCGACGGTTTCGCCAGTGCGCGGATTTCGGCCTTTGCGCGCATCGCGTTCGCGCGTGGAAAAAGCGCCAAAGCCGCGCAGTTCAACGCGGCCGCCTTCGGCAAGGCGCTTGGCAATCTCGTCGAAAAATACGTCGACGACGCGTTCAATTTCCTCGCTGCGCAATCCTGGGCTCTCTTTTGCGAGCGCCTGCAACAGCTCCGACCTGATCATGTGCTACCCTCCGCCAGACATCCTTGAGGACGTCCCCCTTATGACGATCCCTTGCACCCGGACCCCCGTCTGAGCGCAAGCAGTCATCCTGCCACGCTGGAACCGGCATTACAATCGGTTGATAGCCTACCTAACTACCGAATATGCACCGTTTCAGGCCATTTGCGCGAGGTCAGCCAGAGTAAGCCCCAGCCGGCGCATTCTCGCGGCGGTTTCCGGCCATTCGTTGCGCAGGAACGATTCGCGTTCGCGCAGGCGCAATGCCTCGACTGCGCCGGGTGCGACAAACATGCCTATGCCCCGCTGGACGGTGACCAGTCCTTCGTCCTGGAACTGCTGGTAGGCCTTGGCAACGGTCAAGGGATTGGCGCCCTGTTCAGCCGCAAAAGCGCGCACTGACGGCAGCATCGTCTGTTCGGGATAGCGACCGTCGAGAATACCGGCGCAGATCTCGTCGCGCAGGCGCAGATAGACGGGACGGCCGGGATTGGTCATGGGTGATGCACTGCCATAATACAGCGAGGCGCACAATCGCTGGTTTCCGGGCTGGCTTCGGGTTTTCCTGTCTGTGACAAAGACTGGTTTCGATTGAAAATAGTTTCTTGCCTTGCGCGTCCGTGCCACTAAGGGCGCTCGAGGCCGCGCGGGAGAGGCGCGGCGCCCCGTAAACAACAATGAGAACGCGCGCCCGCATGGCTCAGGACAACATGAACGCCGCCACCACCGAACCCCAGCAGTTCAGAGAATGGTTTGGCCACCCCGCGCAGTTGAAGCGCCTGTTCACCACCGAAATGTGGGAGCGGTTCGGCTATTACGGCATGCGGGCGATCCTGACGCTCTATCTCGCCAAGCATTTCCTGTTCAACGACACGACCAGCACCGGAATCTATGGCGGGTTCACCGCGCTGGTCTATCTCACCCCGCTGATCGGCGGGCTGATTGCGGATCGCTATCTCGGCTCCAAGCGCTCGGTAAAGTTCGGCGCGATCCTGATGGCGCTGGGCTATTTCATGCTCTGCTTCGGCGGCGAGGCGGCCAAGCCCTATGCGACGATCGAGGGTCAGCGCTACGAAGTGACCGTGGCCGAGACGAATGGCACGGAAGGTCGCTCGCTTGAAATGGGCGGGCAACTGCTCGAGATCGTCGGCAACGAGGACAAGTCGGTCTCGCTCAAGGCGGCGGACGGCAGCGAGGCCAGGCGTATTGCGCCGGGCGGTTTTGAATCCGACGGCGAGCGTTCGCCATTCTACGTCGGCCTGCTGCTCGTCGGCCTGTCGATCGTCACGGTCGGCAACGGCTTCTTCAAACCCAATATCTCAACCATGGTCGGTACGCTTTACGCCGATGGCGACAGGCGGCGGGATGCAGGGTTCACCATCTTCTATATGGGCATCAACCTCGGCTCGCTGATCTCGCAATTCTTCTGCCCGATCCTGGCAGAGTCGGTGGGCTGGTGGGCTGGTTTCGGCCTTGCGGCGCTGGGCATGACGTTCTCGTGGGTGCTGGTCCAGTTCAACGGCGGCAGGCTTGATGGCTATGGCGAGCGCCCCGAAGGCGCCGATCCGCGCAAGGACTGGCTGATTTATGGCGCGGCGCTGGTCTGCGTGCCGCTGTTCTTCTTCCTGTTCATGAACCTCATGGCCTATGTGCCGCCCGAAGCGGGCGAAGGCCTGATCGGCTATTTTCTCGGGCTGCCTATCATGGGCAAGCTGATGTTCGGCACGTTCCTGATTGCGCTGCCCGGCATCCTGATCTGGGCGCTGGCGGCGGGCAACCGCGCCGAGTTCCAGATGATGGTCGCGGCGATGGTGCTGATCGTGTTCAACACTGTGTTCTGGACGCTGTTCGAACAGGCAGGCTCGTCGCTCACCCTGTTTGCCGAACGCAATACCCAGCTCGAGGTGGGCTGGACCCGCCCCCTCTTCGCGATGTTCCAGGCAATCCCGGCCAGCTACTACCTGTTCTTCGCCGCGCTGCTCGGCGGCCTCGGCTGGGCCCTCGCGTGGTTCTTCGGACAGGGCGAAGCGCCGTCCACCCGCCGCAAGATGACCATCGGCTTCGGCGTGGCGATGGCCGCCGGGTTCCTCGGCATGGTCTATTCGCGCAGCCAGGGATTCGGCACCGAACCGGTCTATGTCATGCCTGCGGGCCAGACGCAGATCTTCAACGCGCTGTTCATCGTCACGCTTGCCCCGCTGTTTAGCGTGATGTGGAACGCGATGGCCCGGCGCGGCATCGAGCCATCGATCCCGGTCAAGTTCTCACTCGCGCTGATGGGCGTGGGCGGCGGCTTCCTCCTGCTGGTGTGGGGATCGCAGTTCGCCGATGCGCAATTCAAGGTCGGCCTGTTCTGGCTGGCGGGCCTCTACCTGATCCACTCGATGGCCGAACTGTGCATCTCGCCGGTAGGTCTGTCGATGATCACCAAGCTGTCGATGGCGCGCATCGTCGGCATGATGATGGGCGTGTGGTTCCTCTCGATCGCGGTCGCGCAGTATGTGGCGGGCATGGTGGCGCAAGTCGCCAGCGTGGAAACGGTGGGCGGGCAAGTGACCAATCTCAAGGTCAGCCTCGACACGTATGTCGGTGTGTTCACCACGATCGGGTGGATTTCGGTCGGCATCGGCGTCGTGTTGCTGGTGGTGGCGGTGCCGCTCAAGAAGCTCATGCACGGCGTTACCTGACCTGAAGGGCGCGCCCAAATCCGTGCTTGGCGTTTTATTAATTAGTCGATTAAACTCCACGCCAGATCACGGGCGAGGAGTTTAGGATTGATCATGAGCACGCCAAACCCCGGCATGGACACGGACGTTTTCGAACAATTCCTCGAACAGCTGAAGCGCTACGTCCGCGAACGCCTGATCCCCGCCGAACCCGAGGTTATCGCCAACGACCGCATCCCCGGCGACCTGCTCGCTGAGATGCGGGAGATGGGTCTGTTCGGGCTGACCATGCCCGAGGAATATGGCGGCGCGGGCATGAACGTCACCCAGTATATCGAGACGATCTTTGCCTTGAGCTATGCCATGCCGGCCTACCGTTCGATCACCTCGATCAACCTCGGCATGGTCTGCTCGGCGATCAAGAATGCTGGCACGCCTGAACAGAAGGCCGAATGGCTGCCCCGCCTTGCCGCGGGCGAGATCGCTTCGTTCGGCCTGACAGAACCGGGTTCGGGTTCGGATTCGGCGGGACTGCAGACCACCGCCGTCCGCTCGGGCAACGGCTACGTGCTGAACGGCACCAAACGCTATATCACCAACGCTCCCTTCGCGCAGGTCGCACTGATCATGGCGCGCACCTCGAAGGAAAACCTGCCGCGCAATGGCCACGTCTCGGCCTTCATCGTGCCACTCGACACGGCAGGCGTGACGCGCGGCAAATCGGACAAGAAGATGGGCCAGCCCGGCAGCCACATCGGCGATATCATCATGGAGGACGTGTTCGTCCCCGGCGATGCACTGCTCGGGGCGGAGGAAGGCAAGGGCTTCGCCACCGCGATGCAAAGCCTCGACAACGGGCGACTGTCCGTGGGCGCGGCCAGCACCGCCTATGCCAAACGGATTCTGGACACGGCGGTAAAGTATGCGACCGAGCGCAAGGCGTTTGGCGAGCCTATCGCCAATTTCCAGCTGATCCAGGCGATGTTGTCCGACAGCTATGCCGAAATCTATGCCGCCGAATGCATGATGCGTGATGCCATCCGCAAGGCAGATGAAGGGCGCAAGGTCCTGCTCGAAGCCGCAGCCTTCAAGATGTTCGCATCCGAAATGTGCGGTCGCGTCGCCGATCGCTGCGTCCAGATCCACGGCGGCGCGGGCTATCTTGCCGAATACGAGGCCGAGCGTTTCTTCCGCGACAGCCGCATATACCGCATCTACGAAGGCACGACCCAGATCATGCAACTGGTGATCGCCAAGCAGATGCTGCGCGATTTCGCCGGTGGCGGCTTGGCTTGAGCAAGTGCTGGCCGAACGCCCTGGACTGACAGCGGGCAAGATTGCCCGCCTCGTCGACACCGGAATTGCAGGATGTGCCCCATGACCCGTCTGCGCCGCGCCGCCATTGTCGCCCCGATCCGGACGGCGGTCGGCAAGTTCGGCGGTTCCTTGTCAGCGCTCACCGCCGGACAACTTGGCGCGACTGTGCTCAAGGCATTGATCGAACGCACCCGGATCGATCCCGCGCGCGTCGACGACGTGGTGTTCGCGCAAGCTTATGGCAGCGGCGAGGCGCCATGCATCGCGCATTGGTCATGGCTGCTGGCGGGCCTGCCTGAGGAAGTGCCTGGCTATCAGCTCGACCGGCGCTGCGGATCGGGCCTGCAGGCCATCGTCAATGCCGCAATGATGGTCCAGACCGGCGCTTCTGACGTGGTTGTTGCGGGCGGCGTGGAAAGCATGTCCAACGTCGAGCATTACACCACCGATGTGCGCAGGGGCGTGCGCATGGGCGGCCTCACGCTTCACGACCGCCTTTCGCGCGGGCGGATGATGAGCCAGCCGATCGAGCGTTACGGCGTGATCAGCGGGATGATCGAGACGGCCGAGAACCTCGCCCGCGATTATGGCATCACGCGCGAGGCCTGCGACGCCTATGCCGCGCGCAGCCTCCAGCGTGCCGCCGCGGCGTGGTCCAGGGGTCTGTTCGACGATGAGATCGTGCCGGTAGCCGTGCCGCAGAAACGCGGCGATGCCGTGCTGTTCTTGCATGATGAAGGCTATCGCGCCGATGCGACCGCCGAATCGCTCGCGAGTTTGCGACCGATCGAGGGCGGCGTGGTGACGGCAGGTAACGCCAGTCAGCAGAACGACGCAGCGGCAGCGTGCCTCGTCGTTGCCGAGGACAAGCTGGACGAGCTCGGCCTCGAACCGATTGCGTGGTTTCACTCCTGGGCCGCTGCGGGGTGCGATCCCGCGCGCATGGGAATCGGCCCGGTCGCCGCCACCGAGCGCCTGTTTGCACGCAATGGCCTGTCATGGGCGGACATTGATCTCGTCGAACTGAACGAGGCCTTCGCCTCGCAAGTGCTGGCTTGCCTGCAAGGCTTTGGCTGGTCGGCCGATGACAGCCGCCACGACATGCTCAATGTCAACGGATCAGGAATATCGCTTGGCCATCCGATCGGCGCGACCGGCGGGCGAATTCTCGCCAATCTATCCCGGGAACTCGTTCGGCGAAACGGTCATTTCGGACTTGCAACCATGTGCATCGGAGGCGGACAGGGCATTGCGGCAATTTTTGAAAACGCCGCCTGATCCCAAGCAAGGCGCTGCCGCCGGGAGAAGGCGCAAGCCAAATCCTGCCGAGCGGGGGGACGAGGGCAATGCTCCGTTTCGGTTGAACCTTGCGGAACATTGCGTCGATTTTACACGGTCACGCTGTAGCAAATGATACATGTTAGATGTATGCATAAGGATATCACAGAAAATCGGAAACGGCCTGTGATCAAAAATGCAGTGAACGCTGCGCGCTGAACAACTATCGGTCAATGCCGAGACGTTGATCAGTCAAAAAGAAGAAGATACAGGGATGCAGCCTGCAAGTGAACTCATTGACCTCTTCGCGGCAGTGTTGCTGTTTGCCTTGGCCCACTTTGTCATGTCGGGCTTCCTTCGCACGCGGCTGATTTCTGCAATGGGTTCGCAAACCTTTTTGCTGGTCTACTCGCTTGTTTCGCTTGCCTTATTTGGCTGGGCACTGGTCGCGTTCGACCGTGCGCCTGACACATCGCCACTGTGGAACGGGTCAAATCCCGTGATCTGGGCGGTCGCAAGCGTCATCACAATCCTTGCACTTGCGCTGTTTCTCTCCTCGTTCATGCGGAACCCCGCGCTGCCTGGCGTTAACCCGGCAGGCCTTGGAACGATCATTCCGACTGGCGTTTTCACCATCACTCGCCACCCCATGATGTGGGGCATCTCGCTATGGGCCTTTGCGCACATCATGGTCGCTCCCTCTGCACGGGTGCTGGTTCTGATGGGTGGCCTCATACTCGTGGCCCTTCTGGGGTCGCATTTTCAGGACAAGCGCAAAATCCGGCAGAACAACCGCGAATTTTCGCCGTGGCAGCGCCGCACAACGTATTGGCCGAATTTGCGCAATCTGGACAAGTTGCGTACGGCAACCCTGATTGCGCTGGTCCTCTGGTTCCTCGCCACGACCGCCCACTGGCACTTCTTCGGCATTCCTGCCGGCCTGTGGATGTGGCTCGGCTGACAGCCTTCAGGCCCGTGCTTCGTTGACCCCTGCACTGTTGTGGCGCAGCGCTTTCAACACGGTCTCCACGATCTGCGGCGCGTTTAGGCCCGCCTCGTCATACTGCTTCTCGGGCGAATCATGATCCTGGAACAGATCGGGCAGTCGCATCGTGCGGATCTTGAGGCCTGCATCGGTCAGGCCTTCATCGCTCGCCATGGTCAGCACATGCGCGCCAAGTCCGCCGATCGAACCTTCCTCGACCGTGACGATCACTTCGTGCGTGGCCATGAGGTGACGGATCAACGCCTCGTCAAGCGGCTTGGCAAAGCGCAAGTCGGCAACCGTGGTCGGCAACCCTTTGGCCTCAAGCTGGTCCGCCGCTTTCAGCGCTTCAGCCAAACGCGTGCCGAGTGACAGCAGCGCCACCTTGCTACCCTGCCGGACAATGCGGCCCTTGCCGATTTCCAGACGTTCGGGCGCATCGGGAAGCGCTGCCCCGGTGCCGTTGCCACGCGGATAGCGGAACGCAATCGGCCCGCTGTCATGGAGCGCGGCGGTATAGGTCATGTGCACCAGTTCGGCCTCGTCAGCCGGTGCCATGACCACCATGTTGGGCAACGTGGCGAGATAGGTCACGTCGAATGACCCTGCGTGCGTCGCGCCATCGGCCCCGACCAGACCGGCGCGGTCGATTGCGAAGCGCACCGGCAGGTTCTGGATCGCCACATCGTGCACGACCTGATCGAACGCGCGCTGGAGGAAGGTCGAATAAATCGCGCAGAATGGGCGCATGCCTTCTGCGGCAAGCCCGGCAGCGAAGGTCACCGCGTGCTGTTCTGCAATGCCGACATCGAACGTTCGATCGGGGTGCGCCTTGGCGAATTTGTCGACACCGGTTCCACTGGGCATGGCGGCGGTGATCGCACAGATGCGCGGGTCGGCGTCTGCCAGCTTGGCCAGCGTTTCGCCGAACACGTTCTGGTAGGCAGGCGCGGACGCCTTGGCCTTGACCTGTTCGCCGGTGATCACATCGAACTTCTGCACGCCGTGGTACTTGTCCGCTGCCGCCTCGGCCGGGGCATAACCCTTGCCCTTCTGCGTCACGACATGGATCAGGCACGGGCCTTCGGCGGCATCGCGCACGTTTTCGAGCACCGGGATCAGCTGGTCAATGTTGTGCCCGTCGATCGGGCCGACGTAGTAGAAGCCCAGTTCCTCGAACAGGGTGCCGCCCATGGCCATGCCGCGCGCGAATTCATCGGTCTTGCGCGCCGCTTCGTGCAAGGGGCGCGGCAGCTTGCGCGACAGCCGCCGCGCAATGTCCCGCAGGCTGAGGAACGGGCGCGAGGACACCAGCCGCGCGAGATAGGCCGAGAGCCCGCCCACCGGCGGCGCAATCGACATGTCGTTGTCGTTGAGGATCACGATCAGGCGATTGCCCGCGCCTTGGGCGTTGTTCATCGCCTCATAGGCCATGCCAGCGCTCATCGCGCCGTCGCCGATCACCGCGATACCCTTGCCGGGCCGGTCGGTCAGCTTGTTGGCGATGGCAAAGCCGAGCGCTGCCGAAATCGACGTGGAGGAATGCGCGGTGCCGAACGGGTCGTATTCGCTCTCGCTGCGCTTGGTGAAGCCCGAGAGCCCCCCGCCCTGCCGCAGCGTGCGGATGCGGTCGCGCCGTGCGGTCAGGATCTTGTGCGGATAGGCCTGGTGGCCGACGTCCCACACAAGCTTGTCGTCCGGCGTGTTGAAAACATAGTGGATCGCCACGGTCAGTTCGACCACGCCGAGGCCCGAGCCAAGGTGTCCGCCGGTCGTCCCGACGGCGGAAATCATCTCGGCGCGCAACTCGTCCGACAACTGCCGGAGTTGCGACGGCGCAAGCTTGCGAAGGTCTGCGGGGGTATTTACCGTGTCGAGCAACGGTGTTGCCGGGTCGTAACTCATCCGACCGCCCTTACACGCATGCGCGCGCGCTGTCGAACGCGATCAGGTGCCACGATGCTTCCCGAAGGACCGGGGTCCGGTGTCGGGTAGAGTCAATGCCGATACGATCAGCAGGACCGCCGCTGTCGTAAAGAGATACCCCGGCGCAGCGAGATCGCCTGTGCGGGTGATGTAGCGCGTCAGCAGCACCGGCGTCGCCCCGAACGTGATCGCCACGATAACGCCATAGCCAATCCCGACCAGACCAGCGCGGTGGCGCTTGGGCGTCGTCTCCACGAAGGCGGCATAGGCCACCGCAGCCGAGATTGTCGCGAGCAACAGCAGAACGGCCACGGCAATAGCCAGTCGCGCAGGATCACCACCGGCAATTCCCCAGCGGAACAGCGGCAGCGATATCGCCGCCGCGATGAGCGCAAAAAGGAGATTCACCCGCCGCCGGCCAAACCGGTCACCCAGCCAGCCCCCCATCAGCAAGCCGGCGATCTGTGTTCCAGCCGCTGCCATCTGCACGACGTAGCCGTTGGTCACCTGAACCTTGAGGAAGGTCACGGCATAGACGAACAGGAAATCCCCAGCGGCACCGGCAAGGAGAAACCCGGCGACACCGAGCAACGCCGCGGCATAAGCGCGCAAGCTCAGTTCGGTGACCACGTGAGGCCCGCGCTCGGGCAAATGCAGCGTCTCGTCGAGGCGGCGGCGCAGGATGAACGCCAGCGGCACGATCCCGGCGCCAATTCCGAAGGCGATGCGCCAGCCGTAAGCGTCAAGTTGCGCCGGGGTGAGCGTGCTCGCCAGCGCCAGGCCGACGAGCCCGCTTGCCAGCACGCCGATCCGCATCGCCACCAGTTGCAGCGCGATCAGCATGCCGCGCCGTTCGGGCGGAGCGCTTTCAGCGAGAAACGCAGTCGTCGGACCGACATCGCCGCCCGCCGCCAACCCCTGCAACAGGCGGAACACGACGACCATGATCGGTGCGGCCATGCCAATCGCTGCATAATCAGGGGTCAGGGCAAGTCCCACAGCGCTGATTCCCATGAGCGCGAATGTGGCGAGCATGGTCGGGCGGCGTCCGATCCGGTCGCCCAGCAGTCCGAACAGGATCGCGCCCAGAGGCCGCGCCCCGAAGCCCGCCCCTGCCGTCATCAGGGTCAGCAGCAGCGCGCCGCCCGGCGCCCCTGCCGGGAACATGACCCGCGACAGATTCACGGCGAAGAAGCTGAAGCTGAGGAAATCGTAGAATTCCAGCGCATTGCCGGAAATGACTGCCACGAATTGCCGCCGTGTCGGCAAGTGTCGTTGTTCGTGCATCGCGCCCCTCCCCCACAAGAGACGGGTAGCTTAACCCACTACTGAGCGTACGCTACAGCAATTCGCCCTTGGCGCATTCGGCGCAGTGGCCGCGAATTTCGACCACGGGACGCACTTCGGCAAAGCCCGCGCCTTGTGCGGCGCTACGCAGCGCGCCGGTAAGTTTGTCGTCATCGATGTGCACGGCCGAGCCGCAGACGTCGCAGATCAGGAAGATGCAGTCATGGCGGCAGCCGGGGTGACTGTTGGCGACGTAGGCATTGGCGCTTTCGACCCGGCGGGCAAGGTTGGTTCGCACGAACAGATCGAGGATGCGGTAGACCGAATTGGCCGCAACCCGCTTGCCACGCCGCGTGCCGACGCTCTCGGCGATGTCGTAAGCCGAGGCAGGCTTTTCGCGCGCAGCGAGCGCCTCGAACACATCGGCGCGCATGTCGGTCCATTGCTCACCGGCATCGACCAGCGCATCGCGCGCAGCTTCGACCAGTTTCTCGCCCGCAAAATCGTGGTGATGATGGTGTCCCGACATAGCCCCTAGATAGGGTGGGGCGTATCGAAGCGCAAATCAGTTCCGCGTGAAGGCAGGCTTGTACAGGTCCGGGAACATGCGCCGCAGCGCCTCGACCTTGGGCGCGTCCCAGCGGCGAATGTAGCCATGGTCAGGATTGTTGGCCATGAAGTCCTGATGATAGCTCTCGGCAGGATAGAACGCCTTGTAGGGTTCGACCGCCGTCACGATCGGGCGCTTCCACAAGTCGAGCCGTTTGAGCTGCGCAAGATAACCGGCGGCAACGCGCGCCTGCTCCTTGTCCATCGGGACGAGCGCGTTGCGGTATTGGGTGCCGTGGTCCGGCCCTTGATAGTTGAGTTGCGTCGGATTGGCACCGACCGCGAAAAACACGCGCAGCAACTGGTCGTAGCGGACCTTGGCCGGATCGTACGTAACGCGCACCGCCTCGGCATGGCCGGTATCGCCATTGCTGACGGTATCGTAGCTCGCGTCATTCTTGACCCCGCCGTGATAGCCCGAGACGACGCTGGTTACGCCCTTGATGTGGCTAAACACCGCCTCAATGCCCCAGAAGCACCCGCCCGCGAACACGGCGACTTTCTTACCGGGCGCTTCGGAGGCTTTCACCGCCGCATCGGGCGTGGCCATCACGCCTTCGGCAAGCGCGGGCTGCTGGCATGATGCGGTCAGCACTCCTGCCGCAGTCAGAACGGCGAGGAGCGTGCGGTTCATGTTAGCGGGAAACCTGCTCGGTTTCGCTGGTCGAGGCCAGAGCGGTCGCGCCAACGGTCATACCCATCACAGCCGTGCCCATCAGAAATCCGAAGGCCAGCGAGCGGAAGAAGTCAGGCTTGAACAGGCCCATTGAATCACTTTCAGATCATGTGTCGGTTGCTTGGCAACTCTCATGACCGAGCCTGCCTTAACGCGCAGTGACGCCATGCACAGGCTGGCGTTCATGCCGATACGATTTCCGCAAAGCGTTTCGCAGCTGCGACAAACCGTTGTCAGTCGCGCAAGGTGACCCAAACCGGTGCGTGATCGCTGGCCTTTTCGCGCCCGCGATAGTCCTTGTCCACGCCCGCCGCGATCAGCCGGTCGGCAAGATCGGGCGAAAGCAGCGCGTGGTCGATGCGGAAGCCATGGTCCCGCTGCCATGCGCCAGCCTGATAGTCCCAGAACGTCCACACGCCGCCGAGCGGGTTGTACAGGTCGATTGCGTCGGTCCAGCCATCGTTGAGCAGGCGGCGATAGGCATCGCGCGATTCGGGCTGCATCAGCGCATCGTTGGCCATGGCGCGGACCGAATAGGTGTCCTTGTCCTCGGGGATCACATTGTAATCACCGATCACCAGCGCGGGCAGTTCTTGCGCGGCAAGTTCGGCCATGCGCGTGCGCAGCCGTTCCATCCAGCGCAGCTTGAAATCGAACTTCGGGCCGGGCTGCGGATTGCCATTGGGCAAATAGATACACACCACGCGCAAGCCGAAGACATCGGCTTCGATGTAACGCGCGTGCTCGTCCTCGGGATCGCCGGGAAGCCCGCGCTGCGCCTCGACCGGCTTGACCCCGTCAGCAAGGATGGCGACGCCGTTGAAGCCCTTTTGCCCGTGCCAGATCGCGTGATAGCCGATCTTCTCGAAGTCGGCGAACGGGAAGCCTTCGTCCTGCGTCTTGATCTCCTGCAGGCAGGCGACGCTGGGGCGGGTTTCCTCTAGCCATTCGAGCAGGCGCGGCAGACGCGCCTTGATCCCGTTGATGTTGAACGAGGCGACCTTGATCATATCGCGAAGCTGGACCCACAGCCGCAGCCCGATGCCGCTTGCGGATTGGTGACGCGGAACGCCGCACCACCCAGCGATTCGACATATTCGACCACGCTGCCCTCGAGCAGGCCAAGGCTCATCTCATCTACGACCAGCCGAACGCCATCGGTTTCGGCCACGGTGTCGCCCTCATCGGGCGCATCGGCGAGGCCGAACTTGTACTGGAAGCCCGAACAGCCCCCACCTTCAACCGACAGGCGCAGGATCGCGGGCGCGCCCTGCTTGGCAGCGATCGTGGCGACGCGGGCGGCGGCGCTGGGGGCGAGAGAGATCACAGTTTCGGACATGGCACCTAGATAGGCATGGCGCGCGCAAGACTCAACGCCCCTTACCGGTTGCGCTCATCCTCCAGCGGATCCTCGATCGATTCGTCATGGCCCGTGCCGCTCGACAGGAACACCAGCCCCATCAGCGCGGCCATCAGCAGCATGGCGAGGCCCAGGCCGAGCGCGGTGGCGATGTAGAAGTGGATCGAGACGAAGCCGACCACCTGGTACAGGACCACCAGCACCAGCGCGACGACCGCAGCGGTGAACGCCGCCATCCATTTCATGATCCTGCGATAGCGCGCCCAGG